>NZ_LMVQ01000592.1 GCF_001545925.1 Mycobacterium sp. NAZ190054 | reverse complement strand
GATCAGCAGGATCACCGTGCTCGCCACGGTCGCCAGCGCGATCTGGAACAGCGCGAACCGGTCGCCGTTGGCGGTCGGCCCGAAGATGCCGACCACCAGCGTCACGGCGATGGCCGCGGCGCGGAACCGGGGCCGGGTCGCCCACGCGGCCAGCGGGATGATGGCCCACAGCACGTACCACGGCTGCACGACCGGGAACAGCAGCAGGGTGGCCCCGAGCGCGACGCCGAGACCGCCGACCGGGTGCAGCCTGCCGCGCAACACGGCGAACAATAGCCACAGCACGATCACCGCGATCAGCGTCACACCCATCGCACGGGTCAGCGCCAGCACCGCGGTGGTGTGATCGCCGAGTCCGAGCAGAATGCCGACCTGGCCGGTGCCCAGTGCCAGCAGCGTCGGCGGCGACATCCAACTGCGCACCACGTTCGCGGTGCCGAGGGTGAACAACCAGCCGAAGCCCAGGCCGCTCGCCCAGCCGATCAACGCCATCACGGCCACGGACACCGCGCCCAGCGACGCGCTCGCGATCAGGAAGGCCTTGACCGTCCCGCCCCACCGGTGGGCCAGGGCCATCGCCACGAAGCCCAGCGCGAGCAACGACGGCAACTTCACCTGGGAGGACAGCGTGATCAGCACCGCGCCGGCGATCAGCATCGCCATCGGATACCAGCGGATCCACTGCGCCCGGCCGTGCGGCCACGTCAACGGCCGCGGCAGCAGCGGTGTCGCCGCGTCCACCCCGCGGAGCGCGAACTCGGTGCCGGCCAGCATCAGGCCGAGCATCAACGCCTCGTTGTGGATGCCCGCCACCAGGTGCATGAACAGCAGCGGGTTGGCCGGACCCAGCCACAACGCGCTGACCTCGGCGACCCCGCAACGGCGGGCCAGTCGCGGCGTGGCCCAGACGATCATGCCGACGCCCACCAGCACGACGAGGCGGTGGAAGAGCACCGCTTCGACGATGTCCTCGCCGGTCAGCTGCGAGATGCCGCGTCCGATCCACAGGAACAGCGGTCCGTAGGGGGCGGGGGTCTCCCGCCACATGCTCGGCACCGACAGGGTGAACACGTGGTCGAGGCCGAGCCCCGGCGCGGGCCCCACCTCGTAGGGGTCGTTGCCCTGCAGGGAGATCTCGCTCTGCGCCAGGTAGGAGTAGACGTCCTTGCTGTACATCGGTGGCGCGAGCAGCAGCGGCAGCACCCACAGCAGCAGTGTCCGGTCCAGCTGGCTGCGGGTCATCTTGCGGGGTCCCAGCGCGAACCGGCCCAGCATCAGCCACGCCAGCGCCATCATCACCGCACCGGTGGTGGTCATCGTCAGCGACACGGTCTGGATGCGCGAGGGCAGGTTGAGCAGCCGGACCCCGAATGTCGGGTCCTGCACGACCGGTCGGGCGCCGGCGCCGAGCGCGCCGATCGCCATCAGCACCGTGCCGGTGGCGCCGAAGATCCGGGTGCGGCGCATCGCGGCGAGCTCGGCGGCGTTCAGCGGGCTGCCGACGGTCCGCTCGTCGCCGTGCCAGCGGGCGATCGACGAGCTGAGGGAGTGCCGGCGGGCTGCCACGATGGCAGCGTAGCGGGCGGTTATTCCCCGGAAACCGCGACGACGGTTGTGAGAAACCAGACCCCGGCTAAGGGTGCCCTTGGTGGACCCGGCCCCGGAATTGCGTCACACTGGTGTTGTGAAAATCCGTCCGCACAGCTCGGAGGCGCCTGCGTCGGCGTCGCCGCAGCCCGCCGACGGTCACACCAGGGGCGCGATCATCAGGTTGCTGCTCGAATCGGGTCCGGTCACCGCAGGCCGTATCGGCGAACGTCTCGGCTTGTCGGCCGCGGGTGTGCGCAGGCATCTCGACGCGCTCATCGAGGCCGGCGAGGCGCAGGCCCACGCCGCGGCATCCTGGCAGCACGCGGGCCGGGGCCGGCCGGCCAAGCGTTACCAGCTCACCGCGGCCGGGCGGGCCAAACTGGAGCACACGTACGACGACCTCGCCTCGGCGGCCATGCGGCAACTCCGTGAGATCGGCGGCGACGACGCGGTGCGCACATTCGCCCGGCGCCGCATCGACACGATCCTCGCCGACGTGGACCCGGTCGGCGAGACCGCCTCCGACAACGAGGTCGAGGCCACCGCCGACAGCATCGCCGAAGCCCTCACCAGCGCCGGATATGCGACCACCACCGCCAGGGTGGGCGGCCCGCTGGGCGGCGTGCAGATCTGCCAGCATCATTGCCCGGTGTCGCACGTCGCCGAACAGTTCCCCGAGCTGTGCGAGGCCGAACAACAGGCGATGGCCGAGGTGCTGGGAACCCATGTGCAACGGCTCGCGACCATCGTCAACGGCGACTGTGCCTGTACCACCCACGTGCCGCTGGTACCGGTCGAGCGCTGAACAAACGGACAACACACAGATCTTCGGTGCACAGCCCGCGCCGAAGCCACGACGAGAGCAAAAGGAGTGTGTCGCGATGACACTCACACCGGAGGCTTCAGTCTCCAAGCCGGAGACCTTGACCCAGGAGGAGGCCATCGCCTCGCTGGGTAAGTACGGCTACGGCTGGGCTGACTCCGACGTCGCGGGCGCCAGCGCGCAGCGAGGGCTGTCCGAAGCGGTGGTCCGCGACATCTCGGCGAAGAAGAACGAGCCCGAGTGGATGCTCGACATCCGTCTCAAGGCGCTGCGCACCTTCGACAAGAAGCCGATGCCGAGCTGGGGATCCAACCTCGACGGCATCGACTTCGACAACATCAAGTACTTCGTGCGCTCCACCGAGAAGCAGGCCGCGTCGTGGGAGGACCTCCCCGAGGACATCCGCAACACCTACGACAAGCTGGGCATCCCGGAGGCGGAGAAGCAGCGCCTGGTGTCCGGTGTCGCCGCGCAGTACGAGTCCGAGGTGGTCTACCACCAGATCCGCGAGGATCTCGAGGCCCAGGGCGTGATCTTCCTTGACACCGACTCGGCGTTGCGTGAGCATCCGGAGATCTTCAAGCAGTACTTCGGCACGGTGATCCCGGCCGGGGACAACAAGTTCTCCGCGCTGAACACCGCCGTGTGGTCGGGCGGGTCGTTCATCTACGTGCCGCCCGGCGTGCACGTCGACATCCCGTTGCAGGCCTACTTCCGGATCAACACCGAGAACATGGGCCAGTTCGAGCGGACGCTGATCATCGTCGACGAGGGCGCCTATGTGCACTACGTCGAGGGCTGCACCGCGCCGATCTACAAGAGCGACTCGCTGCACAGCGCAGTGGTCGAGATCATCGTCAAGCCGGGCGGGCGCTGCCGCTACACGACCATCCAGAACTGGTCGAACAACGTCTACAACCTGGTGACCAAGCGTGCCCGGGCCGAGGCCGGCGCCACCATGGAGTGGGTCGACGGCAACATCGGTTCCAAGGTCACGATGAAGTACCCGGCCGTGTGGATGACCGGCGAGCACGCCAAGGGTGAGGTGCTCTCGGTGGCGTTCGCCGGTGAGGGCCAGCACCAGGACACCGGCGCCAAGATGCTGCACCTGGCACCGAACACGTCCAGCAACATCGTGTCCAAGTCGGTGGCCCGCGGCGGCGGACGCGCCTCCTACCGCGGCCTGGTCCAGGTCAACAAGGGTGCGCACGGTTCCCGCTCGAGCGTGAAATGCGATGCGCTGCTCGTCGACACGGTCAGCCGCTCCGACACCTATCCGTACGTGGACATCCGTGAGGACGACGTCACGATGGGCCACGAGGCCACCGTGTCCAAGGTCAGCGAGGATCAGATGTTCTATCTGATGAGCCGCGGCCTGACCGAGGACGAGGCCATGGCGATGGTGGTGCGCGGCTTCGTCGAGCCGATCGCCAAGGAACTCCCGATGGAGTACGCGCTGGAGCTCAACCGGCTGATCGAGCTGCAGATGGAAGGTGCGGTCGGCTAGTGGCATCGAATCTGTCCGAGGCGGTGGAGGGCTCGACCCTCACCGCCGTCAACAAGGGCGAACTGTTCTCGTCGTTCGACGTGAACGCGTTCGAGGTGCCCGGCGGCCGCGACGAGATCTGGCGGTTCACGCCGCTCAAGCGGCTGCGCGGGCTGCACGACGGGTCGGCGACCCCCAGCGGTTCGGCCGGGATCACCGTCAGCCAGCGTCCCGGCGTGACCGTGGAGACCGTCCAGCGCGGCGACGAACGCCTCGGCCAGGCCGGTGTGCCGACCGATCGGGTTGCCGCGCAAGCGTTCTCGTCGTTCGAGTCGGCGACCATCGTGACCGTCGCGCGCGACACCGAGGTCGCCGAGCCCGTCGAGATCGTGATCACCGGGCCCGGCGAGGGCGCGGTAGCCTACGGCCACCTGCAGATCCGTGTCGAGGAACTGTCGCGGGCGATCGTCGTCGTCGACCTCCGCGGCAGCGGTGTCTACGCCGACAACGTCGAGATCGTCGTCGGCGACTCGGCCGGACTCGGTGTCATCTGGATCGCCGACTGGGCCGACGACACCGTCCACGTCAGCTCCCACCACGCCCGGCTGGGCAGGGACGCGGTGCTCGGGCACGTCAACGTCACCCTCGGCGGCGACGTGGTGCGGACCACCGCCACGGTGCGCTACGACGCTCCCGGTGGCGATGCCAAGATGCTCGGCACCTACTTCGCCGACGACGGGCAGCACTTCGAGTCACGGCTCCTGGTCGACCACTCACAGCCCCACTGCAAGTCCGATGTGTTGTACAAGGGTGCGCTGCAGGGTGACCCGGCCTCCGGCAAGCCGGACGCACACACGGTGTGGGTCGGCGACGTGCTGATCCGCGCCGAGGCCACCGGCACCGACACCTTCGAGGTGAACCGCAACCTGGTGCTCACCGACGGCGCCCGCGCGGACTCGGTGCCCAACCTGGAGATCGAGACCGGCGAGATCGTCGGCGCCGGGCACGCCAGCGCCACGGGGCGTTTCGACGACGAGCAGTTGTTCTACCTGCGGTCGCGCGGCATCCCCGAAGATCAGGCCCGCCGGCTGGTGGTGCGCGGCTTCTTCAACGAGATCATCGCCAAGATCGCCGTCCCCGCCGTGCGCGAGCGCCTGACCGAAGCCATCGAACGAGAACTAGCGATCACTGAATCGAGAACGAACTGACATGACCACACTGGAAATCAAGGACCTGCACGCATCGGTCTTCACCCCCGAAGGGGACGAGGTTCCGATTCTCAAGGGCGTCGACCTGACCGTGAAGTCGGGCGAGACACACGCCGTGATGGGCCCCAACGGGTCGGGCAAGTCCACGCTGTCCTACGCGATCGCCGGCCACCCCAAGTACACCGTGACCTCGGGGTCGATCACCCTCGACGGTGAGGACGTGCTGGAGATGAGCGTCGACGAGCGGGCGCGCGCGGGCCTGTTCCTGGCCATGCAGTACCCGGTCGAGGTGCCCGGTGTGTCGATGTCGAACTTCCTGCGCACCGCGGCCACCGCCGTGCGCGGCGAGGCCCCGAAGCTGCGGCACTGGGTCAAAGAGGTCAAGTCGGCCATGTCCGACCTGGGCATCGACCCCGCCTTCGGCGAACGCAGCGTCAACGAGGGTTTCTCCGGCGGTGAGAAGAAGCGCCACGAGATCCTGCAGCTCGGCCTGCTCAAGCCCAAGATCGCGATTCTGGACGAGACCGACTCCGGCCTCGACGTCGACGCCCTGCGGGTCGTCAGCGAGGGCGTCAACCGCTACGCGGAGGGCGAGAACGGCGGCGTGCTGCTGATCACCCACTACACCCGCATCCTGCGGTACATCCAGCCGCAGTTCGTGCACGTGTTCGTCGGCGGGCGGATCGTCGAGTCCGGGGGTCCCGAGCTGGCCGACGAACTGGAGGCCAACGGCTACGAGCGCTTCACCCAGGCTGCCGCCGCGGGGGCCTGACGTGACGGCGGCGAAGGTGCTGGATGTCACCGCGCTCAGGGCGGACTTCCCGATCCTGGGCCGGGTGATGCGCGGCGGAAACCAGTTGGCCTATCTGGACTCCGGGGCGACGTCGCAGAAGCCGCTCGCCGTGCTCGACGCCGAGCGCGACTTCCTGCTGAACTCCAACGGTGCGGTGCACCGCGGCGCGCACCAGCTGATGGAGGAGGCCACCGACGCCTACGAGCAGGGACGCGAGGACATCGCCTCCTTCGTCGGTGCCGACGCCGATGAGCTGGTGTTCACCAAGAACGCCACCGAAGCCATCAACCTGGTCGCGTACGCGCTGGGAGACAAGCGGTTCGGGAACGCGGTCGGGCCGGGCGACGTCATTGTCACCACCGAACTCGAACACCACGCCGACCTCGTCCCGTGGCAGGAACTCGCCCAGCGCACCGGGGCCACGCTGAAGTGGTTCGGCGTCACCGACGACGGGCGCATCGACCTGGATTCGCTCGAGCTCGACGACAATGTGAAAGTGGTTGCGTTCAGCCACCATTCGAACGTGACAGGCGCGATCGCGCCGGTCGCGGAACTGGTGGCCCGGGCCAGGGCGGTCGGCGCCCTTGTGGTCCTCGACGCCTGCCAGTCGGTGCCGCACCAGCCGGTGAACTTCCACGACCTCGGCGTCGACTTCGCCGCGTTCTCCGGACACAAGATGCTCGGCCCCACCGGAATCGGTGTGCTCTACGGCCGGCGGGAACTGCTCGACGCGCTGCCGCCGTTCCTGACCGGCGGGTCGATGATCGAGACCGTCACGATGGAGGCCACGACGTTCGCGGCCGCACCGCAGCGCTTCGAGGCGGGCACCCCGATGACCTCGCAGGTGGTCGGGCTGGCCGCGGCGGCGCGGTATCTGGACGCGCTGGGAATGTCCGCCGTCGAGGAGCACGAGCGGGAACTGGTGGCCGCGGCGCTGGCCGGGCTCTCGGAGATCGACGGTGTCCGGATCATCGGCCCGACCTCGATGGAGGATCGCGGTTCGCCGGTGTCTTTCGTGGTGGAGGGTGTGCACGCTCACGACGTCGGGCAGGTGCTCGACGACGACGGCGTCGCGGTGCGGGTCGGCCACCATTGCGCGTGGCCGTTGCATCGCCGGTTCGGCGTCGCCGCCACCGCGCGGGCGTCCTTCGCGGTGTACAACACCCTCGACGAGGTGGACCGCCTCGTCGCCGGCGTGCGCCGGGCGGTCGAGTTCTTCGGGCAGGACTAGTGCGGCTGGAGCAGATCTACCAGGAAACGATCCTGGATCACTACAAGCACCCGCATCACCGGGGCCTGCGGGAACCGTTCGCCGCCGAGGTGCACCACGTCAACCCGACGTGTGGCGACGAGGTGACCCTGCGGGTGGCGTTGTCCGAGGACGGTGAGACCGTCACCGACATCTCGTACGACGGTCAGGGTTGTTCGATCAGCCAGGCCTCGACATCGGTTCTCACCGATCAGGTGATCGGGCAGACGGTCGGGGACGCGCTCAAGACGGTGGCGGCGTTCTCGGAGATGGTGTCGTCGCGCGGCAAGATCGAGGGTGACGAGGACGTGCTCGGGGACGGCGTCGCCTTCGCCGGGGTGGCGAAGTACCCGGCGCGGGTGAAGTGCGCGCTGCTCGGCTGGACGGCGTTCAAGGCGGCATTGGCGGAGGCCCACGGGCCCGAGATTTCTGAGGAGATTCCATGAGTGACACGGCAGCGAGTGACGAGCTTCTGGCCGACGTCGAAGAGGCGATGCGTGACGTCGTCGATCCCGAGCTCGGGATCAACGTCGTCGACCTCGGCCTGGTCTACGGCATCAACCTGGAGAAGGGTGATTCCGGTCCGGTCGCGCTGATCGACATGACACTGACCTCGGCGGCGTGCCCGTTGACCGACGTCATCGAAGACCAGTCCCGCACCGCGCTGGTCGGCGCCGGACTGGTCGACGAGATCCGGATCAACTGGGTGTGGAATCCGCCGTGGGGTCCGGACAAGATCACCGAAGACGGCCGCGAGCAACTGAGAGCCCTCGGCTTCACCGTCTGATTCGCCCAGGGCCCGGCCTTCGCCGGCCGCGCGTTGCTCCTGACATCGCGGCAATTCTCAGCGGTGTCCGCGTTGCGCCTGTCTGTGCGTGAAACACGTTCCGGCGCCGGATTTCTCGTACCGGCAGCTCCCTGTGCCTCAACTTTGGCAAATTCCCGGCACTGCGCTGGAAATGCCGTTTATTAGTTTTTTCTATCCGGCAGGCGAATTGCCGAAAGGCGGATATTCCGTCCTCGCAACATTTTCGCTGCGAAAACGCGCGCGTTCGTCGCCGGTTCGCTAACGTTTGCTCCGCACACGGCGATACCTGGGAGGAAGTTGCAGAGGACAGGGTCTTACTAGCTCAAAGCTTTACGTTTGACGTACCTCAGTGATGCTCCGCTAACCGTTCATATTCGCTCGATGCCGAGCATCCATCGATCGTCGGTTCTTTTTCTGTTTCGTCTATTGATTCGGCAACGGGAATGGATGTCGCAATGGCCTGGAGTAGTCGCCGCAATGGCGCACGTAAATCTGTTCGCAAACACTGGCTGGCCGGCGGCGTGATGGTCGCCGGTCTCGGCGCGGCGATGGTGACCGGTGCTGCGACCGCATCGGCGAGCACCGATACGGATACCTCGTCGAGCACTTCGGTGTCCGCGGAGAACACCGACCGCCCGGAGGCGGACGCACCCGGGACCGGCGCGCAGACGTCCACTCGCGACGAGGGTTCCGCACCAGAGGCGGCCGACGACGAGGCCGCACAGGAGGCCGCCGACGACGAGGCCGCACAAGAGGCCGCCGACGAGGAGGCCGCCGAGGATGCGGCCGAGGATGAAGAGGCTGCGGACGGCGAGGTGACCGAGGAGGCCGGCGACGAGGTGGAGGCCGAGGCGCCGCCGGTCGACGACCCGGCGGTCCTGCCCGAGGACGACGTCGAGGACCGCGACGCCGAGCCCGCCCCGGCCGCGAGCCCGGCCTCCGAAGGTCGAGACCATGATGCCCGTTCCGCGCCGGCCCGGGCCGAAGCGGACGAGCCGACCGAACCGGTCACCGAAGCCGTCGCGCTGGGCACCACCACCGCCGCCACCACCGCCGATGCGGCCGCCGACGACGCGGCCGTCGAGGTGGACCCGGTCCTCGTCGCCGCCGCCACGAGCACGAAGGTGACATGGGGGTCGATGATCGTCGACGTGCTGTACTCCATCGGTATCCGCAGCAAGTTGATGGGCACCGATTGGCTCGCGATCCCGGTGTCCAAGACCACCGAGACGCGGTGGCTGGTCACCCGGTCGCGGATCTACCGCAACGTGGTGATTCCGCGACCTGGGTCGTCGAGCCCGAAACCGTTGTGGGAGACCAACTTCTCCAGCCTGGAGGAGGCCCTGCGCTACTGGGGTCTGCAGACCGGGCGGTGGGGACAGTCGGCGGGGGAGAACCAGTACTACACCGACGGCGACAACGTCTACATCGACGCGGACGGAAATCTCGTGATCGAAGCGCGCCGGGAGGCGGCCCCCGACGGGCTCGGCGCGCCGTACAACTACACCTCGGCACGTGTGGTGACGATGGGCAAGCAGTCCATCGGGGTCGGAACCCGTGTGGTGGCGCGCATCCAGATGCCCGTCACCGAAGGCGTGCTGCCGGCGTTCTGGTCGGTCGGGCTGGAGCCGGGCCACGAATACGACTGGCCGCGGCAGGGTGAGATCGACATCGTCGAGGTCCCGGGAATGGGCACCCCGGAGTCGCGCACGACATGGACCGGCAACATCCACGGGCCGGCGCAGACGAACAACACCGTCGACGTCAAGCTGCACGGCGTCGACGCCGACCTCGGCGTCGACCTGTCACAGGGTTTCCACGACTACGGCATGGACTGGTACTCCGACCGGATCGTGTGGCACGTCGACGGTGTGGAGGTGGGCCGGGTTACCAAGGCCGAGTACGAGGCGCTCGGCGGGGACTGGACACCGTTCTCGGGGGCGTGGGACCACTATCTGATCCTCAACGTGGCCGTCGGAAACCCCTGGACCGGCGACCCTGACCCGACCGCCCCGTTCCAGGCGCAGATGAAGGTCGACTGGGTGAAGGCCTACGCTCTGTAGAGAGGGGCACAGGAACAGACCCGCCGACACGAACGTTGGGATACACGTGGCTACCCGAGACATCACCGCACAAGAGTTCAACGACACCATCAACGACAACGAGATCGTCCTGGTGGACTTCTGGGCATCGTGGTGCGGCCCGTGCAAAGCGTTCGCGCCCACGTTCGCGGCGTCGTCGGACAAGCATCCCGACGTGGTCTACGCGAAGGTCGACACCGAGGCCGAGCAGCAGCTCGCCGCCGCGGCCGACATCCGCTCGATCCCGACGCTGATGGCGTTCAAGAAGGGCAAACTGGTGTTCAACCAGGCGGGTGCACTACCGCCCGCCGCGCTGGAAGACCTCGTCCAGCGGGTCAAGGACTTCGACATCGACGCCGCGATCGCCGCCCAGGACAACGGTCAGGGCTGATCCGCTTCACGCTACTGTGCATGCCGTGACCGATGGTGACGGCTTCGTCCTGGTGGAGCATCCGCGGCCCGGCGTCGCGCTGGTGACGCTGAACCGCCCGGAGCGGATGAACTCGATGGCGTTCGACGTCATGGTGCCGCTCAAGGCCGCGCTCGACGAGATCACCCACGACAATGACGTCCGCGTCGTCGTGCTCACCGGCGCAGGCGCCGGTTTCTCGTCCGGGGCCGACCACAAGTCGGCCGGGTCGGTGCCCCACGTCGCCGGCCTGACCCGCCCGTCGTTCGGCCTCAGGTCCATGGAGGTGCTCGACGACGTCATCCTCGCGCTGCGCAAGCTGCACCAACCGGTCATCGCGGCGGTCAACGGAGCCGCGATCGGCGGTGGCCTGTGCCTGGCGCTGGCCGCCGACATCCGGGTGGCCTCCACGGACGCGTACTTCCGGGCCGCGGGGATCAACAACGGGCTGACCGCCAGCGAACTGGGCCTGAGCTACCTGCTGCCGCGCGCCATCGGCTCGTCGCGGGCGTTCGAGATCATGCTGACCGGACGCGATGTCGACGCCGACGAGGCCGAGCGCATCGGGCTGGTGTCGAGGCAGGTTGCCGCCGCGGAGCTGTTGCCGACCTGCTACGACATGGCCGAGCGCATCGCCGCGTACTCGCGGCCGGGCGCCGAGTTGACCAAGCGCACACTGTGGAGCGGGCTGGACGCCGGATCGCTGGAGGCCCACATGCAGGCCGAAGGCCTGGGGCAGCTCTACCTCCGGCTGCTGACGAGCAACTTCGAAGAGGCCGTCGCGGCCCGCAAGGAGAAGCGCCCCCCGCGCTTCACCGACGACAGGTGAGCCTCGGCGAGCAATCTGATTGGCCTCAGGCCAGCAACAACCACTAGCCTTTCAGAAGCCGTCCACGGCATGGGTATCGCCATGCCCTCGTTTCCCCAGGAGCTTCTCGCGTGATCACCGCCACGGACCTCGAGGTCCGCGCAGGAGCACGCACGCTGCTCTCGATCGAGGGATCGGCGCTGCGGGTGCAGCCCGGAGACCGCATCGGGCTGGTCGGCCGAAACGGGGCGGGGAAGACGACGACGATGCGGATCCTCGCCGGCGAGGGTGAACCCTACGCGGGCTCGGTCACCCGCACCGGCGAAATCGGTTACCTGCCACAGGATCCCAAAGAGGGCGATCTCGACATGCTGGCCCGTGACCGGGTGCTGTCGGCGCGGGGGCTGGACACCCTGCTCTCGGACCTGGAGAAGCAGCAGGCGTTGATGGCCGAGGTCGCCGACGACGCCGCCCGGGACAAGGCGGTCCGCCGCTACGGCCAGCTGGAGGAGCGGTTCGCCGCGCTCGGCGGATACGCCGCCGAGAGCGAGGCCGGACGGATCTGCGCCAGCCTGGGCCTGCCCGACCGTGTGCTCACCCAGCCATTGCGCACGCTGTCCGGTGGTCAGCGCCGGCGGGTGGAGCTGGCCCGCATCCTGTTCGCCGCGTCCGAGAGCGGCAGCGGTTCGGCCACCACGTTGCTGCTCGACGAGCCCACCAACCACCTCGACGCCGACTCGATCGGCTGGCTGCGCACCTTCCTGCAGAACCACACCGGCGGACTCGTCGTCATCAGTCACGACGTCGACCTGCTGGCCGACGTCGTGAACCGGGTGTGGTTCCTCGACGCCGTGCGCGGTGAGGCCGACGTCTACAACATGGGCTGGCAGAAGTACCTCGACGCCCGGGCCACCGACGAGCAACGGCGTCGCCGTGAACGTGCCAACGCCGAGCGCAAGGCTTCCGCGCTGCGCACCCAGGCCGCCAAGATGGGTGCCAAGGCCACCAAAGCCGTTGCCGCGCAAAACATGCTGCGTCGCGCGGAGCGGATGATGGCCGCCCTCGACGAGGAACGGGTGGCCGACAAGGTGGCCCGGATCAAGTTCCCGACGCCTGCCCCGTGCGGCAAGGCCCCACTGATCGCCAAGGGGCTGACCAAGACCTACGGCTCGCTGGAGGTGTTCACCGGGCTGGACCTGGCCATCGACCGCGGCTCGAGGGTGGTGGTACTGGGTCTCAACGGCGCAGGCAAGACGACGCTGCTGCGGATCCTGGCGGGGGTGGAGACCCCTGACGCCGGCGGCCTGGAACCCGGTCACGGACTCAAGCTGGGCTACTTCGCCCAGGAGCACGACACCCTCGACAACCTCGCCACGGTGTGGGAGAACATCCGGCACGCCGCCCCCGACACCGGGGAACAGGATCTGCGAGGTCTGCTCGGGGCGTTCATGTTCAGCGGCGCGCAGCTCGACCAGCCGGCGGGGACGTTGTCCGGCGGCGAGAAGACCCGGCTGGCCCTGGCCGGGCTGGTGGCGTCGACCGCGAACGTGCTGCTGCTCGACGAGCCCACCAACAACCTCGACCCGGCCTCCCGCGAGCAGGTCCTCGACGCGCTGCGCAGCTACGTCGGGTCCGTGGTGTTGGTGACCCACGACCCCGGCGCCGCCGAGGCGCTCAATCCCCAGCGGGTCCTGCTGCTGCCCGACGGCACCGAGGACTTCTGGTCCGACGAGTACCGCGACCTGATCGAATTGGCCTGAGTTTTCACCGATGCCCGGTGTCAGGGGACATCCGGCTGGGTATGCGGACGCTACATCCGTGCACCGCAGCGGGGAAGGCGTCCAAGGTGAAGAAGAACGGCAAGTCCAGAGACCAACTCATGACCGAGTTACGCAACGCATACGAGCGCGGCGCCAGTATCCGCTCGCTGGTAGCCGAAACCGGCCATTCCTACGGTTCGATCCACAGCATGCTGCGGGAGTCAGGCGCCACGATGCGGAGCCGTGGCGGCCCGAATCACCGTGGGCGGCGGGCCAGTTAGCTCACTGCTGACGGACCGAGTCTTCCACCAGATCCAGTACGGCGCCCAGGTTTTCGGGGTCGTCGCCGGCGGCCAGCCGCGCCACCAGACCGTCGAGCACCAGTTCCAGGTAGGTGCGCAGAACCTCGCCCGGCACGTCGTCGCGCAGCCGCCCGGCCTGTTTCTGGCGGCGCAGCCGCTCGGTGGTGGCCGCCGACACCTCCGCCGACCGCTCCGTCCAGCCCCGGCTGAACGCCGGGTCGTTGCGTAATTTGCGCGCGATCTCCAGCCGGGTGGCCAGCCAGTCGAACTGGTCCGGGGCGGCCAGCATGTCGCGCATCACCTGGATCAAGCCCTCGCGCGCCGCGACATCGGCCATCCGCTCCGCGTCCTCACGCGCCAGTTCGAAGAACAGCGTGTCCTTGTCGCGGAAGTGGTGGAATATCGCGCCGCGCGAGAGCCCGATCGTCTGCTCCAGACGGCGGACCGTGGCCCGGTCGTAGCCGTACTCGGCGAAGCACCGCCGGGCACCGTCGAGGATCTGGCGGCGACGTGCCGCCAGATGATCGTCGGTCACCCGAGGCATGGCAGATTGCTCAGGACTTCAGCATGTTCCGCAGCACGTACTGCAGGATGCCGCCGTTGCGGTAGTAGTCCGCCTCGCCGGGGGTGTCGATCCGCACCACCGCGTCGAACTCGACCTTGGAACCGTCCTGCTTGGTGGCGGTGACCTTGACCGTCCGCGGCGTCTTGCCCTCGTTGAGCTCTTCGATGCCGGTGATGTCGAAGGTCTCGGTGCCGTCGAGCTTCAGCGACGCCGCCGACTCCCCTTCGGGGAACTGCAGCGGGATCACGCCCATGCCGATCAGGTTGGACCGGTGGATGCGCTCGAACGACTCGGTGATCACGGCACGGACCCCGAGCAGGCTCGTGCCCTTGGCCGCCCAGTCGCGCGACGATCCCGAGCCGTATTCCTTGCCGCCGAGCACCACCAGCGGGATCTTCTTCGCCGCATAGTTCTGCGCGGCGTCGTAGATGAACGCCTGCGGTGAGCCGTCCTGGGTGAAGTCGCGGGTGTAGCCGCCCGAGACGTCGTCGAGCAGCTGGTTGCGCAGCCGGATGTTGGCGAACGTGCCGCGGATCATCACCTCGTGGTTCCCGCGGCGCGAACCGTAGGAGTTGTAGTCCTTGCGCTGCACGCCATGGGACTCGAGATAATCCGCGGCCGGTGTCCCCGGCTTGATGGCGCCGGCCGGGGAGATGTGGTCGGTGGTGACCGAATCGCCCAGCAGGGCAAGCACTCTGGCGCCCTTGATGTCGGTGACCGGCTCCGGTTCGGCAGGCATCCCATCGAAGTACGGGGGCTTGCGGACATACGTCGACTCGGCGTCCCACTCGAAGGTGTCGCCGCTGGGCGTCGGCAGGTTGCGCCAGCGGTCGTCACCCTTGAACACGTCGGCGTAGTTCTTGGTGAACATCTCCTGGCTGATCGCCGACTTGATGGTGTCATTGATGTCCTGCTGGGACGGCCAGATGTCCTTCAGGAAGACGGGATTGCCGTCCTTGTCGTAGCCCAGGCAGTCGGCCTCGAAGTCGAAGTCCATGCTGCCGGCGAGCGCGTAGGCGATCACCAGCGGGGGAGACGCGAGGTAGTTCATCTTGACGTCGGGGTTGATGCGGCCCTCGAAGTTGCGGTTACCCGACAGCACGGCCGTCACCGACAGGTCGTTGTCGTTGACCGCCTTGCTGATCTCCTCGGGCAGCGGCCCGCTGTTGCCGATGCACGTGGTGCAGCCGTAGCCGACGAGGAAGAAGCCGAGCTTCTCCAGGTAGGGCCACAGACCCGCCTTGTCGTAGTAGTCCGTGACGACCTGTGAGCCCGGGGCCATCGTGGTCTTCACCCACGGCTTGCTCGTCAGCCCCTTCTCGACGGCGTTCTTGGCCAGCAGGGCCGCGCCGAGCATCACCTCGGGGTTGGAGGTGTTGGTGCAGGAGGTGATCGCCGCGATCACCACCGCGCCGTGGTCGAGCACGAACTCGCCGAGTTCGTCGGACGTCACCGTCACCGGCTTGCTCGGCCGGCCGTTGGAGCCGACCGCCGCCGAGGCCACGTCGACCGCGCCGTCGTCGGCGAAGGACAGGCTGGCCGTCGGGTCGCTGGCCGGGAAGGTGTCCTCGACCGCGTCGTCGAGCTTGGAGTGCTCCACCGGCATGTGCTCTTCCACGTAGTTGTGGATGTCCTTGCGGAACGCCGTCTTGGCGTCCGACAGCGCGATCCGGTCCTGCGGACGCTTGGGGCCGGCGATCGAGGGCACCACGTCGGCCAGGTCGAGTTCCAGGTACTCGGAGAACTTCGGCTCGCGCTGCGGGTCGTGCCACATGCCCTGTTCCTTGGCATACGCCTCGACCAGTGCCAGCTGTTCCTCGCTGCGCCCGGTCATCCGCAGGTAGTCGATGGTCACCTCGTCGATCGGGAAGATCGCTGCGGTGGAACCGAATTCGGGGCTCATGTTGCCCAGGGTGGCGCGGTTGGCCAGCGGCACCTCGGCGACGCCGTCGCCGTAGAACTCGACGAACTTGCCGACCACACCGTGCTGGCGCAGCATCTCGGTGACGGTCAGCACCACGTCGGTGGCGGTGACGCCGGGACGGCGCTCGCCGGTGATCTTGAACCCGACGACGCGGGGGATGAGCATCGAGACGGGCTGGCCGAGCATCGCGGCCTCGGCCTCGATGCCGCCGACGCCCCAGCCGAGCACGCCAAGGCCGTTCTCCATCGTGGTGTGGCTGTCGGTGCCGACGCAGGTGTCGGGGTAGGCCACGCCGTCACGGTCCATCACGACGCTGGCCAGGTACTCGATGTTGACCTGGTGCACGATCCCGGTGCCGGGCGGGACGACCTTGAAGTCGTCGAAGGCGCCCTGGCCCCAGCGCAGGAATTGGTAGCGCTCACCGTTGCGCTCGTACTCGATCTCGACGTTGCGCTCGAACGCGTCGGCGCGGCCGAACAGGTCGGCGATCACCGAGTGGTCGATGACCAGGTCGGCGGGGGCCAGCGGGTTGACCTTCTGCGGGTCGCCGCCGAGCTCGCCGACCGCTTCGCGCATGGTGGCCAGGTCGACGATGCAGGGCACGCCGGTGAAGTCCTGCATGATCACGCGGGCAGGGGTGAACTGGATCTCGATGCTCGGATCGGCCTGCGGATCCCAGTTCGCGATCGCCTCGATGTGATCCTTGGTGATGTTGGAGCCGTCCTCGGTGCGCAGCAGGTTCTCGGCGAGCACCTTGAGGCTGTAGGGAAGTTTCTCGGTACCGGGGACCGCGTCCAGGCGGTAGATCTCGTAGCTGTTGTCTCCGACCTTCAGCGTGTCCTTCGCCCCGAACGAGTTCAGGGATGAATTCTTGCTGCTCACATCAACTCCCGGATTTCGACCATCGCCGCGACGGGCTGTGTCGGCGGCGTTTGTAACCTTAACAGTACGCTTGTCCTGTAAGTAATCCCAGGCCGGCACCAAGTCTGGCTGCCGGGCCGGCGTGCTGCCACTCGGGCCGGGTACCCGCGAATGCCGCGCCCGTGTCGTGCGTGAGCGCCCCGGCCCGTCGGCTACCGTGCTGCGTGTGACCGGACCGCTTTTCGTGCCGTTCCCGCCGACCTACATCCCGCCGGAGTTGTGCCATACCGTCGGGATCGACCCGGCCGTGCCCGGTGCTCCCGATGTCTGCATGGACGTCGTGCGCGAAGACGTCGCGCACACCGGCGTCAGCGCCAGGGGCCTCGATCCCGAGGCGGTGTCGCAGCTGCGGCAGGTCGTCGAGGACGCCGATAGCCACGGTGTCGATCTCAAGATCGTGGTGATCGGGGCCAATCCGCCGATCCACAGTCCGCTGCGCGACATCGCGACCGAGATCGGCGCCGACCATCCCGGCGCGACGGTGCTGGCCTTGAGCCCGGCGTTCGCCGGCACCTACAGTCCCGAGTTCGACCGCGTGACCCTGGAGGCCGGCGAAGACGTGGCCAAGACCGGGGATCCGGTGCTGTCGTCGAAGAATTTCGTCGGCGAGTTGACGGCCTCCCACTTTCCGTGGACGCCATTCACCATTGTCCTTGTTTTCCTGGTCGCGCTGGCCGTGGTCGGAACCCGGGTCCTGCAGAATTGGAGCAAACGCGCGTCTTCTTCTGACGTGACGCCTGCCAGCGCAGACTGACAGCACGCTCCGCCTTTGGCGAACTCGAATATCACCATTTGATAACGCCGATTGCAATTACATTGTTGTAATTTGTGACTAAAGTTTCTTTAGCGTCAGATGTGACGTACGGTGCAATCGGTGCTTGATGTTGCGGTTGTTCCTGATGTGACTTCTGTGCTTGGGCGCCCGGACCCTGTGCCGACACGTATGCGTGGAGCCTGAGGAGACTTGAGTCGAATGAGACGCACCCCCGGCAGCGCCTCCGCTTCGCGGCTGTGCGCGGCGTCGCTCGCCATGGGCATGGTGATCACGCTGCCCAACCTGGCGCCCAACGTGGCGTTGGCGCAGCCCGCGCCCGAGAGCGGCCTGGCGCAGCTGGTGACCGACGTGGCCAACGTCAACCAGAAGCTGCAGGACCTCGGCGCGCAGATCCAGATGCAACAGGAGAGCGTCAACAAGGCCATCCTGGACGTGCAGACCGCCCGGGAGAAGGCCGAGGCCGCCCAGCTCGAGGTCGAAGCCGGAGCCCAGCGCGTCAAGGACGCCCACGCCGCCATCGCCGCCGCCCAGGACCGGTTCGACACCTTCGCCGCGTCGATGTACGTCAGCGGACCGTCGGGTTCGTACCTGACGGCGACCGATCCGTCCGACATCCTGCACACCGCAGCCACCGGGGAGGCGCTGTCGATCAGTTCGCAGAAGGTGATGGCCGACCTGCAGCGCGCGCGCACCGAACAGGTCAACCGGGAGTCCGCGGCACGGCTGGCCAAGCAGCAGGCCGACGACGCCGTCAAGGCCGCCGAGGCCAGCCAGCAGGACGCCGTGGCCGCGCTGACCAACGCCCAGCAGACCTTCAAGGCCCAGCAGGTCGAACTCGACCGGCTGACCGCCGAACGGGCACAGGCCCAGGCCAAGCTGGACTCGGCTTCACACACCGACGTCACGGCGTACGCCGTCCGGGACGGCGCTCTGGTCGCCGAGACCGCGTTCGGCTGCACCGGCCTCGCCGACCCGCGCCAACTGGTCGGATACCAGGGCGCC
>NZ_LMVQ01000591.1 GCF_001545925.1 Mycobacterium sp. NAZ190054 | reverse complement strand
GCGAGGTGGCCCGCCACGTGCGCTCCCAGACGCTGCTGGCCGCCAAGGCGTACGGCCGGCTGGCGCTGGACTCGGTGTTCCTCGACATCAAGAACCTCGACGGGTTGCGTGCCGAGGTCGTCGAACGCGGCCCGCGACACGTGGCGGTCGTCGAGGTCGACGTAGAACGCGCTGACCCCGCGCGCGCCGGGCCCGCCCGTGCGGGCCAGCACCAGCGCGGTCTGCGCGGCCATCCCGAGGGTGATCGAGGTCTTCTCACCCGTGAGCAGCCAGCCGTCCGCGGTCGGCTCGGCGCGCATCTCCAGCGCGGCCGCGTCGGTGCCGTGCTGCGGTTCGGTGATGCAGAAGGCCGGCACCACCTCGCCGGACGCGATCGCGGGCCGCGTTCGACGACCTCGGCAGCCGCGCGATCGGACGCGCCTCGCTGCACTTCGACGGCCTGCCGGTGCCCCGGGACCGGCTCGTCGGCGCCGAGGGTGACGGGTTCATCTCGGTGATGCAGGGGTTCGACTACTCGCGGGCCATCATCGGGCTGGCCTGTCTCGGTGCAGCGCAGGTCTCGATGGACGAGGCGCTGCAGTGGTGCCGGGACCGGCAGACGTTCGGCAACCCGCTGGGCACCTACCAGGGAGTGGCCTTCCCGCTGGCCGAGTACGCCACCTATCTGCGGGGCGCGCGGCACGTCTGCTACGAGGCGTTGTGGCGCAAGGACAACGGCCTCGAACACAGCACCGAGGCCGCGATGGCCAAGTTCTGGGCGCCCAAGGTGTCCGCCGAGGCGATCCAGCAGTGCCTGCTCACGCTCGGCCACCTCGGCTACTCCAGCGAGAGTCCGGTCGGCCAGCGCCTGCGCGACGTCATCGGCCTGCAGATCGGCGACGGCACCGCACAGGTGTCCAAGCTCGTCATCGCGCGAAACATGCTGGGCCGCAAGTACGCACCGTAACGAAATCGAAGGGACATCATGATGGGCAGACTCGACGACAAGATCGTCATCGTCACCGGAGCCGGCCAGGGCATCGGTCGCGGCATCGCGGAGAAGCTGGCCGCCGAGGGTGCCACCGTGGTGGTCACCGACCTCAACGAGGTGACCGCCAAGGAGACCGCGTCGGCCATCGGCGGCGCCGCGATCGGCGTCCAGACCGACGTCACCTCGCCCGAGGCCGTCGACGCCATGGTCGACCGCGTCCGCAGCGAATTCGGCCGCATCGACGTGCTGGTCAACAACGCCGGCTGGGACCGGGCCGCGCCGTTCGTCGATTCCGACCGGGCGGACTGGGACCGTGTCATCCAGATCAACCTGTACGGCGTGTTGAACACCAGCAAGGCGGTGCTGCCCGTGATGGCGGCGCAGGGTTTCGGCACGGTGGTCAACATCGCCTCGGACGCGGGCCGGGTCGGCTCCTCCGGCGAGGCCGTGTACTCGGCGGCCAAGGGCGGGATCATCGCGTTCACCAAGTCGGTTGCCCGTGAGATGGCCCGGCACAAGGTCAATGCCAACGCGATCTGCCCGGGACCGGCCGACACCGCGCTGTTCGCCTCGATCGGCGGCGACAACCCCAAGCTGCGCGAGGCGCTGACCAAGTCGATCCCGATGCGTCGGCTCGCGCAGCCCAGCGACCTGGCCAACGTCGTCGCGTTCTTCGCCTCCGACGAGGCCGCCTACGTCACCGGCCAGACCGTCAGCGTCAGCGGCGGCCTCACGATGAGCTGACTGGAGACCGCCATGTCGTTCGAGACGCTCCTCACGCGAGAACTGATCGACGCACACACCAGCGCCGGCTACTGGACCGACCGGACCATCACCGACCATCTCGACGAGGCCGCCGCCGCGACGCCCGACAAGACGGCGTTCGTCGACTCCCGGCGCGCGGTCACCTACGGAGAGCTCCGCCGCGAGGTCGACCGCTGCGCTCTCGGTCTTCTCGAACTCGGTGTGCGCCGCGGCGATGTGGTGTCCTTTCAGCTGCCCAACTGGATCGAGTGGGTGGTGGTGCATTTCGCCGCCAGCCGGATCGGGGCGATCAGCAACCCCCTCATCCCGATTTACCGGGACCGTGAGGTCGGCTTCATGGTGGGGTTGGCGCGGTCGAAGGTGCTGGTGGTCCCGCAGGAGTTCCGCGGGTTCGACTACCCGGCGATGGTCGAGCGGCTGCGCGGCCGGTGGCCTGGCCTGGACCACGTGCTCGTCGTCGGTTCGTCGTGGGACGAGTTCGCCGCCACTCCCTGGGAGGAGCGGCGGGATCCCGCGGAGCTGACGACGCTGCGACCGGACCCCAACGACGTGACCCTGCTGATCTTCACGTCCGGCACCACCGGCGAACCCAAGGGCGTGATGCACACCCACAACACGGCCATCGCGGCGAACAACCCGCTGCCGCAGCGGCTCGGCATCACCGCCGACAGCGTGATCCACATGGCCTCCACGCTGGCGCACCTCACCGGATTCCTGTACGGCGCCCGGCTTCCCGTGCAGAACGGGGCCACGTGCGTGCTGCAGGACGTCTGGGACGCCCCGCGCTTCGTCGAACTGGTGGCCCGGCACGGCATCACCTACACGTCGGCGGCGACACCGTTTCTGCACGACGTGATCAACGCCGCCAACCTCGCCGACCACGACCTGTCCTCGCTGCGCCGGTTCTGCTGCATGGGCGCGCCGATCCCCCGTGCACTGGTGCGTGAGGCGCGCCGGAAGCTGCCCGGTCTGACAGTTCTCGGCGGCTGGGGCCAGACCGAGAATGCCCTTGTCACACTGGGGGTTCCGGGAGATCCCGACGAGAAGATCATCGACACCGACGGATACCCGTGGCCGGGAATGCGGATCCGCGTCGTCGACGACACCGGTGCCGAACTGCCCGCCGGTTCGGAGGGCCGCCTGCAGGCCAGTGGGCCGTTCCTGTTCGTCGGCTACGCCGAACGTCTCGACCTGGCCCGGGAGGCCTTCGACGGTCCCTGGTTCGACACCGGCGACCTCGCGGTCATCGACGCCGACGGCTACCTGCGCATCGCGGGCCGCACCAAGGACGTGATCATCCGGGGCGGCGAGAACATCCCGGTGGCCTACATCGAGAACGTGCTCTACGAGCACTCCGACATCGTGTCCGCGGCGGTCGTCGCGGTGCCCGACCCCCGGCTGCAGGAACGCGCCTGCGCCTGCGTCGTGCTCAAAGCCGGGGCCGACGCACTGTCCTTCGAGAAGCTGCAGGCGTTCATGGCCGAGAAAGGCGTGGCCCGGCATTACTGGCCCGAGCGCCTCGAAGTGCTCCCCGAGCTGCCGTGCACGGCCAGCGGCAAGATCCAGAAGTTCGCGCTCCGTGCCGCCCTCAACAGCGCTGACCGATAAGGAAATTCGATGTTCTACGAGACTCTGCTGACCGATGTCTGCGACGGCGTCGCGCTGATCACGCTCAACCGGCCCGAAGTCCGCAACGCCATCAACCGCACGGTGCAGACCGAGCTGCACGCTGCGCTGGCCGAGGCGCGGGCCGACGACAAGGTGGGTGCGGTGATCTTCACCGGCGCGGGCGACCGCGCGTTCGCCGCGGGCGCCGACATCGCCCAGTTGCAGAACTACACGCTGCACACCGGGCTCGACTCGGAGATGCAGCGCCTCTACGACGAGGTCGAGGCGTTCGAGAAGCCGACCATCGCCGCGGTCAACGGATACGCACTCGGCGGCGGTTGTGAGCTGGCGATGGCCTGTGACATCCGGATCTCCGCCCCCGCAGCGAAACTCGGGCTGCCCGAGACCATGCTGTCGGTGCTGCCCGGGGCCGGCGGAACGCAGCGGCTGGCCCGGCTCGTCGGCGTCGGGCGCGCCATCGAGCTGATCCTCACCGGTCGCATGGTCGACGCCGCCGAGGCACAGTCGATCGGGCTGGTGAGCGCTGTCGCCGACGACCCGGTGGCCGCCGCGCGCGACACCGCCGCGACGATGCTGGCCCGTGGCCCGCTGGCCGTGCGGCTGGCGAAGCTGGTGATCCGCACCGGCTTGGACGCCGACCAGCGCACCGGCCTGGTGGTCGAGCGACTGGCGCAGGCATTGCTGTACACCACCGACGACAAGCGTGAGGGCGCGGAGGCGTTTCTCGCCAAGCGTCCCGCCGAATTCACCGGGAGCTGAGAATGATTCAGCACATCCTCGTGGTGGGCGCCGGTGCGATGGGTTCGCAGATCGCCCTGGTCTGCGCCACGACCGGCTACCACGCCACCCTGTACGACATCGATGCCGGGCGGTTGCCGGTGGCCGAGGCGGAGCTGCGCGACCTGCTGACCACCCGCGTCGCCAAGGGCCGGATGGGCGCTGATGACGCCGACGCCGCGCTGCGCCGGCTCAGCTACACCACCGACCTCGACAGCGCCACACGCGACACCGATTTCGTCATCGAGGCCGCGGTGGAGAAACTTGACGTCAAACGAAACCTGTTCCAGCACCTGGACCGGCTCGCCGGGGCGCACACCATTCTGGCGACCAACTCGTCGAGCTTCGTGCCGTCCCAGTTGGCCGATGCCACCGGCCGGCCCGACCGGGTATGCAATCTGCACTTCTTCAACCCCGCCACGGTGATGCGCTGCGTGGAGGTCGTGCGCGGTCCACAGACATCTGAGGCGACCATCGCCACCACCGTCGAACTCGCCCGCGCTCTCGGAAAGACCCCCGTGGTGCTCGACAGGGAGATCCCGGGGTTCATCGCCAACCGCATCCTCAATGCCGTGCGCGACGAGGCGATTCACCTCCTCGAGAACGACATCGCCTCCGTCGAGGCCATCGACACCGCATGCCGCACCGCGCTGGGCTACCCGATGGGCCCGTTCGAGCTGATGGACCTGACCGGCATCGACATCGGCTACTTCACCAAGTCCGCCCGCTTCGCCGAATCCGGCGACCCACGCGACGCGCCCAGCGCCAGCGTCACCGCCCTCGTCGAGCGCGGCGAGCTCGGCCGCAAGACCGGACTCGGGTGGTACGTCTACGCGCCCGACGGCACCAAGAGTCCCCGCCCCCGACCCGATATCAGCGCCAAGGAGCCCACATGGACCTGACTTTGACCGACGACCAGATCAAATTCCGTGAGTACGCGCGGGACTTTCTCGACAAGGAAGTGATCTCCCACCGTGCGGAGTGGGACCGTGCGGAGTCCGTCGACACCGCCCTCATCCCCAAACTCGGCGCGATGGGCTTCTTCGGGCTGACCATCCCGGAGGAGTACGGCGGCCTCGGCGGCGACTACATCACCTACTGCATCGGCATGGAGGAACTGGGCCGCGCCGACTCGGCGGTGCGCGGCATCGTGTCGGTCTCCATGGGCCTGGTGGGCAAGGTGATCCTGTCGCACGGCACCGAGGAACAGAAGCAGCGCTGGTTGCCCGGCATCGCCACCGGCGAGATCCTGGGCTGCTTCGGTCTGACCGAACCGGACACCGGTTCGGACGCAGGCAATCTCAAGGCCCGCGCGTCCCGCGACGGTGATCACTACGTGCTCAACGGGCAGAAGATGTTCATCACCAACGCCACCTGGGCCGACGTCTGTCTGGTGTTCGCCCGCACCGGCGGACCCGGCCCCAAGGGTGTCTCGGCGTTCCTGGTCCCCACCGACAGCCCGGGATTCGAGACCCGCGAGATCAAGGGCAAGCTGGGCCTGCGTGGCCAGGCCACCGGCGAGGTGTTCCTGACCGACGTTCGGGTGCCCGCCTCGGCGCGGCTCGGTGAAGAGGGCCAAGGCTTTTCGATCGCCATGCACTCGCTGGACAAGGGGCGGGTCTCGGTCGGCGCCGGATGTGTCGGCATCGTCATGGGCTGCCTCGAGTCCTGTGTGGACTACGCCACCCAGCGCAACCAGTTCGACCGTCCGCTGGCGGCGTTCCAGCTGATCCAGGACATGATCGCCGACATGTCGGTCGAACTGGACGCGGCCCGGATGCTGGTGTGGCGAGCGGCCGACCTGATCGAGCGCGGCGAGCCGTTCGGCGTCGAGGCGTCCAAAGCCAAGTACTACGCCAGCGAGGCGGCGGTGCGCGCGGCGAACAATGCGATCCAGATCTTCGGCGGATACGGCTACATCGACGAATACCCCGTGCAGAAGTACCTGCGGGACGCTCGCGTGATCCAGAAACTGCTCATCGGCCGCGCCGAAACCGGCGTCAACGCCTTCTGACTGAGGAGACGACCATGACAACCATCCACACACCGCTCGGGCTGTTCGGCACCGAGGACCTGATCGACGGCGAGGACCGCGCCATCCGCGACGCGGTCGCCGACTTCACCACCGAGCGGATTCGGCCGCACCTGGGCGAATGGTTCGAGGCCGCAGAGATCCCGGCCCGGGAACTCGCCCTCGAACTCGGCAAGATCGGCATGCTCGGCATGCATCTGCAGGGTTACGGCTGCGCCGGCACCAGCGCCACCGCCTACGGCCTGGCGTGCATGGAGCTGGAGGCAGCCGATTCCGGTCTGCGCAGCCTGGTTTCGGTGCAGGGCTCCCTGGCGATGTTCGCCATCTGGCGCTGGGGATCGGAGGAACAGAAACAGGAGTGGCTGCCGCGGATGGCCGCCGGCGAGGCGATCGGCTGTTTCGGACTGACCGAGCCCGACTTCGGCTCTGATCCCGGGGGCATGCGCACCTACGCGCGCCGCGACGGGGACGACTGGGTTCTCAACGGCACCAAGATGTGGATCACCAACGGATCGGTGGCCGACGTCGCGGTGGTGTGGGCCCAGACCGACGACAAGATCCGCGGCTTCGTCGTGCCCACTTCCACCCCCGGGTTCTCCGCACCGGAGATCACCCGCAAGCTGTCGCTGCGCGCATCGGTGACCAGCGAGTTGGTGCTCGACGAGGTGCGGCTGCCGGCGTCGGCGATGCTGCCTGAGGCGCGCGGTCTGTCCGGTCCGCTGTCGTGCCTCAACGAGGCGCGCTACGGCATCGTGTTCGGCGCGCTCGGCGCGGCCAGGGACTGCCTGGAGACCACCATCGCCTACACGGCGGACCGCAACATCTTCGGCAAGCCGCTGGCGTCCTACCAGGCCACCCAGCTCAAGCTGGCGGACATGGCACTGGAGCTCGGCAAGGGCATGCTGCTGGCGCTGCAGCTCGGCCGTCTCAAGGACACCGGCCGGCTGCGTCCCGAGCAGGTCAGCCTCGGTAAGCTCAACAACGTCCGCGAATCGCTGGCCATCGCGCGTGAATGCCGAACCGTGTTGGGCGCCAACGGCATCAGCCTCGAATATCCGGTGATGCGGCATGCCGCCAACCTGGAGTCGGTACTGACCTACGAGGGCACGTCCGAGGTGCATCAGCTCATGATCGGCCAGGCGCTGACAGGACACTCGGCGTTCCGGTAGCCGCCCACGAAGGTTCCGGCGGCTATGCGGTACGCCAAATACCCACGACTGCAGCGGATCTCGGCACGTTTTTTGCCCTCATCATCACCGTATCTCAGGAGCACCGATGCGTAGCACAACTTTCCGCCGGGCACTTCGACACGTCGCGGCAGCCGGCATTGTGGCGCTCACCGCGACCAGCTGCGTCGCCCTGGGCGCAGAGCCGGCCTCCCGCGGGACGGTGCTACGCGTCGGCGGCTACTTCTCCGAGAGCCATCCCGTCCGGGCCGGCGGTGTCGAACCGTTCCTCGAGATCCTCCGGGCCGAAGGACCCGGCGTCGGCCTCGACGTCCGGTACTACGGCGGTGGACAGCTGGCCGACCTGACCACGATGCCCGAGGCGATGCGCAACGGTCTGGTCCAGTTGGGGCCGATCGCACCGTCCAACGTCGAGACCGAATTCCAGATGTCCACCGTCGCCGACCTGCCAGGCCTGGTCACGGAGTCCTGCACCGGTGCGGACGCCCTGCTGAATCTCGTGGAGCCGGGTGGCATCCTCTTCGAGAAGGAGTTCCAGCCCGGCGGGATACGCCCGCTGTGGATCGCGATGCTGCAAGGCTTCGAGGCCCTGACCAGCGGCACGCCGGTGCACACCCCCGACGACCTCAGGGGACTCGCGCTGCGGTCGCCGGGCGGAGCGGGCGACCGCGTCGTGAGGCGTGCCGGCGCCGCCGGTGTCTCCATCCCGCTCAACGAGGTCTACCAGGGAGTACTGCAGGGCACGGTCGAAGGCACGCTCGCCAGCCCGACGAGCATCGCGGCCTACAAGCTGTGGGAGGTGCTCGGGTACAGCACCGAGAACGCCCACCTCGGCGCCGCGGCGATCACCTACAACATCGCCGAGGACACCTGGCAGGAACTGAACGACGGGCAGCGCGCCGTCGTTCAGAAAGCTGCCGCCGCCGCGCAGGCGAGTGTCTGTCAGGCGGTCAACAAGTCGATCTCGGACAACAAGCAGAAGATGCGCGACGCGGGCGTGGTCTTCCACACCGTGACCGAGGCCGACCGAGCCGCGTGGGAGGGTCTGGCCGTTCCGGTTCGACAGGAGTGGGTCACCGACCTCGAAAGCAGCGGCCACCCCGCGGCCGGTGAGGTGCTGGCCGAGTATGTCGCGGCACTGGAGGAGGTGCGGCGATGACGCAGACCATCCACTACACGGACAAGCCGGCTGGGAAGGCGTTCCCCCGGCTGGTCCGGGTCCAGGATTACATTTCCTGGCTGTGCGCCGGACTGGCGAGCATCGCCCTGGCCGCCACGTTCGTCATCACGCTGACCGAGCTCTACACCCGCAACGTCCACAACCGACCGCTCGGCTGGAACATCATCTTCGTCGAGCAGTACTGCATGCTGGCGATGGCGTTCTTCGGCGCGGTGACGGCCTATCACACGGGCGCACACATCGCGGTGTACACGATCTACGACAAGCTCTCCGGACCGCTGCGGCGCACGTGCGCGGTCATCGCGAACCTGCTCGTGCTCACCGGATTCGCGATCATGTTCCTCGCGGGATTCGACTCGGCGCGTGAGGCGTTCGTGACCGGAGAGCAGGCGGTGCGGGGGTCCGCCCAGTTGGGGCTGCCGACATGGTGGTGGAAGTCGATCATGCCCGCCGCCGGCGCGCTCGGCGTGATCGTCGTCGCCATCGAACTGTTCGGCCTCATCACCGGCGACGTTCGCACCGACCCGCACGAAACCGGCGCGCCACCGAGCACAACGCCGAGGAGGGGCCGGCATGACCATCGCACTCTCCATGACGGCCGTGATGCTGCTGCTGATCGCGATCAGGGTCCCCGTCGCCTTCTCGGTCCTCGCCGCAGGTGTCATCGGACTCGGGATGTACCTCACCGTCGACGAGATCATCGGCGCCGTCGGAACCGGCGCGCCACACTCCGTGATGGAGTATTCGATGTCGGCCGTCCCCCTCTTCATGTTCATGGCGCAACTCATGTTGCTGTCCGGACTGGCCGACCACATGTTCAAGGCCGCCACCGTGCTGATCGGCCGGATCCGCGGTGGCGCCGGTGTCGCCGCGATCGCCGCGGGTACGGCGTTCGCAGCGGTGTCGGGATCGAGCACGGCGTCGGCGGCGACCCTGGCGAGTACCTCGACCACCCAGCTGATCAAAGACGGTTACCAGCCCCGAACCGCAGGTGGACTCGTGGCCGTGGTCGGCACCCTCGCCGCCATGATCCCGCCCAGCATCATCCTGGTCTTCTACGCCATCACCGCCGAGATCAGTGTGGGTGACATGATCATCGCCGCGGTGGTCCCCGGCATCCTCATCGCCGTCGGACTCATCGCCGCGCTCGCTTTCACACTGGTGGCCAACCGCGACGCCGCGCCGCCGGGCCGGGCGAGCACGTTGAAAGAAAAGGGGCAGGCCGTGCTGCCCGCGCTGCCCCTCGTGCTGATCTTCGGCGCGGTGGTCGGGTCGATCTACACCGGCATCGCGACGGCGACGGAGGCGGCCGCGGTGGGCTGCCTCGCCGGCTTCATCCTCTGCGCGGTCCGCCGGAAACTCACCGTGCCCGGCCTGCGGCACGCGGTGTCGGAAACCGTCAAGACCACCGCGATGATCTTCGTGATGATGATCGGCGCCGAGGTCTTCGGCCAGTTCCTCACCCTCACCCAGGTCACCACGCAACTGGCGTCGTGGGTCATCGGGTTGAGCCTGGGCGCCACCGTGATCATGCTCGTGATCGGGCTGGTCTACATCGTGCTCGGCTTCTTCATGGACCAGGTCGCGATCATCGCACTCACCGTCCCGGTGGTGCTGCCGATCGTCACCGGCCTCGGCTTCGACCCGGTGTGGTTCGGCGTCTACCTGGTGCTGCTGGCCGAGGTCGGCCTGGTGACCCCGCCGATGGGACTGAACGCCTTCGTCGTGGCCCGGGTCGCGAAACGCCCTGTGGGCGAGGTGTTCCGGGGCGCCGTGCCGTTCATCGTGGCGATGCTGGCCATGGCTCTCATCTTCCTGATCTGGCCGCAGATCGCGCTGTTCGCCATCGACTGACCACCCCCACTCCCCAACCGAGAACAAGGGAGAACCCATGCCCGAGCCACTACTCGTCGAGCGCAACGGGAGCATCGAGACCTGGCGGATCAACCTGCCCGAGATCCGCAACCCGATCACCAGCCCCGAGATGATCGAGGCCTTCGTGGCCAACACCGCGCGGGTCGACCGCGACCCCGACGTCAAGTGCGTGATCCTCACCGGCGAGGGCAGTGCGTTCTCGGCCGGCGGCAACCTCCGCGAGCTCGCGGAGAAGAAGGGGATGTTCGGCGGCCCGCCCTACGTCCAACGCAACGGTTACCGCCACGGCGTCCAGCGGATCCCGCTGGCTCTCCACGATTGCGAGGTGCCGATCATCGCCGCCGTCAACGGCCCCGCCGTCGGCGCCGGTTGCGACCTGGCGGTCATGGCGGACATCCGGATCGCCTCGGAGACAGCAATTTTCGCCGAGGCCTTCGTCCAACTCGGTTTGATCCCCGGCGACGGCGGCGCCTGGTTTCTCACCCAGACCATCGGTCGGGCACGGGCCGCCGAGATGGCACTCACCGGAGACCGGGTGGATGCTGCCACCGCGCTGGAGTGGGGTCTGGTGAGCCGAGTGGTGCCACCCGAGAAGCTGCTCGACGAGGCCACCGCGCTCGCCGAGCGCATCGTCAAGAACTCCGGCCCCGCGGTGCGCATGGCCAAGAAACTGCTGCGCGAGTCCCGCAGGCGCGACCTCGCCGATGTGCTCGAGCTCAGCGCCGCCATGCAGGCGCTGGCCCACTTCACCGACGAACACGAGAACTACATGGAAGAGGTCAGGCACCGGTGACCGGGTCGTTCATGATCACCGATCTCCTTCCGCGTCCGGTCGGCGAGTCCGGCGTCATGACGGACCTCCGCGCACAGGTCCGCACGTTTCTGGGCAGCCTCCCCGACGCGTTGCGGAGTGAGCTCGGAGGGATCGACGGGTGGCTGACCCGGTGGAATCCCGAGCTGTCCCGGGCGTTGGCGCAGCAGGGGTGGATCGGCATGACCATCCCCCGGGAGTACGGCGGTCACGGGCGCAGTTTCCTCGAGCGCTTCGTCGTCACCGAGGAACTGCTGGCTGCCGGCGCCCCGGTGGGTGCGCACTGGGCCGCGGACCGACAGGTCGCCCCGAGCATCCTCCGGTTCGGCAACGAACAGCTCAAGAAGAGCTATCTGCCCCGGATCGCCGCCGGCGAATGCTTCTTCGGCATCGGCCTCAGTGAGCCCGACAGCGGCTCGGACCTCGCGAGCATCCGCACCAAGGCGACCCGCGACACCGGCGGGTGGCGGCTCACCGGGACGAAACTGTGGACCTCGGGCGCGCACCTCGCGCATGCGTTCGTGGTCTTCGCCCGCACGTCCCCGTTGGACGCGGCACACCGGCACGCCGGCTTCAGCCAGTTCGTCGTCCCACTCGACGATCCCGGCCTCGAAGTGCGCCCGGTGATCTCCGCGACCGGCAGCCACCACTTCAACGAGGTGGTGCTCACCGACGTCTTCGTGCCCGACGATCACGTACTGGGCGACATCGGCGACGGGTGGACCCAGGTGACCGCCGAACTCGCCTTCGAGCGCAGCGGTCCCGAACGGTTCCTGTCGACCTACCCGATGCTGACGGCCGCACTTGCCGATCCGGCGCTGACCGGCGTGCTCGACCGGGCATCCGTCGGCCGCCATGTCGGCCGCCTGGGTGGACTGCAGGAGATGTCGCGTTCCGTCGCGGGTGCGCTGCAGCGAGGCGAGCGAGCGGACCTGCCGGCGTCGCTGGTGAAGCTTCTCGGCACCACCTTCGAGGGCGACCTGGTCGAGTGGATCCACCTCGCGCTCGCCGATGCCGAGGCGCCGCTTACCGAAACCGCCGACCGGGTCCGCCGCGGTGTCGGGCACCGGCCCGCGTTCACCATCCGCGGCGGCACCAACGAGATTCTGCGCGGGGTCATCGCCCGCGGATTGGGGATGCGCTGATGAACACCACGATCGACTCCGACCTCGCGGACCTCATCCGCCAGATCTTCGGTGCCGGTGACGTGACGGACCGGCTGAGCCAGACCACCGACGGTGTCGCGTTCGACGATGGGCTGTGGAAGCAGCTGGCCGACCTCGGGCTGGTCCGTCTCACCGGCACCGAGGCCGCTGGGGGCAGCGGTGCGTCCTGGTACGAGTGCGCTGCCCTGCTGTCCGAGGCCGCGGCGAACGCCGTTCACCTGCCCCTGGCCGAATCCGATCTGCTCGCCGGATGGCTGCTCGACCGGGCCGGCCTTCCCTGCGACGACTCCCCGCGGACCGTCGCCGTCGCGGACTCCTCGGGACGCGCGCCCCGGGTGCCGTGGGCCGGCGAGGTCGAGCGTGTGGTCGCCGTCGTGCCCCGGGGCGACCGCGTGACGGTCGCGGACCTTGCCGCCATCCAGGTCGAGGCGACCCGGCTGCCCAACCTGTCGGGACTCCCGGCCTACGACGTGGAGGTTCCGGCCGGTCTGTCCGGTAACACAGTCGATCCCGGCGTGCTGACCACGTTGAAGCTGCGCGGCGCTCTGATCCGTGCCATCCAGTGTGTCGGGGCCATGGAACGGATCCTCGCGATGTGCGTGGAATATGCCGGGGTGCGCGTTCAGTTCGGCCGCCCGGTGGGCAGGTTCCAGTCGGTGCAGAACCTGATCGCCGACATCGCGGCCGAGGTCGCCCTGGCGGGCAGCGCCGTGGACGCGGCCGTGGTGGACGCTGTCGAGACCGAACTGGAAGGTGCCGCGTCCGTCTACCGGGTCGCGGTCGCCCGGTCATGCGTCGGCCACGCGGCGTCGGTGGTGGTGCGCAATGCGCATCAGGTCCACGGCGCGATCGGCACCACGCTCGAGCACCCGCTGCCGCTCTTCACCCTGCCGGTCATGGACTGGCGGGGCGACTTCGGCGGCACGCTGTTCTGGGACCGGGTCCTCGGCGCCCTGGTGGAATCCGACCCGACGGCACTGTGGGAGCTGGTCACCGCCGGCTCCACGGCGCAGAGTGATCCGAGGGCGCTGGTGGCCGGGGTGGTGGCGTGATGAGCGACCACAGCCTCCCGTTGGCCGGCCTGCGGGTCATCGAACTCAGCACGGTGTTGATGGCGCCCTACTGCAGCCAGCTCCTGGCGGACTGGGGCGCCGACGTGATCAAGATCGAGAGCCCGGGCGGCGACAACATCCGCCGGGTCAACGAGCGCGACGGCAACGCCATGGGACCGATGTTCGTCACCGCCAACCGCGGCAAGCGGTCCATCGTGATCGACCTCAAGGACCCGCGCGGGCTGGACCTGCTGCACGGCATCGTCAAGGACGCCGACGTCTTCATCCACAACATCCGCCCCCCGGCGGCGCGCCGCCTCGGGGTCGACGGACCGAGCCTGCTCCGCGTGAACCCGTCCCTGATCCACTGCGCGTTCCGCGGTTACGGTGCCGGCGGTCCCTACGAGGATCGCCCGGCGTACGACGACGTCATCCAGGCGGCATCGGGAGTCGCCGCCAGCCAGGGCGTCGGCGGGGCCGAACCGTCGTACATCCGGACCGTGGTCGCGGACAAGGTGGTGGGCCTGTACGGCGCCGCCGCGGTCTGCGCCGCCGTCGCCGGCCGGACGCCCGGGGGCCAAGGCCGGATCATCGAGGTCCCGATGTTCGAGGGCATGGCGTCGTTCATGCTGCTGGACCGCCAGGGCGGTTGGGTCGGCAACCCGCCGCTCGGACCCACCGGCTACAACCGGGCGGACTCGGTACACCGCCGGCCGTTCCGGACCAGCGACGGGTACCTGTCGGTGATGGTGTACACCGACAGGCACTGGGCGGCCTTCTTCGATCTGATCGGCCGGCCCGAGCTCAAGCAAGACCCGCGTTTCGGCAACCTCTCCGGCCGCACCCGCCATGTCGACGAGCTGTACAGCATGGTGGCCGAGGAGCTCGCCAAACGGCCGAATGCCGAATGGCTCGACCTGCTCGGCAAGGCCGACATCCCGCACGGTCCGGTGAACGCGATCGAGGACCTCTTCACCGACGAGCACCTGAGCGCGGTGGGCTTCTTCCAGACGCTTCAGCAGCCGGGCCTCGGCGAAGTGCGGCTGGCCCGCTCCCCGATCGACATGGGGATTCCCCCGCAGCCGGTGCGGCCTGCGCCGCTCTTCGGCCAGCACACCGAGGATGTGCTGCGGGAGGCCGGCCTGACGGAGGACGAAGTCGCCAAGCTGGTGGCCGACGGGGTGGTCGGCACTGGGCGCTGAGCCGGATGATCGCGTCCGTCGGCTCGACGATCTTCGGGTCCTCGCGGTTCTCCAACCGCGTCGTGGAATCGCGAAAGCCACGGCCCTGGCTGCATTTTCGACGTGTACGGCGTCTAGCGCCAGCGGTTCGGGTCGTCCTCCAACGCGGCGCGGTCCCAGTGGCCCAGATCCGCAGCCGCCGCGTACGTGCTCTGCAGAAACTGCAGCAGCGTCTTGTCGGGATCGTCGGCGGTTCGCACCGCCTCGTACGGCAGCAGGAACTGGCGGTACTCCTGGCTGTAGAACGCGGCGTCCGGCCCGACCGCATAGTCGGCGAAACCGTCCGGCTCGGGATATGCGTAGGCGTAGAACGCGCCTTCGTCGCCTCCGCCCGGCCAGAAGCCGCAGCTGCTCAGCTCACGCGAATAACCTTCCACCATCACCCAGTCACCGCAGTTGGGTGCACCACCCGGATGCCGGGGTGCCGGCCCGCCGGAGAACCTGGTGCAGGCGAGGTCGAACGACCCCCAGAAGAAATGCACCGGGCTCACCTTGCCGACGAAATGCGAACGGAATTCGCCGATCACGCGATGGGCCTGGATCAGTTGACGCCAGAACAACTGTGTGGCCGCGGCGTCATAGGAACTGTGCTCGGTGTCCTGATCGAACGGGATGCTGGTTGCAACTTCGTTGGGCGTCTTGGAGATACGGGCCTCGATGTCGAGGTCACGCAGGGCCGCCATGGTCTGGGCGTAGAAGTCCGCCACCGGCTTCGGCTCCAGCGCAACCGCCGCCGAGCCGCCGTCGCTGGTGCGGATCCAGAGGCGGTGGTCGACGAAGTCGAACTCCATGTCGAAGAGCCGGTCCCCGACGGGGATCGACGAGGTGGTCAGGCCGCGCGGGCTCACGTACAGCGTGACCTGCCACCAGTGGTTGACCAACGGAGCCCGCGACAGCCGGATTTTGCCCACGATCTGGGTCCACATGTGCAGTGTGTCGCGGGTGGTCTCCCAGTCGGCGACGCGCAGCGCAGGCCAGTTCATCTCCACACGCCCCTCCGGATCGTCGCCGCGTTCATGAGGCACCTCCGTCCTTCGCCGCCCCGAATACCCGGTTCAGCGCTCGTCGAAGCCGACACGAACCGGGCACGTCATGGCTAGGCCTCCGCCAGGAGCAATCTGAGCATGGTATCGAGATGCGTGGTCATGCGTCGATAGCTCAACATGCCCGCGCCGACCTGCAACAGCGCGCCGGACACGAGGGTCTCCACCGTGTCGGAGACCTCGGGCCAGGCCCCTGATCCCAAGGCGGCGGCGATACGTCGGCGAATCTCGGCGGAGATCGCCAGCCGCACCGGTACCACGGCTTCGTCGTCGGTTCGCATCAGCGCGTTGATGCACGTCACCCCGATCTGCGGGGCATGCACGAAGAGGGTCGCCACCACGTGCACCTGGGCCAGCAGCCGGTCCACCGCGTCTGCGCTCTCGTCGATGTCCAACGGCGCTGCTTTGAGTCGGCGCAGGTAGACGCCGGCGATCAGCGCGTTCTCGGTGGGGAACTCGGTCCGCAGCGCTGCAGTCGACAACCCGCAACGCTCGGCCACCGTCGCCAACGAAGCCCCGGTCGGGTCGGTGTCCCTCAGCGATTCGTAGGCGACGTCCAGGACGGCGCCGAAACCGTCGCGGTGCGCCCGGAGCGCCCTCCGGACATCGAGCGTCGACACGCCACGCGCGTCATCACCCAGAGCTCCCATCGATCGAGTGTAGGGCGGAGCGCTTGCCTCGCGCGTCTCCGCGGCGTCATGTCCTGCCGCCGAGATGCCGGGCCAGGAAGTGTGAGATGGCTTGCCACATCTCGATGACGTTCTCCGTGTTCACCGCGCCGTGGCCCTCGTCGGCCTGGACGAGGTAGTCCACCTCGACGCCGCGGGCGCGCAACGCGGTGACGAGGTTGTCCGATTCGGCCTGCACCACACGCACGTCGTTGGCGCCCTGGATGACGAGCAGCGGGGTACGGATCTGGTCCACCCGGGTGATCGGTGAGCGGGCCATCATGTCAGCCAGCTGCCCTGGGTCGTCGGGATCGCCGACGTAGGCGTGCCAGTTGTTGGCCAGATGCGGGCGTGCGATCGGGGGCAGGGTCCGCATGAAGTTCGCCAGATCCGAGATGCCGACGTAGTCGACGGCGGCGGCGAAGACATCGGGTGTGAACGTGACCCCGACCAGCGCGGCGTAACCGCCGTAAGAGCCACCGAGGATGGCGAGGCGGTCGGGGTCGGCGTAGCCCTGCTGCACCGCCCAGCGCACCCCGTCGATGAGGTCGTCGTGCATCTTGCCCGCGAACTCGCCGACCGCCGCTTTGAGGAACGCCTTGCCGTACCCCAGTGAACCGCGGAAGTTCACCTGCAGCACCGCGTAACCGCGGTTGGCCAGCATCTGGACCCCGGCGTCGAAACCCCAGCTGTCGCGATACCACGGTCCACCGTGCACGACGAGAACCATTGGTAGCCCCCGGGGTTCGATGCCGACCGGCAGTGTCAGATACGAGTGCAGCGCCCATCCGTCGCGTGAGGTGATCGTGACGGGCCGCATGGGCGCGAGTTGTTCGGGGTTCAGGTGCGGAAGCGGCCGGAACAGCAACCGGCTCTCGCCGGTGCTGTGGTCGTACAGGTACGTGGCGCCGGGATCGCGGTCGTGATTGAAGCCGACGACCCAGCGCAGGCCGGCCTCGTCCGACGAGAGACGTCCGATGTCGCCCTCGGACAGCCTCTCCAGGTTGGTGAGAATGTCGCCGAACCGCGGATCGAGGGCGCGGATCACCTGGCGCTCACCGAAGTAGCGCACCCCGAGCAGCTCGCCGGTGCGCCGGTCCTGGATGAGCGGCGCCGGGATGACCGGGCTGACGATCGCCCGAGGGTCGACGTCGAATTCGGGGTGGCTGTCGACGTCGGTCTCCTCACCGGTGGTCAGGTCGACGCGCACCAGGCGGGTCCGGTCCGTGCCGCGGTTGGACCCCAGCCACACGCCCGTGCCGTCGGGGGTGACGACCAACGGGTGGAAGCCCACCGGGTAGTCGCTGCCCTCGAACGTCGCGATGGGTCGCAACGTCTCGGTGGCGCCGTCCCACCGCGACAACTCCAGGTCGCCGTCGGGAGTCAGCGCGGTGGCGAACACGTCGCCGTTGTCGCTGCACAACCAACCGTTCACGTGGCCGGGATTCGTCGCGATCAGCGTGAGATCGCCGGTGGCGATGTCGATTTCGTGGACGTCGAGCAGGGTGACGTCCCGGGTGTTGAGCATGACGGTCGTCGTGCCGTTCTTCACCTCGCGGATGGGTACGGTCATCGCACCCGGGAACGGGGTGAGGTCGACGGCGGCGGCATCCGGGTCGTCGAGATCGACTCGATGGATGTGCCAGTTCTCGTCGCCGTCGGTGTCCTGCAGATAGACCAGCCATCGGGGGTCGTCGGTCCACTCGAAATGCATAACGCTGCGGTTCTCGTCGGCCGTCACGCACCGGGGCTCGTCGACCTCCGGTTCGAGGTTCTGAACCCAGACGTTGAGGCGCTCCTTCCAGGGCGCGAGGAAAGCGATTCTCGTTCCGTCCGGCGAGATCGTCGCGGCCGCGCGGGTCGGTGGACTGAAGAAGTCCTCCACGGAGATCAGATCGGGCAGTGCCATGACAGTCCTTTCACGTCGGTGTGGCGCAGGCAGGGCTCATCACGCCGCCGGGGTCATGCCCTCCCGGCGACAGTGGTTGCGGTGGTGGTTATTTCGGCTGCATCAGGGCTCCACCGGCCCGCCCAAGCGGCCGTTGGTGGCGTCCCGGATGGCTCGGTCGATCAACGACAGGGCTTCGCGCTGGGTGACCTTCTCCTTGTCGATG
>NZ_LMVQ01000590.1 GCF_001545925.1 Mycobacterium sp. NAZ190054 | reverse complement strand
CAGTGGGGCGGGACGACGCCCGGTGTCGGATTGGACTGCAGCGGATTGACGCAGTGGGCCTACCGCGAGGCGGGGCTGAACATTCCGCGGCTGGCCCAGGAACAGGACATCGGCGGCGCGGTCGCGGTGCGCGACGGAGTCAGCGGCGCCCTGGTCGACGGGCACGATCCCGCCGAATGGGCGTCGACGCTGGCCGGCGTGCTCGCCGCCGACGCGGCGGTGATGAGCCGCGCGGCCATCGACCACGCGTCGACCTTCTCCTGGTCGCACACCGTCGACGCGTTGCTGGCCGGATACGGGCGGGCGATCGCCGATTACCGGGCCCAGCATCAGCTCTCGGTCCGGCGCAGCGGGCGGCGCTTCTCGATGCGCAGGGGAGTCCGCGCATGAGCAGGTCGGTCCAGGACGTCATCGAGCAGACGCTCAAGGAGCACGATCTGGAGTACAGCCACCACAAGGGCGCGGCCGGTGGCCTGCCCGGGCTGGTCGTCGCGCTGCCGGGGGAGCGCAGGCTCAAGACCAACACGATCCTGTCCGTCGGTGAGCACTCCGTGCGTATCGAGGCGTTCGTGTGCCGCAAGCCCGACGAGAACCACGAGGGCGTGTACCGGTTCCTGCTCAAACGCAACCGCAGGCTCTACGGCGTCGCCTACACCCTCGACAACGTCGGCGACATCTACCTCGTCGGCCGGATGGCATTGGCCTCGGTCACCCCCGACGAGGTCGACCGCATTCTGGGTCAGGTGCTCGAAGCCGTCGACTCGGACTTCAACACGTTGTTGGAGTTGGGTTTTCGCACCTCCATCCAGAAGGAGTGGGAATGGCGGGTGTCGCGCGGTGAGTCGTTGAAGAACCTGAAGGCCTTCGAGCATCTCATCGAGGACGACCGCGGCGACGACTGAACCCGGCCGTGAGAAGATCAGGCCATGGCAGATACCGCGACGTTGATCCTGCTCCGCCACGGTGAGAGTGAATGGAACGCCCTGAACCTGTTCACCGGCTGGGTCGACGTCGACCTCACCGACAAGGGCAGGGCCGAGGCGGCGCGCGCAGGCGAACTCCTCAAGGCGCAGGACCGCCAGCCCGACGTGCTGTACACCTCGCTGCTGCGGCGGGCCATCACGACCGCCAACATCGCGCTGGACAAGGCCGACCGCCATTGGATCCCGGTGCACCGCGACTGGCGCCTCAACGAGCGCCACTACGGCGCACTGCAGGGCCTCGACAAGGCCGAGACGAAGGCCAAGTACGGCGACGAGCAGTTCATGGCGTGGCGCCGCAGCTACGACACCCCGCCGCCACCCATCGAGGCGGGCAGCGAGTTCAGCCAGGACAGCGACCCGCGCTACGCCGACATCGCCGGCGGGGCGCCGCTGACCGAGTGCCTGAAAGACGTCGTCGAACGCTTCGTCCCGTACTTCACCGAGGTGATCGTCCCCGACCTGAAGGCGGGCAAGACCGTGCTGATCGCCGCGCACGGCAATTCGCTGCGTGCGCTGGTGAAGTACCTCGACGGCATGTCCGACGAGGAGGTCGTGGGCCTGAACATCCCGACCGGTATCCCGCTGCGGTACGACCTCGACGTGGACCTGAAGCCCACCGTGGCCGGCGGCAGCTACCTCGACCCGGAGGCCGCGGCCGCCGGGGCGGCGGCGGTCGCGGCGCAGGGCGCGAAGTAGCGCGCGGCGGCAGCTCAGGCGAACGCCGGGTGAACGGCAGAGGACACGAGACCGAACTTTGGTCTCCGCGTCTGTGACATGTCCCGAGATGGCCGCTCGCCGCTGGGATGACGTTCACCGTATGCGTACGATTTGCGCGTGAGTGTCGTATCGGCGCTGCTGCTCGTAGCGGTCGTGGCACTGCTCGCGTTGGCGGTCGGTGTGGCGTGCGGAGTCCGGGTGGCGCCCCGACTCCGGGAACGCCGCCGGCGGCGTTCGGCGGAACAGTCCGGTATCACGGTCTCGCAGATGCTGGAGTCCATCGTGTCCCAGGCTCCGGTCGGCATCGCGGTCGTCGACATCTTCCGGGACGTGGTCTACACCAACGACCGCGCCCGCGAACTCGGCCTGGTGCACGACCGGTTGCTCGACGATCAGGCCTGGTCCACCGCGCAGCGCACGCTGGCCACCGGCGAGCCGATCGACTTCGACCTGTCACCCCGCCGGCGCAGCCGGCCCGCCCGTGCCGCACTCTCGGTGCGGGGCCACGTCCAGCTGCTCGCCGACCGGGACCGCCGGTTCGCGATCATCTACGTCACCGACCAGTCCGAACAGGCCCGGATGGAGGCCACCCGCCGTGATTTCGTGGCCAACGTCAGCCACGAACTCAAAACCCCGGTCGGCGCGATGGGAGTGCTCGCCGAGGCGGTGCTGGCGTCGGCCGACGACGCCGACACGGTGAAACACTTCGCCGCGAAGATGGTGACCGAGTCCACCCGGCTGGCCGACATGGTCGGCGAGCTCATCGAGCTGTCGCGGCTGCAGGGCGCCGAACGGCTACCCGACCTGGAGGCCGTCGACGTCGACACCGTGGTCTCCGAAGCCTTGTCGCGGCACAAGGTCGCCGCCGACAACGCCGACATCGCGATCACCACCGACGCCCCGACCGGCTTCCAGGTGCTCGGTGACCAGACGCTGTTGGTGACCGCGATCGCGAACCTGGTGTCCAACGCGATTGCCTACTCGCCCAACGGATCTGCGGTGTCGATCAGTCGCAGACGTCGCGGTGACAACGTTGAGATCGCGGTCACCGACCGTGGTATCGGGATCGCTCCGGAGGACCAGGAGCGGGTGTTCGAACGATTCTTCCGTGTCGACAAGGCGCGGTCCCGGGCCACCGGCGGTACCGGGCTCGGACTGGCGATCGTCAAACACGTCGCGGCCAACCACAACGGGTCCATCCGGCTGTGGAGCCAGCCCGGCACCGGCTCGACGTTCACGTTGTCCATTCCCGCCTATCACCGTCGCGACGGTGCCGACGAGGCCGACCACCTTCCCGAACGAGAGGACTGATTCATCGATGACCAGCGTGCTGATCGTGGAGGACGAGGAGTCCCTGTCCGATCCCCTCGCCTTCCTGCTGCGCAAAGAGGGCTTCGAGACCACTGTGGTGACCGACGGCCCCGCCGCGCTGGCCGAATTCGATCGGGCGGGCGCCGACATCGTGCTGTTGGACCTGATGCTGCCGGGGATGAGCGGCACCGACGTCTGCAAGCAACTGAGGTCGCGTTCCAGCGTCCCGGTCATCATGGTGACGGCCCGCGACAGCGAGATCGACAAGGTGGTCGGCCTGGAACTCGGTGCCGACGACTACGTCACCAAGCCGTATTCGGCCCGTGAGCTGATCGCCCGGATCCGTGCCGTGTTGCGCCGCGGTGCCGACAACGACGACATCGGCGTCAGCGAGGGGGTGCTGGAGGCCGGGCCGGTGCGGATGGACGTCGAGCGGCACGTGGTCAGCGTCAACGGTCAGCCGATCACCTTGCCGCTGAAGGAGTTCGACCTCCTCGAGTATCTGATGCGCAACAGCGGGCGGGTGCTCACACGCGGGCAGCTCATCGACCGCGTGTGGGGTGCCGACTATGTCGGCGACACCAAGACCCTTGACGTGCACGTCAAGCGGCTGCGCAGCAAGATCGAGGCGGACCCGGCCAATCCGGTGCATCTGGTGACGGTCCGCGGCCTGGGATACAAGCTCGAAGGCTGAGCCGCCCCGCGGGTGGACACCTGCGTTGAGCAGTTTGCTTATTCGTCACAAAGCGACGCTGTGAGCCCTATTGGCAACCGCCGTAAATTCGTGACGTTGGTAACAGTCAACACTTCCTAACTCTTGTCAATTCTTTGCTGAATCTGCATAGCCGGTAGCAAAACTTGGGGCCCCGAGCGTCTGGAACGTACGCCGCAACCGCGAGTCAGTGGCCATATCCTGGTATTTATCGGCAACAGTTAACGACGCCGCCGATTCACAGGAAGCGCCCAGAATCGGTTAGCTGACCCCAAAAAACTTTGCCTAGCGGCGCCGAGCCCGTACTGATAGCGTCCTCCAGCAATGCCAACCGGTAACGACAGTGTGGTCGTAGCGAACGCAGACAAGTTTGCGATCGAGTGCGCTCCACGGCGCAGCCGGCGATCGTGGGGGAGCTGTCCGAAACCACGCGGGCGTCTGATCCCGAACAAGATTGGAGTCGAGCGGTGACTGAATTGGCGGCCCAGAACGGGCATGACACGACCGCGGTGATGCGTACCGCCGGCCTGATCGACAGCGGCCGGGGCGCGCGTGCGATGTCCGCGCAGCGTCCGGCCGGGGCGTCGACGATGACCGTCAGCCTGGTGATCCCGGTGCGCAACGAGGCCCGCAACATCGCGTGGGTGCTGGAACAGATCACCGACGACATCGACGAGATCATCCTCGTCGACGGGAAATCCACCGATGCCACGGTGATCACCGCGCGCAGCTACCGGCCCGACATCACCGTGGTGGCCCAGCAGGGGACCGGCAAGGGCGATGCGCTGCGGGCCGGCTTCCGTGCGGCCACCGGTGACGTCGTCGTGATGATGGACGCGGACGGCAGCATGGCCCCGCAGGAGATCCGGCACTACCTGCACTTCCTGGCCAACGGTTACGACTTCGTCAAGGGTTCGCGGTTCATCGCCGGCGGCGGATCGCTGGACATCACGCCGTTCCGCCGGGCCGGCAACAAGTTCCTTCTCGCGGTGTTCAACTCCCTGTTCGACAGCGAGCTGACCGACCTCTGCTACGGGTTCTGCGCGTTCCACCGCCGCTATCTCGACCTGTTGGGTTTGGAGGCAACAGGTTTCGAGATCGAGGCGGAGATGACGGTGCGGGCGAGCCAGGCGGGCCTGCGGATCGCGGAGGTGCCGAGCATGGAGATGCCCCGGCGCTACGGCAAGTCCAATCTGCGCGCGGTGCGGGACGGGTTCCGTGTGCTGCGGACCGTGCTGCGCGACCACCGGTCCGGCGTCTCGGGCCGCGTGGTGCAGGCACTGGCATCCGAGCGGCGTTCGGCGTAGGCCCCCGCCGGCGGTTGACGACATGACCATCACCGCTCCGCTGTCCGCCCCGGCGACGTCGCCCGCGGACCGCAAGACCCGACCGGCAGTGTCCATCTGTGTTCCGGCCTATCAGGCGCAACGTCATCTGCAGGCCACGCTGGACAGTGTGCTGTCGCAGGACTGCGACGACTTCGAGGTCGTCGTCGTCGACAACAACAGCTCCGACGGCACCGGCCGACTGCTCGACGGCGTCACCGACCCGCGGGTGCGGGTGCTCCGCAACGACGTGACCGTCCCGATGATCGACAACTTCAACATCGCCGTCCGGAGCAGCCGGGGCCGGTACGTCAAACTCGTGTGCGCCGACGACGTCCTGGCGCCCGACTGCGTGCGGGTGCAGGCGGCGGCGCTCGACGCGATGCCCGAGGTCACGCTGGTGTCGGCGCGGACCGATTTCATCGACGACGACGGCGAGATGATGCGCCCGGACCGCGGCCTGCCGGGAATCGTCGGCAGGCAACCGGCCGACAAGGTGGTGCGCCGCATCGTGCGCAGCGGCACCAACCCGGTCGGGCCGCCCGTGGCGGCGATGTTCCGGCGCTCGGACTTCGACCGATGCGGAGGCTTCCGGCACGTCACGTCGTTCCTGAGCGAGCTGGACCTGTGGGTGCGGCTGCTCGGCCGCGGCGAATTCTACGGGGTGCCGAGAACTCTCGCGTCGTTCCGGATCTCGAGCGGCTCCACGACCGCGTTCACCTCCGCCCGGTCACAGCTCACGCAGATCCTCGGGTTCTCCGGCAGGCTCGCCGCCGACCCGGATTGGAACATCACGGTTGGCGACCGCCTGTGTGGACGGTTCCGCTCCTACGACATGCAGATCCGGCGGACCGGCCTGTACGCGCTGAGCACGATGCGCAGCCGCAGGCGCATGACCTCGCGCACGACCGTGGTGGAGGTGGACGCATGACCGTCGAACCGCGGGTGCTGAGCTGCCGGGTGCTGCCGCACGTCAGCGCGACGGATCTGCGGCCGGTGGAAAGCCTTTCCGTGGTGATCTGCGCCTACACCACCGAGCGCTGGGACGATCTGTGCCGGTCGGTCGAGTCGGTGCTGGCCGACCGGGGCCCCGGGCTGCAGGTCGTGCTGGTGGTGGACCACAACGACGAGCTCTACCGCCGCGCTGTCGCGCGGTTCGGCGGGCACCGCCGGATAACGGTGCGGCACAACAACGGTCCGCGAGGACTGTCGGGTGCCCGCAACACCGGCGTCGACGCCGCCGACGGCGAGGTGGTCGCGTTTCTCGACGACGACGCCGCGGCCGAGCCGGGATGGAGCCGGGCCCTGCTGCGCCACTACGACGACCCCCGCGTGCTCGGTGTCGGTGGCTCCGCCGCGCCGGTCTGGCCGGGAGGCCGTCCCCGGTGGATGCCGAGGGAGTTCGACTGGGTGGTGGGCTGCAGTTACACCGGCCAGCCCGACCGGCTCGCACCTGTCCGTAACCCGTTGGGCTGCAACATGTCCTTGCGCCGGACCGCTCTCGCGGACATCGGCGGGTTCCGGTCCGAGGTGGGCCGGGTCGGCAAGCTGCCGGTCGGCGGCGAGGAGACCGAACTCTTCCTGCGGTTGCGCACGCTGCGGCCGTCGGGCCGGGTGTTGCTGGATCCCTCCGCGGGCGTCCGGCATCACGTCAGCCCGGACCGCGCCACGCTGCGGTACTTCGTCAGCCGCTGCTACCACGAAGGCATGTCGAAAGCCGTGGTGACCCGGCTGGCCGGGGCGCCGAAGTCTCTCGACAGCGAACGGGCGTACAGCACAAAGGTGTTGCCCCGCGCGGTGGTACGCGAAACCTTCTCGCCGCGTCGCGGCGGCCGCGCCCGCGCCGCGGTGATGATGCTGGGGCTGGGCGTCACCACCGCCGGCTATCTGCGCGGCAAGCTGACCCGACGGAGCGGCCGGAGATGACCGACCTGACTGTGCCCGGCATGACGATCCGGCCGGTGCTGGAGACGTCCGAACCGCCGGCCTGGGACGGCGCGATCTGGATCGGCGAGATCTGGACCGACGATGTGGACATCGACCACGGCGCCGACGAACCGCAGCGGTACCGCCTGCGGGGCGCCGCCGGCTACCACCGGGCGCGGTTGCTGGTGCGTTCGGCGGCCGGACCGCTCGGTTTCGTCGAACTCGACGTCGTCGGTCAGGCCCTCGACGGCCGGCGGCTGCGCGCCCTGATAGCCGATCTGCCCCCGGTGGCCGATGCACCGCCCGCCGGCGCGCCGGACACCCCCGCGATCACCGTCGTGATCTGTACCCGTGACCGGGTTGCCATGCTGCGCACCGCTCTGGAATCGGTTCGGGCAGTGGACTATCCGAACTTCGAGGTCGTCGTGGTCGACAACGCCGCCGCGACCGACGCCACCCGTCGTTACGTCGAGAGCCTGGCCGATCCCCGGGTGCGCGTGGTCGACGAGCCGCGGCCGGGACTGTCGAGGGCCCGCAACACCGGGCTGTTGGCCGCCACGGGCGAGGTCGTCGCGTTCACCGACGACGACGTCGTGGTCGATCCGCACTGGTTGAGCGCGGTCGCGCGCGGATTCCGCCGCGGCCCGTCGGTGGCGTGCGTGTCCGGGATCGTGCCCGCCGCCGAACTGCGCACGCCGGCGCAGGTGTACTTCGACGGGCGCGTGGGCTGGTCGGCGTGTCTGCGGGCCCGCGTCTTCGACCGCGCCGCGCCGCCGGCGGACATCCCGCTGTTCCCGTTCGCTGTCGGGCATTACGGCACCGGCGCCAACTTCGCCGTCGACCGGGACGTCGCAGTGGGTCTCGGCGGTTTCGACGAGGCACTGGGGGCCGGCTCGCCGGCCGGCGGCGGTGAGGACCTCGACATGTTCTTCCGCGTCCTGGACGCCGGCGGGCAGCTGGTGTACGACCCGGCAGCCGTGGTGTGGCACCGGCACCGGGCCGACAGCGACGGGCTCGCCGCGCAGAGCCGCACCTACGGGATAGGCCTGGGCGCCTGGATCGCCAAGCTGGCCTGTGACCGCAGGACCGCGCCGCGAGCCGTTGCCACCGCGGTGCGCCGGGCTCCGGCCTTCCTCGGACATCTGACGTACTCGGCGTCGACGTCGCGACCGTCCGACGAACTCGCCGACCTGCTCCCGGGTGGACTCTCCACGCCGGCGTGGCGCTCGGTCGTGGCCGGGTTCCGCGCCTACCGGGCGGCCCTGCGCGAGGGACGAAGCCCCGCACCGCTGCTGGACACGACGTGAACCAGCACGCCGAACACAACCTGCGGGTCAACACCGTCGCGCTGATCGTCTCGACGGCGTCGACAGGTGTTCTCGGGCTTGCGTTCTGGGCCGTGGCGGCCCGGCTGTTCCCCGCCCACGAGGTGGGCCTGGCGTCCGCGCTGATCACCTCCGCGGTGTTGCTGTCGACGATGTCGACTCTCGGGCTCGACGTGCTCTACGAACGGTTCCTGCCGGTGACCGGAACGCGGGCACCGGTCCTGCTGCACCGCGGATTCCTCGTCGTCGCGGGCATGGGTGTGCTCACCGGCTCGGTGCTGGTGGCCGTCGGGCCGCGGGATCCGCTGTTCCAATCCGGCTGGGCGATGGCGGGTTTCCCGCTGATGGTGCTTGTGCTGGCGGTCTTCGCGCTGCTCGACAAGGCCGCGGCGGGCCTGGGCGTGGCGCGCTGGTCGGCGGCGAAGAACCTGGCCCATGCCGTGGCGAAGCTGGCGGCGGTCGCGGCGCTGGCGATCTGGGACGAGGCCGCCACCATTGTGCTGAGCTGGACGCTGACCGCGGCGGTGGCGGCACTGTGCACCTATGTGGTGCTGCACCGCCGCAGCCGGAGCCATCCGCGCTGGCAGCAGCCGGCGAATCTGCCGCCGCGGCGGCAGATGTGGTCGTACTTCGGCTCGTCGTTCGGCATCGCGTCGTTGTGGTCCATCGGGCCCCTGGTGGTTCCGCTGATCGTGATCACCCAGGTCGGGCCGGCCGCCAACGCGTACTTCGCCGTCTGCTGGGCGATGATCAGCGCGCTGTACCTGATGCTGCACCTGGTGGTCAGCCCGTATGTGGCCGAGGTGGCCGCACACCCCGACCAGGTCCACGCGCTGTCGTGGCGCATGGTGCGGATGCTTGCCGCGGTCGCGGCGCTGGCGTCGGTCGGACTGGTGGTGGCGGGCCCGTTCCTGCTCAGCCTGGCCGGTGACGAATACCGTGCGGAGGGTACCGATCTGCTGTGGCTGGCGGCGGCGTTCCTGCCGCTGTCCGCGGTGGGAGCCGCGTACGAGGGTTTCGCGCGGGTGCAGCGCAGACTGGCGCTCTACCTGACGGTGCAGACGCTCGTCACCACGGTGATCATCACCGGATCGTGGATGGGCACCCGCGCGCTCGGGGTGACCGGGGTCGGCTGGGCGTACCTGGTGGCCGAAGCGCTGTCGGCGGCCATCCTGATCGGTCCGGCCGTCGCATGGCTGCGCAGGGCGGGCACCGGCCCGGGCACGCGCCCGCGCCACACCGCACCCACCGGCCGTTCCTGGACCCGCGTCGGGGCGGTGGTGCTCGCCGCGATGCTGCCGGCGGTGCTGCTCTACGCGGTCGAACGGCCCACCGCGGCAGCCTCATTGGTGCTCTTCGACGACTTCAACGGGCCAGCCGGCACCCCACCGGACCCGGCGCGCTGGGGCCACGACGTCGGCGGCGGCGGATGGGGCAACGGCGAATCGCAGGTGTACACCGACTCTCCCAAGAACGCCGCGCTGGACGGCAACGGCCATCTCGTGATCACCGCCCGCCGCGACGGGAACCGCATCACGTCGGCGAGGCTGACCACGCAGCACCGGCTGTCGTTCGTGCACGGTCGCGCCGAGGCGCGGCTCCGGTTGCCGCGAGGCGCGGGTCTGCACCCGGCCTTCTGGCTGCTCGGCACCGATCTCGACACCGTCGGCTGGCCGCGCAGCGGTGAACTCGACGTGGTCGAGACGATCGGCGATGCGCACTTCCTGCACACCGGCGCGATCGGACCCGACCTCGACGGTGCGGAGTACAAGCTCTCCGGTTCGGTGCCGATCGATCCGAGCTTCGTCGACGGCTTCCACACCTACTGGGTGCAACGCGAGCCGGGAATCGTCTCGATGGGCGTCGACGACCGGACCACCACGGTCTTCCACGCCGCCGACCTGCCGGCCGAGCAGCAGTGGGTGTTCGACAAGCCGTTCTTCCTGCTGCTCAACGTCGCGGTCGGTGGGCGCTGGCCCGGACCCGCCGACGACAGCACACCGTTTCCCGCCGTGATGACAGTCGACTGGGTGAGGGTGACCGGTGACTGATCTCCTTGAGCGCCCGGTCGGGCCCGTAGCACCGCCGTCCGGCGGCAGGCACCGCAAGGTCGCACCGCTTGACCGCCGCGGTGACACGCCGTGCGTCGAAGTGTTCGCGCTCGTCTCCGCGGCGCTGGGCGTGCTGGCGCTGGCGCCGGTTCCGCCCTGGGTGCGGGCGGTGCTGCTGGCGGTGTTCGTCCTGACCGGTCCGGGACTGGCGACGGTGGTGTGGCTGCGGCTGCCCGCGGTCACCGCCGTCGCCGTCGTCCCGGTCACCGGCCTGGCCGGGATGGCCGGCTGCACCGCGGTGCTGAACTGGGCCGGGCTGTGGCTGCCGGTCCCGCTGCTGCTCTCGGCCGCGCTGGCGGTCGCCGGTTCGGCGTTGCTGCACGCCGGACGCCGGCGCAGCCTCGCCGTCGCGTGGCCGCCGGCGCTGTCGCCGGAGCGGTGGCGGATCACCGCGCCGTACCTGTGGATCGTGGCGGCGCTGTGCGGATGGGCGGTGGCACTGCCCGGGATGGCGGCAGCCCCCGACTCGCCGTACGGTCTGTTGTTCACCGGCACCGGGCCGGCCCTGGTCGCGGTGACCGCCGTGCTGGCCGCCGCGTTCGTCGCCGCGCTGCGCCACGATGCGCTGATCGTCGCCGCGGCGTCCATCGCCGCCGTGATCGCCGTGCTGCGCCTGACCGCCACGCTGATCACCGACCTGCCGGTGTACCCGTGGACCTACAAGCATCTCGGCATCGTCGAATTCCTGTTGCAGCACCGGGCATTCCCGTCGTCGGGTGTCGACGTCTACCGGGAGTGGCCGGGGTTCTTCACCTCGTTCGCGTGGTTCAGCGACGTGACGGCGCTCGACCCCACGACGATCGCGCACTGGTTCGCACCCGTGACCCACGTGGTGCTGGCGCTCGTCGTCGCCGCGCTGGCGGCCGCGATCGGCCTGGACCGGCGCGAGACCCTGGCGGCGGTGATGGTCGCCGAGCTCGCGAACTGGGTGGCGCAGGACTACTTCGCGCCGCAGGCCTACGCTTTCGTGCTCGGCATCGGCGTCATCGTGACGTTGCTCGCCTCGGCGACCGCGCCCGCCGCAGGGTGGTTGTCGCTGGTCCTTTTCGCCGCGCTCGTGCCGACCCACCAGCTGACGCCGTACTGGGTGTTCGGCGTGGTGGTCCTGCTGGCGGTGACACGACGGCTGAGGTCGGCCTGGATGGTGGTGCCCTACGCCGCACTGTTGATCGGCTACCTGATCCCGCGCAGCTACATCGTCTTCCAGCACGGCGGTCTGTCGAGCCTGAACCCGCTGGCCAACGGCGCCAGCAACGTCGAGTACGCCGGCTCGGCGGCGAAGATGTTCACCTCGCTGGTGTGCCGCGGCCTCTCCGCGGGTGTGGTGCTGCTGGCGCTGCTCGCCGTGGTGCTGTGGTGGCGCAAGGGCCGGTCCCCGGTGATCCCGGCCGTGCTGGCCTTCAGCCCGTTCGGACTGTTGATGCTCAACAGCTATGGCGGCGAGGCGATCTTCCGCGTCTACCTGTACGCCGTGCCCGGCTGTGCCGTGCTGATCGCGCCGCCGCTGGTCGCGTTGATCCGTGCCCGGGGCGGCCGGTATGTGGCCGCCATCGGCCTGGCCGGAATCGCCGCGGCGGGCCTGCAGGGCTACTACGGCACCTGGCATCTCAACGTGCAGAAGCCCTCTCAGCTGGCGCTGCTGGACAACCTGATCGACGGCATCGACGCCACCCGGGGGCCCGCCACCGTGTGGAACCTGCACACCTCCGGGTTCCCGGCCAGGGCGACGGCGCAAGCGGTGTCCCTCGCCGAACTCGACAGTGCCTATGACAAGACGATTTTCGAGCGTTGGCCGGGTTTCGCCGCCGACTTCCCCGCCGCCGACCGGTTCGACGAAGTCACCGCGCTGGCCGCGGACAGCGCGGGGGAGACGTTCTTCGTGTTCTCCGACGAGGCCAAGACCGCGCTGGACTACTTCGGACACGCCGATCCCGCAACGGTCGACCGGTTCGAGGACATGTTCGCCGACAGCCCGGTGTGGTGCCCGGGCCTGCAGGACGAGACGACCACCGTGTACCGATACCAGGAGGTGTGCTCATGACGTGCCGATTGTGCGGTTCGAGCCGGATGTACAGCGTGCTGGACCTCGGGGCCACGCCGCCGTGCGCGAAGTTCCTCACCGCAACAGAACTCGACGCACCGGAGCCGACCTACCCGCTGCACCTGAGGTTGTGCCAGGACTGCATGCTGCTGCAGATCCCGCCGCTGATCAGCCCGGAGGAGAACTTCACCGAGTACGCCTACTACTCGTCCTACTCCGACAGCTGGGTCGAGCATGCCCGGCGTTTCGTCGCCGAGGCCACCGATCGTGTTGGACTGAACCGGGATTCGTTCGTCGTCGAGGTGGCCAGCAACGACGGCTACCTCCTGCAGCATGTGGTCGAGGCGGGCATCGGCTGCCTGGGCATCGAACCGTCGGTCAACGTCGGCGCCGCCGCCCGCGAGCGCGGGGTGCCGACGCTGTCGGCCTTCCTCGACGAACAGACCGCCGCGGACGTGCGTGCCGAACACGGCCCGGCCGACCTGGTGGTCGCGAACAACGTCTACGCGCACATCCCCGATCTGCTGGGCTTCACGCGGGCCCTGCGGACCCTGCTCGCCGACGACGGCTGGTTGAGCATCGAGGTGCACCACGCGCTGAACCTGGTGTCGCTGGGCCAGTTCGACACCATCTATCACGAACACTTCCAGTACTACACCGTGCTTTCGGCGACCAGGGCGCTGGCCGCGGGCGGATTGAGCGTCGTCGACGTGGAGATGCTGCCCACGCACGGCGGGTCGATCCGGTTGTGGGCGCGTCCCAGCGAGGTCGCCGGCGCCCCCAGCGCGCGGGTGGCCGCGGCGCTGCGGGCCGAGGACGAGGCGGGTCTGCACCACCTCGACGGATACCTCGGACTGCGGCCCCGGACCGAGGCCATCCGCCACGAGCTGCTGCGTTTCCTGCTCGACTGCCGGGCCAGCGACCAGCGCGTGGTCGGTTACGGGGCACCCGGGAAGGGCAGCACCCTGCTCAACTACTGCGGCATCCGGCCCGACCTGATCGAGTACACCGTGGACCGCAACCCGTACAAGCACGGTCGTTTCACCCCCGGCACGCGGATCCCGATCCACGACCCGGCCCAGATCGCCAAAGACCGGCCCGACGTGATCGTGGTGCTGCCGTGGAACCTGCAGGACGAGATCACCGACCAGCTCGCGTACACCGCCGAATGGGGTGCGCGACTGGTGTTCCCACTTCCCACTCTGCACATCGTCGACCCGACGGAAGGAACCGTGAAATGAAAGTCGTCTTGTTCTGTGGTGGCTACGGAATGCGGATGCGCAACAGCAGCGACGACACCATCCCCAAGCCCATGCAGATGCTCGGCCCGCGGCCGCTGATCTGGCATGTCATGCGCTACTACGCGCATTTCGGCCACACCGAGTTCGTGCTGTGCCTGGGCTACGGCGCCGAGCACATCAAGAACTACTTCCTGACCTACCAGGAGTCGGCGTCCAACGACTTCGTGATCCGCGGCGGCCAGGTGGAGTTGCTGCAGACCGACATCAGCGACTGGTCGATCACGTTCGTCGACACCGGAACCGAATCGTCCATCGGAGAACGGCTCCGGCGGGTCCGCCGGTTCGTCGAGGACGACGAGTACTTCCTGGCCAACTACGCCGACGTGCTCACCGACGCACCCCTCAACGACATCATCGACGAGGTGAAGGCCTCGGAAGCGATCGCCTCCATGCTGATCGTGCCGCCGCAGTCGTCGTTCCACTGCGTGGATGTGGCCGACTCCGGGGAGGGCTGCGGTGCGATCACCGGGATCACGCCGGTGTCGCGGCTGCCGATCTGGGAGAACGGCGGCTACTTCGTGATGTCCTCCCGGATACTGGACATGCTCACCGAGAACTGTGATCTGGTCGAGGAGACCTGCGCGCAGCTGGCCGCCGACGGAAAGCTTTACGGCTACCGGCATCTCGGATTCTGGAAGCCCGCCGACACGTTCAAGGAGCGGGCCGAGCTCGAGGCCGCCTACCGTAACGGTGACCGGCCGTGGGCGCTGTGGGAGCACGCGAAGGCAGCCTCGTGATCGATCTGCTGACCGGACCCGTGCACGACGTCGCCGTGCTGGGAGCTCACTGCGACGACATCGCGATCGGTGCCGGCGCAACGCTTCTCACGCTGTCGCGGGCCAACCCGGGGCTGCGCGTGCACGCGTTGGTGCTGTGCGGCGCGGGCACCGAGCGGGAAGCAGAAGAACGCGCGGCACTGGCGGCGTTCTGTCCCGGTGCGCAGGTGCACGTGACGCTGCTGGGTCTGCCCGACGGGCGCACGCCGGCGTACTGGGAGAAGGTCAAGGACGGACTGAGCGCGTTCCGCCGGACCTGCGAGCCGCAGGTGGTGTTCAGCACCCACCGCAACGACGCGCATCAGGATCACCGGTTGCTCGCCGAACTGACACCGACCGAGTTCCGGGACCACCTGGTGCTGGGCTACGAGATCCTCAAATGGGAATCGGACACCCCGGTCCCCAACGTGTTCCACCCCGTCGACACCGCCACCGCCGAGGAGAAGGCCGAGTTGCTGCACAAACACTATCCGTCGCAGGCCGGGCGGGACTGGTTCGACGAGCACTCCTTCCTCGGGCTCTCACGGCTGCGCGGCGTGCAGTGCCGCAGCCCGCACGCCGAGGCGTTCATCGCCGAGAAGACGGTGCTGGCGTTCCCGCGGAGAGGTGCGGCGGCATGACCCGACGTGTACTGGTGACCGGACACCAGGGTTACCTCGGCACCGTCATGGTGCCGGTCCTGCGGGCGGCGGGGTACCAGGTGAGCGGTCTGGACGCCGGGTACTTCGCCGACTGTGTACTGGGGCCGGCCCCGGAGGACCCGCCCGGGCTCACGGTCGACCTGCGCGACGTCGGACCCGAACACCTGCGCGGCTTCGACGCCGTGATCCACCTCGCCGCGCTGTCCAACGACCCGCTGGGCGCGCTGGTGCCCGAGGTCACCCACGACATCAACCACCACGCGTCGGTCCGGTTGGCCCGGATGGCGAAAGCCGCAGGGGTGCGGCGCTTTCTGTACGCCTCGACCTGCTCGGTGTACGGCGCCGCCGGTGACGGGCTGGTCGACGAGGACGCCCCGCTGCGTCCGCTCACCCCGTATGCGGTCAGCAAGGTCCGCGTCGAGGATGACCTGGCCGCGCTGGCCGACGCCGACTTCAGCCCGGTGTTCCTGCGCAATGCAACAGCTTTCGGATTCTCGCCGCGGCTGCGTGCCGACATCGTGCTGAACAACCTGGTCGGCTCGGCGGTGCTGACCGGTGTGGTGCGGGTGCTGTCCGACGGCACACCGTGGCGCCCGCTGGTGCACGCCCGCGACATCGCGGCGGCCTTCGCCCGATGCCTCGAGGTGCCGGCGTCGGTGATCTCCTGCCGCGCCTTCAACATCGGCAGCGAACAGAACAACATCACCGTCGCGCAGATCGCCCGGCACGTGGCCGAATCGGTTCCGGCGTCGGAGGTGCTGATCACCGGGGAGACCGGAGCGGATCCGCGGTCCTACCGGGTCGACTTCGGCCGGGCCCGGCGCGAACTGGGCTTCGAGGCTTCGGTGTCGGTCGCCGAGGGCGCCGCCGAACTCTGCTCGGCGTACCTGCGGCACGGACTGACCGCCGCCGACATGGCCGCGAAGTTCACTCGGCTGGCCCGGCTGGCGCACCTGCGCGACGGCGGCCGGCTCGACGAGTCGATGCGGAGGGTCAGTGAAGTTGTGTGACGAGCTCGGCCCAGCTGCCCGCCGCCGCGTCGCGGGGCGACAACAGGGCCGCCGGCAGCGGCCAGTGGATCCCCAGATCGGGGTCGTCGTGGGCGACGGCGATGTCCTCGGCCGGGTCGTGGGGCCGGTTGATGCGGTAGCACACGTCGGCGACGTTGGTGAGCGCCTGGAAGCCGTGCAGCATCCCGGGCGGCACGTACAGGTGCCGGAACGTGATGTCGTCGAGCAGGAACACCTCGTGGCGGCCGAACGTCGGCGATTGCGGCCTGGCGTCGACCAGCACGTCGTGCACGGCGCCGTGGGCGCAGCGCACGAGTTTCGCCTCGCCGGCGCCGCGACGGCCGTGCATGCCGCGGATCACCCCGCGCACCGACCGGGACTGGGAGTCCTGCACGAACGACGCCGCCGCGCCCGGGGCGCCGGCCCACTCGTCGAAGACCTCGGTGTCGAAGGTACGGGTGAAGAACCCGCGGTCGTCGTGGTGCGGTTGCGGGATCAGCGTCACGACACCCGCGAGTCGGGCCGGTTCGATACGCACCAGGACATGGTGGCATGAGCGTGGACCGTTGCCGCGGATGCGGTCACCACCGGCTGCACCGGGTGCTCGATCTCGGCCTGGTGCCCGCAGCCGACGACTTCCCGCCCGCCGACCTGCCGGTCGACCCGTCGGAGGTGTCGCACCCCCTGGCGATGGAGCTGTGCGCCGCGTGCGGGCTCGCTCAGCTCGCCGAGGACGACACTGACACCGCCGAGCCCCGCGGTGTGGAACCGCAGGCGCTCAAAGATCAAGCCGCAGAGGCTGTCCGACTGGTCGCCGAGGAGGGCTGGCTGCGCCCGCCGGACCAGGGCGGCACGATCCGGGAGTTCGGCAGCCCGCACGGCGGCAGCTGGCTGCCGCTGCTCGCCGAGCGCGGATACCGCCCCACCTGCGCAACGGCCGATGTCGTGCTCGACTGCTTCGGCATCATGCACGACGCCGATCAGCGGGCCGCCTTCGAGCAGCGCGCCGCGGCCACCGCGCCCGGCGGGGTGCTGCTGCTCCAGTTCCACTCCCTCGGTGCGATCGTCGCGCACGGCCAGTGGAACTCGTTGCGCCACGGACATTTCGCGTACTACTCCACGCCGGTGATCGTGTCGCTGCTGCACCGGGTCGGTATGCGCGCGGCACACGCCTGGACCTTCGACCTCTACGGCGGCACCGTGCTGGTCGCGGCCGTGCACGGAACCGGTGACCCGGGACCTGCGGTGCAGGCCCTGCTGGAGTCCGAAGCCGCCGTGACCGACCCTGCCACGGTCGGGGTGCTGCAGGACGCCGCCGACTCCCAGGTGGTGGCCCTGCGCTGCTGGCTGGAGGAGGAGCGCCGGGCCGGGCGGCGGATCTACGCCTACGGTGCCGCGTCGCGCGCCGTCGCGCTGTTCGCCCGGGCCGGCGTGGACCGGTCCCTGATCACCGCGGTCGCCGATGCGTCGCCGGCCAAACAGGGCCGCCGGATGCCCGGCACCGACGTGCCGATCATCTCGCCGCGCGACCTCGTCGAGGCGGACCCGGACCGGGTGTTGCTGACGCTGGGGGACCTGAGGGCGGAGGTCTCGGCGCGCTGGCCGGAACTGGACGGCCGCTGGGTTCCCGACGACCGGTTCGTCGCGCCCGCGCGCACCTTCGCGCGGTCCCGCCAACTCCAGGACCGACTGCACGACCTGGTGCCCGGCGGGGCGCACACCTACGCGCGGGGCCCGGACCAGTACCCGGAGTTCATGCCCCCGGTGCTGACGCACGGCGACGGATGCCGGGTGTGGGACGCCGACGGCAACGACTACGTGGAGTACGGCATCGGGCTGCGCGCCGTGACGCTCGGCCACGGCTATCCGCCGGTGGTCGACGCGGCGGCCCGCGCGATGGCCTGCGGCACCGGTTTCAGCAGGCCCACCACGCTGGAAGTGGCTGCCGCCGAGGACTTCCTGGACCTGGTGCCGGGCGCGGAGATGGTGAAGTTCGCCAAGAACGGCTCCGACGCCACCACCGCGGCGGTGCGGCTGGCCCGCGCGGTCACCGGCCGGGTCAAGGTCGCGGTGTGCGATCAGCCGTTCTTCTCCACCGACGACTGGTTCATCGGGACCACCGCGATGGCGGGCGGGATTCCCGCCGAGCACGCGGCGGCGACCGTGCGGTTCCGGTACAACGACCTGGCGTCGCTGGCCGCGGTGCTGGGCACCGGCGACGTGGCGTGCGTGGTGATGGAGGCCGCGACCGCGACGGCCGAACCCGCCGACGGGTTCCTCGAAGGTGTGCGCGAGCTGTGCGACCGGCACGGGACGCTGCTCGTCTTCGACGATCTGATGGAGGCCGGTTCGATGGCCGCGGCCAAGGCCGCGGGCAAGGTCCGGATGGAGGGCAAGGACTACGTGATGGCCGACGGCGACGTGGTCGAGTTCCGGTTCAACGTCTAGTAGT
>NZ_LMVQ01000589.1 GCF_001545925.1 Mycobacterium sp. NAZ190054 | reverse complement strand
CCCAGGTCGCCGTCGCCTCCGTCGCGGCGCAGACCCATGCGGTGTTCGTCGAACTGCGGTGCGCGCTCCCCGCCGCGCAGGCCGCGCAGCGGATCTCGAGCAGGGGGCCGTCGGCGTCGGACGCCACGCCGGCCATGGCGGCCGATCTCGGCGGCGGGGCACAGGACTGGCCGAGCGCCCACGAGATCGACACCAGCCGTGCGCGCGTCGACGCGGTGTCGCAGGCGCACGAGCTGTGCCGCGTCATGGTGTGAGAGGTTTCCCGCTGCCGACGGTCAGGGACGCACCACGACCACCGGCGCCAGCGCCGCCTCGGCCACCGACGTGCTGACCGAACCGAGAAGCATGCCCTTCAGGCCGCCTCGCCCACGGCTGCCGACGACCACCAGCTGGGACTGCCGGGACTCGTCGATCAACCAGCGTGCGGGCTTGTCGCAGACGATGCGGCGCCGCACCCTGACGTCGGGACAACGCTCCCGCCATCCGGCGAGACGTTCGGCGAGGATCTCGTGCCCGCTCTCTTCGTGGGTGTGCCAGCCGGCTCCGAGGATCGGGAAGACCTCGGCGTCGCTCCACGCGTGGAGCGCCACCAGGTCGACGCCCCGCCGCGCCGCCTCGTCGAACGCGAACGCGATGGCCGCCTCCGAGGCCGGGGACCCGTCCACGCCGAGCAACACGGGCAGATTGCGGTCGGTCTGCCTGACCACACCTTCCCGCACCACCGCGACGGGGCACCGGGCATGGTGCAACAGGGCGCGGCTGACCGACCCGAGCACCGCGCCGCCCACCGGTCCGAGCCCGCGGGTGCCGATCACCAGCAGATCCGCGTGCGCCGAGGCGTCCGCCAACTCCGGGACCACACCGTCGTGCCGCAGCTCCACCCGCACCTCGGGCGGCTCGACGTCGTGCACCGCGTCGCGCAGCGTGAGCTTCGACTGTTCGACCACGTGCCTGGCGTTGTCCTCCTGCCAGTCGTAGAAGCTGGTGACCACCGACTCGATCGGCCAGGTCACGATGATCGGTGTGGTGACGTGCATCAACGTCACCGGCAGCTTCCGCAGCACCGCTTCCTGGGCCGCCCAGCGGACTGCGGCGTGCGACTCGGAGGAACCGTCGACACCGACGAGGATCCCGTGCCCGGGTGCGTTCTCGGTCATGGATGCGTCCTTCCGTGTTGAGACGATCTCGCTGCTTCCACCAGGATCCGGCGCTCGGCGGCGGCGATCACCCGCCGGGTGGCGTCGACGGCATCGGGGTTGACCGACACCGACGTGATGCCCAGGCGCACCAGATGTTCGGCGAACGCGGGGTTGGTCGACGGCGCCTGCCCGCACAGTGACGAGGTGATCCCGAACTTGTTGGCGGTCTCGACGATCCGGCGGATGGCGTGCAGCACCGCCGGATCGGACTCGTCGAACAGTTCGGCGCACACGTCGGAGTCGCGGTCGACGCCGAGCACCAGCTGGGTGAGGTCGTTGCTGCCGATCGACACGCCGTCGATGCCCATGCCGATGTACTCGGGCAGCCAGTGCACCACCGACGGTACCTCGGCCATCACCCACCGGTGCAGCCCCCGCTGGCGGCCCAGCGGACTGGCGTCGACAAGCCCCAGGCACTCCTCGAGTTCCCAGCGGGTACGCACGAACGGGATCATCAGCGCGACGTTCGGTGACTGTTCGCGCACCCGGGCCAGCGCCTCCAATTCCAGCGCGAACAGCTCGGGTTCCTTCACGTAGCGGTAGCAGCCGCGGAAACCGATCATCGGGTTGTGTTCCACCGGTTCGTAGTCGGCGCCGCCGGTCAGACCGCGGAACTCGTTGCTGCGGAAGTCCGTGGCCCGGTACACCACCGGCCGAGGAGCGAACGCTGCGGCGATGCTGCCGACCGAGGACACCATCTTGTCGACGAGCGCCTGCTGTTCGCCGTGCGCGATCAGGTCGCGGGGATGACGGCCGCCCAGCGCCTCGGTCAGCATGAACTCCGCGCGCAACAGCCCCACCCCGTCGACCGCTTGAGCCGCGACGGTTTCCGCGCTGTCCGGCATGGCGAGGTTGACATAGACCCGGGTGCCCGTGGGTTCGGCGACCGCGCCGGCCGGCGGGGCCGGTGCGCCGCGCTCGGTCACCGTCACCGCCGGCGCCTGCTCGACACGTCCCGACACCACTTCGCCGCGGGCGCCGTCGACGGTCACGGTGGTGCCGTCGTGCAGGTCCCTGGTCCCGCTGCGCGTGCCGACGATGCACGGAACACCGAGTTCGCGCGCGACGATCGCGGCGTGGCAGGTCATCCCGCCGGTGTCGGTGACCAGCGCCGCCGCCCGGCGGATGGTGGGCAGCCAGTCCGGGTTCGTCATCTGCGCGACCAGGATCTCGCCCTGCTGCAGGTGGTGTCCCTCGTCGGGCGTCTGCAGCACCCGCACCCTGCCGGACGCGATGCCCGGGGCCGCGGCGAGCCCGCGCGCCAGCACGACGTGTTCGGTCCTGGCCGGCGGAGTGGTGTGCCCCAGCGTGGTGATGGGGCGCGCCTGAACCAGATAGGCGGCGCCGTCGCTGATCGCCCATTCGGTGTCCTGCGGGCAGCCGTTGTGGCGCTCGGTGGCGATCGCCAGCTCGGCGATGGTGCGCAGTTCGTCGTCGCCGAGCACCCGCCGGTCCGCCTGCGCGTCGCCGAGGTCGACGGTGGTGTCGGCGCCGTCGGTGCCCCGCACGATCTTGAACGCCTTGTGGCCGATCCGGATGTCGATCGGTTGCAGGGTCTCCTTGGAGACCACGTACGTGTCCGGTTCCACCTCACCGGACACCACCACCTCGCCGAGACCGAACGCGGCCTCGATCACCACACGGTCCCGCGCGCCGGTGCTCGGATCGGCGGTGAACGCGACCCCGGACTTGTCGGAGTCGACCATCTTCTGCACCACCACGGCCATCGCCGGCTCGCCGAGGAAACCCCGGCTGGCCCGGTAGGTGATGACGCGCGGACTGAACAGCGACATCCAGCACCTGGTCACCGCGGCGACGAGTCCGTCCTCGCCGGTCACATTCGTCAGCGTGGCGTTCATCCCGGCGAACGACGCGTCGGCGCCGTCCTCGCCGGTGGCCGACGAGCGGACGGCGACCACCGCGTCCGGGCCGAGCCCGCGGTAGGCCGTCAGCATCAGCGACGCGACGGCGTCGTCGATGCCGGCCTTGCGGACCAGCCCCTGCATGTGTTCGCACAGCTCGGCGAGTCGAGCGGTGTCGGCGACGTCGTCGAGCGCTTCGCGGTGCAGCGCGGCGAGTTCGGTGTCGACGCCGCCGGCGCGCATGGAGTCGCGATAGCAGTCCCGGAGCAGGACGAAGCCCGGCGGCACGGGCAGCTTCGCGGCGACGAGTTCGCCCATGTTGGCGCCCTTGCCACCGGCTTCCTCGGCATCGCCGATGGTCAACGCCGAGATGTCGCGGAGATGGGTAGCTGTGTCCATGATCTCAGCGTCCGCCCTCCCGGCCGCGCCGCGTAGCGTCCGAGGACCGCTCACCGGTGGCCGAAAGTCCCTTCTTGGTGGGTCCATTGGTCTCTTCCCAGGATGGACCCGGACGCGCTGCGATGGAGTCATTCTGGCTTCGAGGGGGCTGCGATGGCGCTGCCGGTGTTCGTCGATCCGCGGTATCACGACGCGGTGCTGGTGGGCGCGGACGCCGCGGTGAGCGCGACGTTCACACGACAGCTCCAGGCCGCCGAGATCATCGTCGCCGTCGTGGACGGATGCCGCGACGCCGCTGGGTTGCAAGACACCGCCCGGCAGCTGGGGGTACGCCCGGCCCGTGCGGTGGTCGTCGACGCGGACCCGGCCCGGCTCGGCGCCGCCCGGGACGGAGGCTTCGGTCTGGTGATCGGGCTGGACCGCACCGGTGGCGCCGACGATCTGCGCCGGTGCGGAGCCGACGTCGTGGTGCCCGACCCGGTCGCGGTCACGGTACGCGACGGGTACCGGCGGATCTCCGCGCTGGACGACGCGCTGCGCTCCTACAGCGAGATCGCACCGCTGGCCGAAACACGCAGGCCCGCAGTGCTCCTCGATTTCGACGGCACGCTCTCGGAGATCGTGGGTGACCCGTCGGCGGCCACCCTGGTTCCCGGTGCCCGGGCAGCACTCGAAACGCTCGCCGCGCAGTGTCCGGTCGCGGTGATCAGCGGTCGGGGCCTGGACGACGTCCGCAGCAGGGTCGACGTCCCCGGCATCTGGTATGCCGGCAGCCACGGTTTCGAGATGCTGTCGCCCGACGGCACCCATCACGAGAACCGGTCGGGACAGGAGGCGGTCCGCGTGCTCGCCGGTGCGCAGACCGACCTGCGGCGCGGGCTGGACGGCATCGACGGTGTGCTGATCGAGGACAAGCGGTTCTCCGTCGCGGTGCACTACCGCAACGTGGTCGCAGACCGGGTCGACGAGGTGATCTCGGCCGTGCGGATCATCGGGCAGCGCAACGGGTTACGGACCACCGGTGGCAGGAAGGTTATCGAGCTGCGTCCCGACGCGGACTGGGGCAAGGGTGAGACGGTCGAGTGGATCCTGGACCGGGTCGACGGCAGGGAGCTGCTGCTGCCGATCTACATCGGCGATGACCTGACCGACGAGGATGCCTTCGACGCGTTGCGGCACAAGGGGATCGGTGTCGCGGTGCGCAATCCTGAATCCGCTGACCGCCGGTCTGCGGCCCGGTTCGTCCTCGACGGTCCCGACGCCGTCTGCGGTCTCCTGACCCGGCTGTCGGATCAACTGGCGGTCGAGCAGGACACCGCCCACGACCCCTGGACCCTGACCTTCGGCGGCTACCGGGCGGCCGACGAGCGGTTACGGGAGGCGCTGTGCACACTCGGCAACGGGTACCTGGCGGTCCGCGGCGCGGCGCCGGAGAGTCGGGCGGGCCGGTTCCACTATCCGGCGACGTATGCGGCCGGGATCTACAACCGGCTCACCGACCACGTCGGGGACACCGAGATCGACAACGAGAGCCTGGTCAACCTGCCGAACTGGTTGCCGCTGACGTTCCGCATCGACGGCGGCCCCTGGCTCGACCTCGACACCGTCGACGTCACGTCGTATGTGGCGACGATGGATCTCCGCCGGGCCACCCTGACCCGCGAGTTCACCGTCAGCGACGGCGCCGGCCGGGTCACCCGGGTCAGCCAGCGCAGGCTGGTCGCGATGCACAGGCCGCACGTGGCGGCGATGCGGACCACCGTGTGGCCGCAGAACTGGTCCGGCCGACTGGAATTCCGTTCCGTGGTCGACGGCGGCGTCGAGAACCTGGGTGTGGAGCGCTACCGGGATCTGTCGTCGCGGCATCTGGCCGTCGACGGTGCGCGGGAGATCGCAGACGGCTCGGTACTGCTGGAGGCAAGGACCGTCGAGTCGAAGATCCGGATCGCCGTCGCCGCGCGCTCGCGGATCGTCGGTCTTGACCCGTCACCGGTGACCCGCTCGCTGCTGGTGGAGGACCGGCGCATCGGGCACGACCTCGCCGTGGACGCCGTCTCCGGGCAGGCGGTCACCGTGGAGAAGGTGGCCGCGGTGTACACCAGCCGGGACCACGGCATCTCCGGGCCGGTCGCGGCCGCCGAGCGGGAACTCGCCGCCACCGGTGACTACGACGACGTCGAGGGGCGGCACCGGCTGGCGTGGGCCCACCTCTGGGAGCGGTTCAACGTCGACATGGGACACGACGTCGACCTGCTGCGGCTGGTGCGGCTGCACCAACTGCATCTGCTGCAGACACTGTCGCCGCACACCGCCGACCTCGACGTGGGGGTGCCGGCTCGTGGACTGCACGGCGAGGCGTACCGCGGACACGTGTTCTGGGACGAGCTGTTCGTGTTCCCGGTGACGAACATGCGGCTGCCGAAGGTGACGCGTTCGCTGCTGCTGTACCGCTACCGCCGGTTGCCCGAAGCCCGCCGCGCGGCACGTCAGGCCGGTTATCGGGGTGCGATGTTCCCGTGGCAGTCGGGCAGTGACGGGCGAGAGGAAAGTCAACGGCTGCATCTGAATCCGCGGTCGGGGCGGTGGAATCCCGACGCCAGCGCGCGGGCACACCATGTGGGTCTCGCGGTCGCCTACAACGTCTGGCAGCACTACCAGGTCACCGGTGACATCGGGTTCCTGATCGACTACGGCGCCGAGATGCTCGCCGAGATCGCCCGGTTCTGGATCAGCGCGGCCACCTTCGACCCAGCCCGGGAGCGGTATGTGATCCGGGGCGTGATCGGGCCCGACGAGTTCCATTCCGGTTATCCGGGACGCGATTACGACGGTGTCGACAACAACGCCTACACCAACGTGATGGCGGTGTGGGCGATCGTGCGGGCGTTGGAGGCCCTTGAGCGGCTGCCGCTGTCCTACCGGCTCGCGCTGCTGGAGACCCTCGGGATCGGTGACGACGAATTGGCCCGCTGGGAGGATGTCAGCAGGCGCATGTTCGTGCCCTTCCACGACGGGGTGCTCAGCCAGTTCGAGGGTTATGCCGAACTGGCCGAACTGGACTGGGACGGCTACCGCGACCGTTATGCGGATCTGCAGCGCCTCGACCGCATCCTGGAAGCCGAGGGCGACAGCGTCAACAACTACAAGGCAGCCAAGCAGGCGGACACGCTGATGTTGTTCTACCTGCTCTCGGCCGACGAACTCTACGAGTTGTTCGAGCGCCTGGGTTACACGTTCACCCCCGATCAGATCCCGGCCACCATCGACTACTACCGGCAGCGCACCTCGCACGGCTCCACCCTCAGCGCGGTGGTGCACTCGTGGGTGCTGGCCCGCGGAGACCGGCGTCAGGCGATGCACTATTTCCGGCAGGTGATGGCCTCGGACGTGATCGACATCCAGCACGGCACCACGGCCGAGGGCATCCACCTCGCGGCGATGGCGGGCAGCATCGACCTGCTGCAGCGGTGTTTCACGGGCCTCGAGCTGCGCCGGGACCGCATCGTGGTCGGACCGATGTGGCCCGCGACGCTGGGCCGGCTGACCTACACGTTCCGTTATCGCGGGCACCGGCTGCGGCTCAGCGTGACCGGCCGCAGTGCCACACTGAGCGCCGAACCCGGTGACGCCGCCCCGGTGATCGTCGAAAGTCGCGGGGACACGCGGACTCTCGCCGCCGGCTGCACCGTCGAGTTCTTCCAGTGATCGTCACGCTGACGCCGAACCCGGCCCTCGACGTCGCCGCGGTCGCCGACGAAGTGCAGGCCTTCCACAAGATCCGTTGCCGCTCCGAACGATCCGACGCCGGCGGGGGAGGGGTCAACGTGGCGCGGTTCGTCCATGCGCTGGGCGTCCCGGTGACAGCGGTGCTGACCGCAGGCGGAACCACCGGCGTCCGCGTCGTCGAGCTCCTCGACGCCGCCGGAGTGCCCGCCACGATCGTTCCCATCGACGGGACCACCCGCGAGAGTTTCACCATCGACGACGCCGCCACCGGCAGGCAGTTCCGGTTCGTGCTGCCCGGGCCCAGAATCACGCGGTCCGAGCAGGAGCAGTGCCTCGACGCACTGCGGGAGGTCGCTGTGTCGGCGCAGTACGTCGTCGCCAGCGGTAGCCTCCCGCCGGGGGTGCCGCCGGACTTCTGCCAGCGCGTCGCCGACGTGTGCGAGCAGCTGGGCGTCCGGCTGATCCTCGACACCTCCGGCAGCGGGCTGAGCCATGTCAGCTCCGGTGTCTTCCTGCTCAAACCCAGTCTGCGGGAACTGCGTGACTGCATGCGGCGACCACTGGAGACCGAGGCCGAGCAGCTCGCGGCGGCCCACGAACTCATCGACCACGGTGTCGCGGAATCCGTCGTGGTGTCGTGCGGGGCCCGCGGCGCGCTGCTGGCAGGCCCGGGCATCAGCGAATCATTCGCGGCGCCGGCGGTGCGTTCGGTCAACGGGGTGGGAGCGGGGGACGCCATGGTGGCGGGAATCGTGGTGGGACTGGCCCGCGGTGCGCGACTGCGCGAGGCGGTCGGGTACGGCGTGGCCGCCGCGGCGGCCAAGCTGCACACCCCCGGCACCTCGGCGTTCGACCGCGCGGACGTCGACCAGTTCTTCCACGCCCGCTCATACAGCTCGGTTTGCCTGCCCGGCGCATGGTCCGGTGACAGGATGATCCGGTGACCGGCGAGGCCGGGTCCGCCGGCCACGCCGCCCCGCCTGCGGAAGGAGCCAACATGCCGCAACACCATCCGGTCGGCGGAGTCGTGGTCGGGGTGGACGGTTCGGAGTACTCGCACGCGGCGCAGCGATGGGCCACCAGAGACGCCGAGCTGCGCGCTGTGGCACTGACGACCGTCCACGTGGACGGGGAACAGGCCGGACCGGCCGAGCCTTCCGGCGCCCGGGACACCGACGTCGTGCATCTGCCCGGCAGGCCGGTGCCGGTACTCGTCGAGCTGTCCGGGCAGGCGCAGCTGCTCGTGGTGGGACGGCACGGCCGCGGCGAAGGGCGCCGCAAGGTGCTCGGGTCGGTGTCGGTCGGGGTGCTCCACCACGCCCGCTGCCCGGTCGCGGTCATCCACCACGAGGACGGCCGGGAGCATCCGCGGCGGCCGGTCCTCGTCGCCGTCGACGGCTCGAGAACGTCGTCGCAGGCCGCCGCGATCGCGTTCGAGGAGGCCTCCCGGCGTGGTGTCGACCTGCTGGCACTGCACGTCTGCAAACAGGGCGAGCGCCGGGACCTCTACGGCCCGGGCACCGACGAACTGCAGATCGACGCCGAACGGTTCCTCGCCGACACGCTGGCCGAACTGCGGCAACGACATCCGGGGGTCCCGGTGCACCTGTTGGTGCGGTTCGAGAACCCGGCCGGTCAGATCCTGGTCCAGGCCGAACGCGCGCAGCTGGTCGTGCTGGGCAGTCACGGCCGCGGCAACGTCGCGGGCACGCTGCTGGGTTCGGTCAGCACCGCGGTGGTCGACGACTCCCGGATACCGGTGCTCGTCGCACGCCGGCGCTAGGCAGTGGGGCCTGAGTCGTCGGCCATCAGCCGGTGGAGCTGTTCGGATGTGGAATGGGCTGCGGCGGAGAACGGTTCGAGCACCACGTCGACACCGGCCGACCGCAGCAGGTCGGCATCGCGGCGGGTATGGGCGGTCAACGCGACCGTTCCGGCGAACCGGTGCTCGCGAAGCCCGTGCAGGAGAGCGAGATTCGTCTGCAGTTCGGGGATCGCGCTGATGACGTACTTCGCCCGGTCGAGAGGCAGCGCATGCCGAGCCCGAGGGCGATCAGGTACCCGAATGCGGAGGTCAACACGATCTGCCACCCACCCGAGTGACGGCGAGGGTGGCGAACGGGTGCTGACCGGTCATCTGGGGCGTGCCACGATCACCGGCGCCCGGGCCGACTGCACCACCGCGTTGCTGACCGAACCGAGCAGGGTGGCGGCGACGGCCCCGTAGCCGCGACTGCCGACGACGACCAGTTGCGCGGTCTCGGAACGCTCGACCAGTCGGCGCGCCGGTTGATCCGGCACCACGACGGACTCGACCTCGACGTCCGGGAACCGCCGCTGCCACCCGGTGAGTTGTGCGGCGATCTCCCGGTCGACGTCGGGGCGCACACTGTCCCATTCGAATCCGGGCATGGCGAACGCGCCGGGCGACCACCAGGCGTGCAGGGCGACGAGCGCGACCCGGCGCCGGGAGGCCGCATCGAACGCCAGGGCGACGGCGTCCTGCGAGGCCGGGGAACCGTCGAAACCCAGCACCACGGGCCCGTCGGGCCGTGCCGTCTCGGCCGGGATGATCGCCACCGGGCAGTGCGAGTGGTGCACCAGCGCCGTGCTCACGCTGCCGAGCGCTGCGCGGGCCAGCGCTCCCCGTCCGCGGGTGCCCACCACGACCAGACCGGCGGTCCGCGACGCCTCGATCAGCGCGCCGGCCGGTGTGGCCACGCTGAACTCGGTGCGCACCGGAACGGCTTCACCGGTGATGCCCGTAGCGGTGCGTGCGGCGTCGGCGAGGACCTCGCTCCCGATCTGCTGCTGCCATTCCATGAAACCGACGGGCACCGGAGCCAGCGGCCACGCCCCGGTGGGCAGCGTGGCGGCGAACAGGATCTCCAGCGGCGCCTCACGCAGCACCGCCTCGTTGGCCGCCCATTCGAGCGCGGTCCGCGATATCGGTGAATCATCCACCCCGACAACGACACCGGCGCCTTCAGTGGCAGCTGTCATCCTGCGGTTCCTCCGATCGGCCGGTTGTCGCCAGCGTAGCCGCCTCGACCAGGCTGTTCACCCCGTCCGCGATACCGGCGGTGAGCTCGTCGACGTCCGGGAACGCGTCGAAGTCGGTGATCACCCCGAACGTCAGCTCGTCGCCGTAACTGAGGATCGCGACGGCGGTGCGCAGGTGCAGCGCCACCGGCGGAACGGGCAGCATGCGCACCACGTCGCGGCCCATGACCCGTAGTCGTCGCCGCGGACCCGGCACGTTGGTCGCGAGCGTGACCACGCCCCGCTGCGGCAGCGAGGTCAGCGCACGGATGGTCCGGGCGGCCAGCGCGTAGGGGACCAGCTTCGCCGCCGTGACGGCCGCGCCCGCCGCTTGACGTTGCCCCCCGGCCTTCACCCTGGACAGGCGGCGGTGCACGGTGCGCAGCTGCTCGACCCGGTCCGGTTCGTCGACCGGCAGGTACGGCAACATGACCGACACCCGGTTGTCGACCCGGTCCATGTCGTGGTCGGAGCGCACCGACACCGGCACCAGCGTGTGCAGTGAGTCGGGCCGAGGTTCCTCGCCGCGCCGCTGCAGCGCGGCCCGGAAACTGTCGGTGATCGCGGCCAGCGCGACGTCGTTGAGAGTGACGTCGAACGCGTCGCACACCGCCAGCACGCCGGCCAGCGGGACCTGCACGGCGCTGTAGCGGCGCATCGTCGTGACCGGACCGTTCAGCGTCGACGACCCGGCCGGGCGGACCAGGCCGTCGACGATCTCGATCGTGCCCTCGACCGTGACCGCGGTCGCCGATGTCAGCGCCGACACCGCGTCCCATGCGCCGCGGGCCCACCGCAACGGGTTCAGGGTGGGCCTGAGCAGGGCCGGCGGGTGGCCGTTGTGCGCCGGGCCGGCCCGGAGGGCCCCGACGTACGTCTCGCCCTCGCCGTCGTCGCTGAGCCCGGCCAGCATCCGCATCGTCGCGATGCCGTCGGCGATGCAGTGGTGGACCTTCATCAGCATCGCCCAGCGGCCCTCGGTCAACCCCTCGATGACCCAGCACTGCCAGAGAGGTCGCTCCCGGTCCAGGCGCGGTTCCATCGCCTCGGCGACGAACCGGTGCAGCGCGGCGTCGTCGCCGGGGCGGGGCAGCGCCGCGCGGTGGATGTGGTGGGAAAGGTCCAGGTTCGGGTCGTCCACCCACTCGGGCGCCGACAGGTCGAACGGGTGCCGGCGCACCACCTGCCTGAGCCGGGGCACCCGGCGGACACGTTCGTCGAACGCGGCCAGGATCTCGTGATGTGTGGGGACCGGGCCCTCCAGCACCGACACCGCGCCGACCGCCAGACTGACGTGCCGGTCGGCGTCCTCTGCGTCGAGGAAACCCGCGTCGAGGGCGGACAAGTGTTCCATGTCTCGACTATCTGCCCCGCCCCGGCGCCGCGGCAGGGTCCGAGGTCCCTGATCCCGAAGGACCTACGCCGGCCTGCGCACGGCCTCGTCCGGCGCAGATTTTGGACCAGCGCGGATCGCGAGTACCATGGATCAACGGTGCGGCTTCCGCGCCGACTTTTTGCGTGCCCCAGCGGGAACCTCGCCTCAAGCGGGAATTCCCCGGATCCGGCCCACGTTTTCAAGTCGGATCGAAGGCTGTGCCGAGAAGGCCAGCCAGCCGGTACGAAACGAAAGCAAGGATCGTTACACAGTATGGCCAAAAAAGACGGTGCCATAGAGGTCGAGGGTCGTGTCGTCGAGCCCCTGCCCAATGCGATGTTCCGCATTGAGCTGGAGAACGGACACAAGGTCCTCGCCCACATCAGCGGGAAGATGCGGCAGCACTACATCCGCATCCTCCCCGAGGACCGTGTCGTGGTGGAGCTCTCGCCGTACGACCTGTCCCGCGGGCGCATCGTGTACCGCTACAAGTAAGTCCCCCGAAGACCCCCGAAGAACCACCGAGAAGAAGGATCGACGACAGCCGTGAAGGTGAACCCGAGCGTCAAGCCGATCTGCGACAAGTGCAGGGTGATCCGCCGGCATGGGCGGGTCATGGTGATCTGCTCCGATCCCCGCCACAAGCAGCGGCAAGGCTGATCAGTCAGCCACGCAGTAACCCCACAACTGAATGATGACCTCCCAGTGCCACTGAGGGCATACGGCCCTCGAACACGTCCGGAACGGAGGCCGGACCCCGGGTGGACCCGGGAACGGACTGGGATCAGACCTCCGCACGATAGAAGGAACACTGCCTGATGGCACGTCTCATGGGCGTCGATCTCCCGCGCGACAAGCGCATGGAGATCGCGCTGACCTACATTTACGGCGTCGGCCGTACCCGCTCCCAGGAGATCCTGGAAGCCACCGGCATCAGCCGGGATCTGCGCACCAAGGATCTGACCGACGACCAGGTCACCCAGCTGCGCGACTACATCGAAGCCAACCTCAAGGTGGAGGGCGACCTGCGCCGCGAGGTGCAGGCCGATATCCGCCGCAAGATCGAGATCGGCTGCTACCAGGGCCTGCGGCATCGCCGTGGCCTGCCGGTGCGCGGCCAGCGGACCAAGACCAATGCGCGTACCCGCAAGGGCCCCAAGCGCACCATCGCCGGCAAGAAGAAGGCCAGGTAACCCCGGATGGCACAGGCAAAGAAGGGCGCCCCGAAGAAGGGGCAGAAGACCCGTCGCAGGGAGAAGAAGAACGTCCCGCACGGCGCCGCCCACATCAAGAGCACGTTCAACAACACCATCGTGTCCATCACCGACCCTCAGGGCAACGTCATCGCCTGGGCGTCGTCCGGTCACGTCGGCTTCAAGGGGTCGCGTAAGTCCACCCCGTTCGCCGCTCAGCTGGCCGCCGAGAACGCCGCCCGCAAGGCGCAGGAACACGGCGTCAAGAAGGTCGACGTCTTCGTGAAGGGCCCGGGCTCGGGTCGCGAGACCGCCATCCGCTCGCTGCAGGCCGCCGGCCTCGAGGTGGGTGCGATCGCCGATGTCACCCCGCAGCCGCACAACGGTTGCCGTCCGCCCAAGCGGCGCCGGGTCTAAGGAGGAACTGACTAATGGCTCGTTACACCGGACCCGTCACCCGCAAGTCGCGCCGCCTCGGCGTCGACCTCGTCGGTGGAGATCAGTCCTTCGAGAAGCGTCCCTACCCGCCCGGCCAGCACGGCCGCGCGCGGATCAAGGAGAGCGAGTACCGCACCCAGCTGCAGGAGAAGCAGAAGGCCCGCTTCACCTACGGCGTGATGGAGAAGCAGTTCCGCCGCTACTACGAGGAGGCCAACCGCCTCCCCGGCAAGACCGGTGACAACCTGCTGCGCATCCTGGAGAGCCGGCTGGACAACGTCGTGTACCGCGCCGGCCTGGCCCGTACCCGCCGGATGGCGCGTCAGCTGGTCAGCCACGGCCACTTCACCGTCAACGGTGTGAAGGTCGACGTGCCCAGCTACCGGGTGTCGCAGTACGACATCATCGACGTCAAGGACAAGTCGCTGAACACGCTGCCGTTCGAGGTCGCCCGGCAGACCGCCGGCGAGCGCCCGATCCCGGGCTGGCTGCAGGTCGTCGGCGAGCGTCAGCGCATCCTCGTGCACCAGCTGCCCGAGCGCGCGCAGATCGACGTGCCCCTCACCGAGCAGCTCATCGTCGAGCTCTACTCGAAGTAACAGTTCACGGCCCGGCCGGGCCGTGAATCACCTAACGGCATCAAATAGCGGTTGCCGAGAAGGAGAAAAGAAACACCATGCTGATTTCTCAGCGCCCCACCCTGAGCGAAGAGGTCCTCGCCGAGAACCGCTCCCAGTTCGTCATCGAACCGCTGGAGCCCGGATTCGGTTACACCCTCGGAAACTCGCTGCGCCGCACGCTGCTGTCGTCCATCCCGGGCGCGGCCGTCACCAGCATCCGCATCGACGGTGTCCTGCACGAGTTCACCACCGTCCCCGGGGTCAAGGAAGACGTCACCGACATCATCCTGAACCTCAAGGGCCTGGTCGTGTCCTCCGAGGAGGACGAGCCGGTCACCATGTACCTGCGCAAGCAGGGCCCCGGTGAGGTCACCGCGGGCGACATCGTGCCGCCGGCCGGCGTCACGGTGCACAACCCGGAGATGCACATCGCCACGCTGAACGACAAGGGCAAGCTCGAGGTCGAGCTGGTCGTCGAGCGCGGCCGCGGCTACGTCCCGGCCGTGCAGAACAAGGCCTCCGGCGCCGAGATCGGCCGGATCCCGGTCGACTCGATCTACTCGCCGGTGCTCAAGGTCACCTACAAGGTGGAGGCCACGCGTGTCGAGCAGCGCACCGACTTCGACAAGCTGATCCTCGACGTCGAGACCAAGAACTCGATCACCCCGCGCGACGCCCTGGCCTCGGCCGGTAAGACCCTGGTCGAACTGTTCGGTCTGGCACGGGAACTCAACGTCGAAGCCGAGGGCATCGAGATCGGTCCGTCCCCGGCCGAGGCCGATCAGGCCGCGCACTTCGCGCTGCCGATCGACGACCTGGACCTGACGGTGCGGTCGTACAACTGCCTCAAGCGCGAGGGTGTGCACACCGTCGGCGAGCTGGTCGCCCGCACGGAGTCCGACCTGCTGGACATCCGTAACTTCGGCCAGAAGTCGATCGACGAGGTGAAGATCAAGCTGCACCAGCTGGGTCTGTCGCTCAAGGACAGCCCGGCCAGCTTCGATCCGTCCGAGGTCGCCGGCTACGACGTCGCCACCGGTACCTGGAACAGCGATGCCGGCTACGACTCCGGCTATGAGGCTGACGACAACCAGGACTACGCCGAAACCGAACAGCTCTAACCCCACCATCTCGAAAGAGATCCGTCCCGGCCCTACCTGACACGGGGGTCGGCCCCACATAGGAGATAGTCGCAATGCCCAAGCCCACCAAGGGCCCTCGCCTCGGCGGGTCGTCCTCGCACCAGAAGGCGCTGTTGGCCAACCTGGCCACCTCGCTGTTCGAGCACGGCCGCATCAAGACGACCGAGCCCAAGGCCCGGGCGCTGCGGCCGTACGCGGAGAAGCTCATCACCCACGCCAAGAAGGGCACGTTGCACAACCGGCGTGAGGTGATGAAGAAGATCCGCGACAAGGACATCGTGCATGTCCTGTTCGCCGAGATCGGACCGTTCTTCGCCGACCGCAACGGCGGCTACACCCGCATCATCAAGGTCGAGAACCGCAAGGGCGACAACGCCCCGATGGCGGTCATCGAGCTGGTGCGGGAGAAGACGGTGACCTCCGAGGCCGACCGTGCGCGTCGCGCGGCCGGAGCTCAAAAGGTCGCGAGCGCGGGCGCTCAAAAGGTCGCCGCCGCGGCGGCGCCGCAGGCCGCCGTCGAGCCTGAGGCAGCCGAAGGTCCGGCCGCCGAGGAGGAGACCGTCGCCGAGGCTGACGTCACCGAGGCTGAAGCCACCGAGGCCCCCGAGGCTGAGGACAAGGCCGACGACGCCAAGTAGTCATCCGATGAACGAGCCCGCCACCGACTCCGGTGGCGGGCTCGTTCGTCTGCGCCTCGACATCTCCTACGACGGCACGGAGTTCGCCGGCTGGGCCACGCAGTCCGGGCAGCGCACCGTCGCCGGCGTCATCGACGACGCGCTCACGACGGTGTTCCGCACCGCGGTGGTGACCCGCTGCGCGGGCCGCACCGACTCCGGCGTGCACGCCACGGGACAGGTCGCGCACGTCGACGTGCCCACCGGCGCGCTCCCGCACGCCTACCCACGCACCACCCGACCGGGCGAGCCGGAGTTCGGGCCCCTGGTCCGCCGTCTCGGCCGGATGCTGCCCGAGGACGTCCGGGTCCGGGAGATCACCCGTGCCGCACCGGGATTCGATGCGCGGTTCTCGGCGCTGCGCCGGCATTACGTCTACCGGTTGACGACGGCCCCGTACGGTGCCGAACCGGCCGAAGCGCGCTTCGTCACGGCGTGGCCGCGACCGCTGGACGTCGACGCGATGTCGGCGGCCGGGCACGGGTTGGTGGGGCTGCACGACTTCGCGGCGTTCTGCCGCCACCGCGACGGGGCGACGACGATCCGCGATCTGCAGCGTCTGGACTGCGAGCGCGACGGCGACCGGATCCACCTGCACGTCAGCGCCGACGCGTTCTGCTGGAACATGGTCCGCTCACTGGTCGGTGCGCTGCTGGCCGTCGGCGAGCAGCGCCGCGACGCCGCCTGGTGCGCGGCGCTGCTCGGCTCCCCGAGGCGCTCCAGTGATTTCGCCGCCGCCCCCGCGCGCGGTCTGACGCTCGTCGGCGTCGATTATCCGCCCGATTCCGGGCTCGCGGCCCGCAACCGGGTGACCCGCGACCTGCGCACGGCCGACGAGCTCTAGTTACAGCCGGCCGACGATGAAATCGGCGGCCTGGTTGACCATCCCGGCGCCGATGTAGGCCGGCGCCAGGTGTGCCGGCCAGTAGTCCTGCCAGTTCTCCGGGGCGGTCGGGTTGCAGATCGGGTCATCGCCGTGGCACAGCTCGATGATCCGGTCCCGCAACGCCGGGTTGGTGAAGTTCGCGATCGGGCCGACCCACTGGCTGCCGTTGCCGAAGAGGGCGACCGCCGCGATGTGCTGATCCACCCCGTCGGGCAGCGGGCTCTTGAAGCCGAACGCGGCGATCGGGACCGCGACGACGACGTCGGTGACCGCCGCACCCAGCGAGTAGCCGCCCAGCACCAGCCGGGTGTCCGGGCAGTTGGCGGCCATGTACTGGATGCGCTGGCTCATGTCGTTGGCGCCGATGTCGACCTCGGTGTCGGCGGGGTACTTGACCGCGTACAGGTCGACGTCCCTGCCGGTCCTGTCGCGCAGCGCGCTGACCAACGCGTTGCCGATCTGGCCGGCGCCGGGGGACTCGATGCGACCGCGGGCGAATATCAACTCGACCTCGGGACACGACTGTGCCGATGCGAGCGGTGGGGCGACCACTGCGCCTGCGGCGAAGAGCAGCGCGGCCAGCGCCGACAGGACCCGGAATTTTCGCAGCTGACGAATCACCGTGTTGATCTTAATCGGCCTCGGCCGTTCAGATCCGGCTTGCGGCGAAGCCAGCGGCCTGACCGATGAACGGGGAACGTTCGTAGCTGGTGTGAGCGAACGGGTTCCGGCCGCCGGAGCAGATCGGGTCGCCGTCGGCACACAGGTCGATCGCCTTGCCGGCGAACGCGCCGCGGGCCGAGACCGGACTGCCGAACTTCGCCGACGGATTGCCGAACACGGCCACCGCGGCCACGTTGCCGTTCAGCGGAGCGGGCAGCGGAGGCGCCGACCCGATGGTGCCGATCCGGTCCCCGAGCGGCGGCACCCCGGCGAGCATGTCGACGACGGCGGCGCCCTGCGAGTAGCCGCCGAGCACGATGCGGGTGTTCGGGCACTGGGCCGCCATGAACGCGATGCGCCCGGTCGCGTCGACGGCACCGCTGGCGGTGTTCAGGAAGTCGTAGCTGGCGGGGTAGTTCACGCCGTAGGTGGCCACGGTGCGGCCACCGAGCTGGTTGCGCAGCGTGTCCGCGAGGGCCTGGCCGACGCGGCCGACGCCGGCCGGCTCACTGGTGCCGCGGGCGAACACCACCTCGACGTCGGGGCACGGCTGAGCGGAAGCCGTGCCGGCGGGCAGGACGACGGCGGCGGCCAGGGGCGCGGTCAGGGCAGCTGCGGCCGCGAGCATCCGGCGGCTCAGACGATCGGAAAGCACAAGACACGGTAACGCATAGCTGTGTTAAACAAGTCCGGCGACGAAGGCCGCGGCCTGATCGGTGAAGCCCCCGGGGCCGTAGTTGCTGTGGGCGGCGATGTCCCTGCCGCCCGAGCACACCGGGTCGGCGCCGTTGCACAGGTCGATGGCACGTGATCCCCACACCGGGCTGGCGGTGATCGGCAGACCGAGCTTGGTCGACGGGTTGCCGAACACCGCGATGGCGGCGACGAAGTCGGGGGTGTTGGGCGGTAGCGGCGCGGTGAAGCCGACCGCCGGGACCGGGACCGCGGCGATGATGTCGATGACGGCGGCGCCCTGCGAGTAGCCGCCGAGCACCAGCCGGGTGCGGGGGCAGTTGGCCATCATGTACTGGATGTGCAGGCTGGCGTCGTTGGCGCCCGCCGCGGCGGCGAGGAAGTCGAAGCTCGCCGGATAGTTGACGGCGTAGGTACCGACCGACCGGCCCCCGACGCGGCCGCGCAGTGAGTCGACGAACGCCGCGCCGACCCGGCCGAGGCCGGGTGGTTCGTCGGTGCCGCGGGCGAAGACGACCTCGATGTCGGGGCAGCCCTGTGCGTGGGCGACCGGCGTTCGGCGTGGCCTACCGCACGGCGTACCACACGCTGCGCTCGGTGGCCCGCATCCGACGTGGCGACGACGTGGTGGTGCTCGGCGCGGGCGGCGGCGTCGGATTGGCCGCGGTGCCACTCGGCGTCCAACTCGGCGCCGCGGTGACCGCTGTCGCGTCGTCGGACGAAAACCTCAAAACCGCAGCCGGGGACGGC
>NZ_LMVQ01000588.1 GCF_001545925.1 Mycobacterium sp. NAZ190054 | reverse complement strand
GGAGCCGGCCGCGTGCGCCTCGTCCAGATACAGCAGCACGTCCTTGGTCATCAGCCCGGTGGCGAAGCCGTAGTCCAAGGTGCGGGGCAGCACCGCCCGCGGGAACTTGTCCCGGCTGGCGTGGGTGTCGGCGGAGCTGGCGATGTTCCGCGGCGACGGTGACGAGGCCGTCGGCCACGCCGAACGAGGAGTGCGGCTGGCCGCCGACCAACCGTCGGCGCGTCACGCGGTCAAGTCCCAGGTGGTCCTCGCGGCGGCGCTGTGCAGTCGCGGCGACCTCGATGGTTCCCGCCGGGAAGCGGTGGCCGCGCTGGGCCGGGCGCGGGACCACGGCCTGGTGCCGCTGCAGTGGGCGGTCGCCTCTCTGCTCGCCGACATCACCTCCCCGGCCGGCGCCGGCGACCGTTCATCGGCGCAGATCGGCGAGCTGCGCGACACCGCCGCCGAGACCGTGACGAGATGGGGCGGCGTGTGGCGCCGGAGGTAACCGGGTTGTCGCCACCTTGATCGTTATTGTTTAGCTGAGCCGACACCGACTTGGTACCGACTGATATGCCACCTCCCCTCCGGGATGTGTCCCCGACGTAACGCTGGAGATCCTGCTCACGATGACAATTTCGGGAGAACGTCTCGATGCTGTCGTCGCTGAAGCCGTCGGCGGTGACCGGGACGCACTCCGGGAGGTGCTGGAGACCATCCGCCCCCTCGTCGTCCGGTACTGCCGGGCCAGGGTGGGGACCGCGGAACGCAGCGGTCTTTCAGCTGATGACGTAGCTCAGGAGGTGTGCTTGGCCGCCATCACGGCGCTGCCGCGTTACAAGGATCAGGGACGACCGTTCCTGGCCTTCGTGTACGGGATCGCAGCGCACAAGGTTGCCGACGCGCATCGGGCCGCCGGGCGGAACAAGGCCGATCCGATGGATGTCGTGCCTGAGCGCTTCTCCGGCGAAGCCGGTCCGGAGCAGCTCGCGATCGACTCCGAGTCGTCCGCGCGGATGGCCAGGCTTCTGCAGGTGCTCCCCGAGAAGCAGCGCGAGATCCTGATCCTGCGTGTCGTCGTCGGCATGAGCGCGGAGGAGACCGCGGACGCCGTCGGCAGCACCGCCGGGGCCGTGCGCGTGGCCCAGCACCGCGCACTGACCAGGTTGAAGGCGGAGATCACGGCGAACGGGCGCGAACATGCCTGACTTCGGACGCTGGAACCCCGACGGCGACCCGTCGCTCAACGAGATCAATCGCACCGATCAGTTCCTCGATGCGCTCGCCGCGCAGCAGCAGCCCTACTCGACCGACCGCAGTGAGGCCGAGCTGGCGCACCTTCTGGCGGGCTGGCGCGACGACGTGCGCGAGACCCCCATGGGGCATGTGCTGACCGAGCAGGACGCGGCCGCCGCGCTGGACCGCGTGACCAAGCCGACGCGGCGCAGGCGGTTCCCGCTGGCGGTGGTCGGCACCGCTGCGGCGGCCATGCTGACCATCGGCGGCGTCGGTGCGGTGGTCGCCGGTTCGGGCCCGGGCGATGCGCTCTACGGTCTGCGCACCATGCTGTTCGGCGAGCAGACGCAGGCCCGCGACGACGCGGTGATCCTGGCCGCCCAGACCGAGATGCAGCAGGTGCAGCAACTCATCGAGCAGGGGGACTGGGAGGGCGCCCAGGCCAAACTGGAAGCCGTCACCACCACAGTGGCCACCGTCGGCGATGTCGAGCGCAAGCAGGAACTGGTCACGCAGTGGCAGGAGCTGACCGTCAAGCTCGAGGCCCAGGATCCTGCTGCGACCGTGCCGCCCGGCGCTCCGCTGCCGACGTTCCCCGAGGTGCCGGCCGTCCTTCTCGACCCGGGCACCACCGCGACCAGCGAGACCACACCGGCCCCGTCGTCGGAAACGACGACCGGCGCGACGACGACCGAGGCGACCGAGACGACCGAGACGACACCGTCGGCTCCGACGTCGGAGACCAGCGCGCAGACGACGACATCTGCACCGTCCACCGCGTCCAGCACCACTGCGCCGACGAGCACGGCTGCGCCGACGAGCACGGCTGCGCCGACGAGCACGTCGGTTCCGTCCTCGACGTCCGCGCAGGCGCCGTCACCGACCTCGACCACGGTGACGGTTCAGTCGACGACCACGACGCGTGCGCCGCTGTCGACCGCGAGTTCGACTGCCACCCCGAGTTCGGTCGCCGAGCCGTCCCCGACTGCAACGCCGTCCCCGACTGCAACGCCGACGCCGACGCCGACCCCGACCCCGACTCCGCGGCCCACGCCGACCGTCGAGGAGGAGCCGCCGGCGACGCCGACTCTGCCGCTTCCGACCACGACGACGCCGGTCATCCTGCTGCCCGGACCGGGCCAGGCGGGCTGATCAGCTTCTCGCCAATTGCGCTCTCAGCGATAGCCGTCGGAATCCGACGTCGCCTCGTTGAGGGAGGCGTCGGCATAGCCGCGGCAGTAATCCCAGGTGACGTACGAGTCGGGCTCGGGATCGTAGGCGGGTTCGTGCGGACGGACGGTGCCGTCGACCAGTAGCTGCAGCAGGTTCGCGCGCAGCATGTCCCAGTCGTGGTAGTGATCCTGCTGGCATTCGTCGCAGCAGACCACGAGACCGCGAATTCCCTTGTGCGCCAACAGTGCTTCGTAGACAGCCAGGTCGGCGAGGTCGGCCTCGACCGCGGTGCGTTCCTGCGGATCCAGCGGCTGGCCCGGCTCCAGGGCGTCGAGCGCCGCCGACGGGTCGCTCGGATCGTCGGCGAACGGGTCGGGCGGCAATCCTGGTGGCAGGTGGTCTCGCACGTTCCCAGACTACGCAGCCCCCCAGGTATCGCGCCAGCGCACGCCCGGCACGTCGCGGGGAATCAAAACTGCAGGCTCGGAGCCGATAAGATGTTGCTTTCAGGTGGTCCCGTCACCTGGCTGCATCTGTTACCGGAGGCCCCACCCATGTCGATCGCCGAAAGCAGCATCCCCATCGCCGTTCCTGTGCCCACAGGCGGCGACGACCCGACCAAGGTCGCGATGCTCGGGCTCACCTTCGACGACGTCCTGCTGCTGCCCGCGGCCTCGGACGTGATCCCGGCCACAGCGGACACCTCGAGTCAGCTGACCCGCAAGATCCGGTTGAAGGTGCCGTTGGTCAGTTCCGCGATGGACACCGTGACCGAGTCGCGGATGGCGATCGCGATGGCCCGGGCCGGCGGCATGGGCGTGCTGCACCGCAACCTGCCGGTGGCCGAGCAGGCCGGTCAGGTCGAGACCGTCAAGCGCTCCGAGGCGGGCATGGTCACCGACCCGGTCACCTGCTCGCCGGACAACACGCTGGCCGAGGTGGACGCGATGTGTGCGCGGTTCCGGATCTCCGGGTTACCGGTGGTCGATGACACCGGAGCACTCGTCGGGATCATCACCAACCGCGACATGCGCTTCGAGGTCGACCTGTCCAAGCCGGTCTCCGAGGTCATGACCAAGGCCCCGTTGATCACCGCCCAGGAAGGGGTTTCGGCGGAGGCCGCGCTCGGGCTGCTGCGCCGGCACAAGATCGAGAAGCTGCCGATCGTCGACGGCCACGGCAAGCTCACCGGGCTGATCACCGTCAAGGACTTCGTCAAGACCGAGCAGTTCCCGCTGGCCACCAAGGACAGCGACGGCCGGCTACTGGTCGGTGCCGCGGTGGGTGTCGGCGAGGACGCGTGGACGCGCGCGATGACGTTGACCGACGCCGGTGTCGACGTGCTGATCGTCGACACCGCCCATGCCCACAACCGGGGCGTGCTCGACATGGTGCACCGGCTCAAGACCGCGGTCGGGGACCGGGTCGAGGTGGTCGGCGGCAACGTCGCCACCCGCGCCGCGGCCGCCGCCCTGGTGCAGGCCGGCGCGGACGCGGTCAAGGTCGGCGTCGGACCCGGTTCGATCTGCACCACCCGGGTCGTCGCCGGCGTCGGCGCCCCGCAGATCACCGCGATCCTGGAGGCCGTCGCCGCGTGTGCGCCGCACGGTGTCCCGGTGATCGCCGACGGCGGTCTGCAGTACTCCGGCGACATCGCCAAGGCACTGGCCGCGGGCGCGTCGACGGCGATGCTGGGCTCGCTGCTGGCAGGCACCGCCGAATCGCCCGGTGAGCTGATCCTCGTCAACGGCAAGCAGTTCAAGGGCTACCGCGGCATGGGCTCGCTGGGGGCGATGCAGGGCCGGTCGAGCAGCGGAGGCGCCGCAGGCAACCTGCGCGGTAGCTACTCCAAGGACCGCTACTTCCAGGACGACGTGCTGAGCGAGGACAAGCTGGTGCCCGAGGGCATCGAGGGCCGGGTGCCGTTCCGCGGCCCGCTCTCGACGGTCATCCACCAGCTCGTCGGCGGACTGCGCGCCGCGATGGGCTACACCGGCTCGGCGACCATCGAGCAACTGCAGCAGGCGCAGTTCGTCCAGATCACCGCGGCCGGGCTCAAGGAGAGCCACCCACACGACATCACCATGACTGTGGAAGCCCCGAACTACACCACCCGCTAGGGTCTGCACGGGCCAACACAGGGGAGTGAACATGCGAGACATGGTGGAAATCGGCATGGGCCGGACCGCCCGTCGCACCTATGAACTCGACGAGATCAACATCGTGCCGTCCCGGCGCACCCGCTCGTCGAAGGACGTGTCGACGGCGTGGCAGCTCGACGCGTACCGCTTCGAGATCCCTGTGGTGGCGCACCCCACCGACGCGCTCGTGTCGGTGGAGTTCGCGATCGAGCTCGGCCGGCTCGGCGGACTCGGCGTACTCAACGGCGAGGGGCTGATCGGCCGCCACGCCGACGTGGACGACAAGATCGCGCAGGTGGTCGACGCCGCCGAGAAGGATCCCGATCCATCGGCGTCGACCCGGCTGCTGCAGGAATTACATTCGGCCCCACTGGATCTCGATCTGCTGGGATCCGCGGTGGCGCGTATCCGCGAGGCCGGGGTCACCACCGCGGTGCGGGTCAGCCCGCAGAACGCGCAGGCGCTGACCCCGACGCTGGTGGCCGCGGGCATCGACCTGCTCGTCATCCAGGGCACCATCATCTCCGCCGAGCGGGTCGCGCAGGGGCGCGACGGCGCCGGGGAACCGCTCAACTTGAAGACGTTCATCTCCGAACTCGACGTGCCGGTGGTGGCCGGCGGTGTGCTCGACCACCGCACCGCACTGCACCTCATGCGCACCGGCGCCGCCGGCGTGATCGTCGGCTACGGCTCCACCGACGGGGTCACCACGTCCGACGAGGTGCTCGGCATCAGTGTGCCGATGGCCACCGCGATCGCCGACGCCGCCGCGGCACGCCGCGAGTACCTCGACGAGACGGGTGGGCGCTATGTGCACGTGCTTGCCGACGGGGACATCCACACCTCCGGTGACCTGGCGAAGGCGATTGCGTGCGGTGCCGACGCGGTCGTGCTCGGCACACCGCTGGCGGTGTCGGCCGAGGCGCTCGGCGGCGGCTGGTTCTGGCCCGCCGCGGCCGCGCACCCGTCGCTGCCAACGCGGCGAGACCGCCGCCGACGTGACGCCGATGAACAGCGCCATCTACTTCCTGCTCGGGCTCTATGCGTTGCTGATCACCGTCGACGATTCCGCAGGCCGCGCCGCACTGGTCGACGACTACCTGGCCCGGACGCTGCGCAGCATGCGGTGACGGCCCGTCAGCGCCCGACGGTCAGCCCGACCTTCTGGAACTCCTTGAGATCGCAGTAGCCGGCCTTGGCCATCGACCGGGCCAAGCCCCCGACCAGGTTCAGCGAACCGAACGGATCGTCGACGGTGATCAGCAACGCATAGAGCCCGAGCAGGAAGTAGATGGCGCTGTTCATCGGCGTCACGTCGGCGGCGGTCTCGCCGCGTTGGCGGGCGTGCTCGATCTGGTCGGCGACCAGCACGATGAGCGGGTGGTCGGCACCGTGCTCGGCCGGTGGACGGGTCGGCGAGAAGTGCAGCGCCAGGAAGTCCTTGAACAGCAGCCCACCCAACCGGCGCTCGAGCCCCATCACCAGATCGGCGGCCTCGCGCAGCGTCGCGGCCAGATCGGGCCCGGTCTTGGCGTATGCGGCGAACCGTTTGGCGATGCGGTCTTCCTCCCTGCGCTCGAGCTCGAGCAGGACGTGTTCCTTGGTCGGGAAGTGGAAGAAGAAGGTGCCGTGGGCGACCCCTGCGGCGGCGACGATCGCCCCGACGTCGGCCTCGTCCTTGCCGGCGCGCTTGAACTCGGCGATCGCGGCGCCCAACAAGCGTTCCCGGGTCTGCAGGCGTTTCGCCTCACGCGCTGTGATGCCCCCGGAGGACTGAGCTGCCACGACCACCGACACTATCGGTTTGCCGAGTTAGGGTCGCCTCGCTAGTGGGTTACCGGCCGGTAAGTTCATACTGTCCCCGTGAAGCCTGACTATGACGTGCTGATCATCGGCTCGGGGTTCGGCGGCAGCGTGAGCGCGTTGCGGCTGACGGAGAAGGGTTACCGGGTCGGCGTGCTGGAGGCCGGCCGGCGCTACGCCGACGAGGAGTTCGCCAAGACGTCCTGGAATCTGCGGAAGTTCCTGTGGGCGCCGCAGTTCGGGATGTACGGGATTCAGCGCATCCACCTGTTGCGCAACGTGATGATCCTGGCCGGGGCCGGTGTCGGCGGCGGATCGCTGAACTACGCGAACACGTTGTATGTGCCGCCGAAGCCGTTCTTCAACGATGCGCAGTGGAAGGACATCACCGACTGGCGGGCCGAGTTGATGCCGCACTACGACCAGGCGCAGCGGATGCTGGGCGTGGTCACGAATCCGACCTTCACCGACGCCGACCGCATCATGAAAGAGGTCGCCGAGGACATGGGCGTCGGCGACACCTTCGTGCCCACACCGGTCGGGGTGTTCTTCGGTCCCGACAACCAGAAGACGCCGGGCAAAACCGTGCCCGATCCGTACTTCGGCGGGGTCGGCCCCGCGCGCACCGGGTGCATCGAGTGCGGGTCGTGCATGACCGGCTGCCGTTACGGGGCCAAGAACACGCTGCTGAAGAACTACCTGGGACTGGCCGAGAAAGCCGGCGCGGAGGTGCACCCGTTGACCATGGTCACCGGGTTCGAGCAGCGCCCCGACGGGCTGTGGGAGGTGCGGACCAAGCGCACCGGCAGCAAGCTGCGCCGCCGGCCCAGGACGTTCACCGCCAACCAGCTGATCCTGGCCGCCGGCACCTACGGCACGCAGAAGCTGCTGTTCAAGATGCGCGATCAGGGCAAGCTGCCCGAGCTCTCCGACCGGCTCGGCGTGCTCACCCGCACCAACTCGGAGTCCATCGTCGGCGCCGGGCGGCTCAAGGTCGGCGACGACCTCGACCTCACCCACGGCGTCGCGATCACGTCGTCGATCCACCCGACGCCCGACACCCACGTCGAGCCGGTGCGCTACGGCAAGGGATCCAACGCGATGGGGCTGCTGCAGACGCTGATGACCGACGGCGCCGGACCGCTGGGCACCGACGTGCCGCGGTGGCGGCAGCTGATCGAGACCGCACGGCAGGATCCTCGCGGGACGCTGCGGCTGCTCAATCCGCGCCGGTGGAGCGAACGCACGATGATCGCGCTGGTCATGCAGCACCTCGACAACTCGATCACCACTTTCACCCGCAAGACCAGGTTCGGCTTCCGCATGCTCGACAGCAAGCAGGGCCACGGCGAACCCAACCCGACCTGGATCCCGGCGGGCAATGAGGTCACCCGGCGGATCGCCGAGAAGATCGACGGCGTCGCCGGAGGCACCTGGGGCGAGCTGTTCAACATCCCGCTGACCGCACACTTCCTCGGCGGAGCGGCCATCGGCGACAGCCCCGAACACGGCGTCATCGACCCCTACCACCGGGTGTACGGCTACCCGAGCCTGTCGGTGATGGACGGCGCGGCGATCTCGGCGAACCTCGGGGTGAACCCGTCGCTGTCGATCACCGCCCAGGCCGAGCGGGCGGCCTCGCTGTGGCCGAACAAGGGCGAAGCGGATCTGCGTCCTGCGCAGGGGCAGCCGTATCGCCGGCTGTCACCGGTCGCGCCGGCGCACCCGGTCGTGCCGGCCGACGCGCCGGCCGCGCTGCGCCGGATCCCGATCGAACCCGTCAACTCTGCCGGCTAATTTTGTTAGCTTCCCGGAGTGGCGCCGCTCCTGAGAAGCACATTGGCCGTTGCAATCATCGCCGGGTGGGTGGCGGCATCCGGGGTTGCCTGTGGATCGACCGGCTCGTCGGAAAGTTCTGTGGTGCCGGGTTCGGGGGCGGTCGCGGCGCCGAACTTCACCTGCCGAGGGCACGACGGGACACCCGTCAAGAGCGAGGCGGTCCGGGACGAAGCCGAGGACGTTCCCGAAGAGGACGTCACCGAGATCGCAGGCGGTGTCTACGGCGATCCTGAAGCCGCCACCCGTTACTGGGCCGAGCAGAGCGAGGGGGACTGCGGTCTGATGGCCACCCGCATGGTGATCGGCGAGATCACCGGCGCGCCGCCCACCGAACGCGAGATCATCGACCTGGCCGCCGAGACGCCGAGCCAGTGTTCACCTGGTGAACCGGTGTACGACGAGAGCTTCGACCCGTCCGACGGCGGCATAGGGCACGGCACCTGTGCCCGGGATCTACCGTTGCTGCTCGACCACTTCGGTATCGACGCGGACTACACGAACGACGACGAAGCCGCGGACGGCGGCCTCGACACCGGCCTCGATGCGCTGGCGGACTACCTGGGCAACGGGCAGCAGGCGATGGCGTGCGTGAACTCCCGCATCATCTGGGACACCGACGGCGACCGGACCAACTGTGGCCACATGATCACCGTCGCCGCCATCGACTTCGACAACGACATCGTCTACCTCGGCGACAGCGGCGGTGCGGACACCCGCGGTGAGCAGGTGAGCATCGATACCTTCGAATCGGCCTGGGCCACAGGTGATCACGAGCTCGTCGTGACCCGCTGAACGGCGGAGCGGATCAGCACCACAGTTCGCGGCCGGACACCACCACCCACCTTCGCCTCATCCAGTGCGGCGGGGCGCCCGTCGGTGCAGTCGCTCGTCGCCACGCCACCCCCCAGCGAACCCGATGCGTGGCAGGCGCCGGACCGCCCGCCGTGTTCGTGTCGGTCAAACGTACTAATTCCGCCGCCGCGATCAGATTCCGCAACTTCGCCGGGTTTTTCTGTCGCAGCCGTCGGAGGGCTGAGATTAAATACCCGCAGGGAGGTGGACATTCGTCAGAGAGTGTCCATCGGGGGGAGGTACGGGGGATGTCCGGCGAGGACGGCGCTCGGCGACCGGTGCGGATCGTCATCATCGACGATCACGACGTCGTTCATGCGGGGATTCAGGCGTGGAGCGCGGACGCCGACCCGCCCATCGAGGTCGTCGACAGCTTCACGCGGCCGGCCGAGTACCTCACCAAGTACCCGGCGGGCAGCCCCGACGTCGACGTGGTGCTGCTCGATCTACAGGTCGAAGGCCACCGGCCTGACTTCGAGACGCTGTCCGATCTGGCCGATCGAGACCAGCGGGTCGTCGTCTACTCACACATCACCACCGATGAGGTGATCCTGCGGTGCCTGGACCTCGGAGCGGTGACCTACCTCGTCAAGTCCGAGGGCAAGCGCCATCTGATCGAGGCCGTCCACTGCGCGCACACCGCGACGCCGTATGTGGGTCCCCGGATGGGCAAGGCCATGCTGAACGACAGCACGGTGGGGCGGATCAAGCTCAACGAGCGGGAGAAGCAGATCCTGGTCGCGTGGTTCCAGACCGAGAGCAAGGATCTCGTCGCGAAGCGGTTGTTCATCGCTCCGACCACCGTGCGCACCCACCTGCAGCGGGCCCGCGCGAAGTACGCCGGGGTGGGCCGGCCCGCCCCGACGAAGTCGGCGCTGCTGGCACGCGCGATCGAGGACGGGATCCTCAGCCTGCACGACCTCTACTGACCGATAATCGGTCGTTCGGGCGACAGACAGCCGTAATGTTTTCCGGCTAGCGTGGCCGGTGTTCGGGGGAATCAACGTGATCGTCGGCGGCGAAGGATTCGGCCTCGGGGGGTACGCCGAACCGCCGGCGCCCTGGCGATCACGTTGACCGGCCGGCCCAGCGCCCGGCCTTGTCAGTCCAGCACACCCCTCCGCGCGAGATGTTCGGTGAGCGGTTGAGCCGCCGCGCACAGGTGCTCGGCCATCGCGGTGCGGGCAGCCTCACCGTCGTGCGCCTTGAGTGCCGCCAAGATCCGCCGATGATCCCGCATGGACTGCTCCGGCCAGCCCTCGACGGTCGGGTACACCGATTCCAGCGCGAATTTCGTGATCTGGCCCATCAATTGGGCGAGTTTCGGGGATTCCGCGGCCAGATTGACGCCGCGGTGGAACTCGTGGTTCAGCCGCACCGCCTGCTCGTGATCACCATCGGCGTACGCCGCCTCCAGCTGGCGTTCGACACGTTCGAGTTCGGCCAGTTGGGCGTCGGTGATCTGACCCGCCGCACGCGAGGCCAACTGACCGCCGATGTAGGCCTGAATCCCGGCGACGTCGTCGATGTCGCGGCGGGTGACGGGCAGCACCACGAAGCCGCGGCGTGGCTGCTGGGTCAGCAACCCTTCCGCGCTCAACCCGAACAGGGCCTCCCGCACCGGGGTGACGCTGATGCCGAGTTCGGCCGCGAGCTGGTCGAGGCGGATGAACTGGCCCGCCGGGTAGGTGCCGTCGAAGATCCGCCGCCGGACCAGGCGCGCCACATCCTCGGTCAGCTGTGGCCGTGCGGCGAAGTCGGGGATGCTCACGCGCGTCAGATCCGGTAGTCGGCCAGCAGTCGCTTGCTGATGATGTTCTTCTGGATCTCGCTGGTGCCCTCGCCGATCAGCAGGAACGGTGCGTCGCGCATCAGCCGCTCGATCTCGTACTCCTTCGAGTAGCCGTAACCGCCGTGGATGCGGAAACTCTGCTGGGTGACCTCGGCGCACACCTCGCTGGCGAAGTACTTCGCCATGCCTGCCGCCACGTCGTTGCGTTCGCCGGAGTCCTTCAGTCGGGCCGCGTTGACCATCATCAGGTGGGCGGCCTCGACTTTGGTTGCCATTTCGGCCAATTGGAACGCGATGGCCTGGTGCTCGGCGATCGGCTTGCCGAATGTCTGACGCTGCTGGGCGTAGCGGGCGGCCAACTCGAACGCCCGGATACCGACACCGCAGGCGCGGGCGGAGACGTTGACCCGTCCGACCTCGACACCGTCCATCATCTGGAAGAAACCCTGCCCGGGTGCCTCGCCGAGGATGTCGCTGGCCCTGGCCTGATAGCCGTCGAAGATCAGCTCGGTGGTGTCGATGCCCTTGTAGCCGAGCTTGTCCAGCTTGCCGGGGATGGTCAACCCCGGCACGACTTCGCCGAACCCCGTCGGCTTCTCGACCAGGAACGCGGTCAGGTTGCGGTGCGGTTTGTCGGCTCCCTCGTCGGTGCGCACCAGCGCGGCGACCAGCGTCGAACTGCCGCCGTTGGTCAGCCACATCTTCTGTCCGTCGATGGTGTACGTGCCGTCGCCGTTGTTGCGGGCCCGGGTCCGGATGGCCGCCACGTCGGACCCCAGTTCGGGCTCCGACATCGAGAACGCGCCGCGGGTCTCGCCGGTGGCCATCCGCGGCAGATGGTGGCTCTTCTGCGCATCGGTGCCGTGCTGGCGGATCATGTACGCGACGATGAAGTGGGTGTTGATCACCCCGGAGACGCTCATCCAGCCGCGGGCGAGTTCCTCCACGCACAGGGCGTAGGTCAGCAGCGACTCCCCGAGCCCGCCGTACTCCTCGGGGATCATCAGGCCGAACAGGCCCATCTCGCGCATCGCGTCGACGATGGCCTGGGGATAGGTGTCGGCGTGCTCGAGGTCCTGTGCGGTAGGGATGACTTCCTTGTCGACGAATTGCCTTACCGTCGAGACGATCTCGGTCTGGAACTCGGTCAGCCCCAGTGTCTGCGCCAGTCTGGTCACCGGGCCACCCTCTCGAAGACCGCGGCCAGTCCCTGCCCGCCGCCGATGCACATGGTCTCCAGGCCGTAGCGGCCGTCGCGGCGGTGAAGCTCCCGGGCCAGCGTGGCGAGCATCCGGCCGCCGGTGGCCCCCACCGGATGCCCCAGCGAGATGCCCGAGCCGTGGACGTTCGTGCGGTCCAGGTCGGCCGGGGTGAACTTCCACTCCCGCATGCAGGCCAGCGCCTGGGCGGCGAACGCCTCGTTGAGCTCGATCAGGTCCATGTCGGCCAGGCTCAGTCCGGCCCTGGCCAGTGCGACCTCGGTGGCGGGGACGGGGCCGATGCCCATCACGTTGGGGGCGACCCCGGCGACGCCCCACGACACGATCCGCACCAGTGGGCGCAGCCCGAGCTCGTCGGCCTTCTCAGGTGTGGTCACCAGGCACATCGACGCGGCGTCGTTCTGGCCGCTCGAGTTCCCGGCCGTCACCGTGGCCTCCGGATCCGACTTGCCCAGAATCGGTTTGAGCTTGGCCAGGGATTCCACCGAGGTGTCGGCGCGGGGATGTTCGTCGGTGTCGATGACCTCGTCCCCGGACCGGCGCTTGACGGTGACGGGGACGATCGTCTCGGCCAGCAGCCCGTCCTTCTGCGCCGTGACAGCCCGCTGGTGCGACAGCACGGCGAGTTCGTCCTGCTCCTGACGCGGGATGGCGTACTCGCGCCGCAGATTCTCCGCGGTCTCGATCATCCCGCCCGGCACCGGATAGTTCCTGCCGCCTGCGGTGGTACGCCCGCGGGTCAGCGCGTCGTGCACGGTGATGCCGCCCCGTGCGCCGCCCCACCGCATGTCGGTCGAGTGGAACACCACGTTGCTCATCGATTCCGCGCCGCCGGCGACGACGAGATCGTTGCTGCCACAGGCGACCTGCATGGCCGCCTGGATCACGGCCTGCAGCCCGGAGCCGCACCTGCGGTCGATCTGCATGCCCGGAACGGTCACCGGCAGCCCCGCGTCCAGCGCGATCACCCGGCCGATCGCGGGCGCCTCCATGCTCGGATAGCAGTGCCCGACGATGACGTCCTCGACGGCTTCCGGCGCGACGCCCGTGCGGGCGAGCAGCCCCTGCAGCGCCGTGACCCCGAGTTCGACGGCGGTCAGCGACGTGAACATCCCGTGGTAGCGCCCGATCGGGGTGCGCACGGGTTCGCAGATGACCGCATCGCGCATCACAGGTGCCGTCCGCCGGTGACTTCGAGGACCGTGCCGGTCATGTACGACGACAGGTTCGACGCCAGGAACAGCGCGACGTTGGCGACCTCCTCGGGCTCGCCGGCACGGCCCAGCGGGACCTCGGCCACCTTGGAATCCCAGATGCGTTGCGGCATGGCCTCGGTCATCGCCGACCGGATGAGGCCCGGCTGGATGGCGTTGACCCTGACCCCGAGGTAGGCGAGCTCCTTGGAGGCCGCCTTGGTCATGCCGACGATGCCGGCCTTGGCGGCCGAGTAGTTGGTCTGACCGACCATCCCGACCTTGCCGGAGATCGACGACATGTTCACGATCGCGCCGCTCTTCTGCTCCCGCATCACCGCCGCGGCGGCCCGCAGCCCGTTCCAGGTGCCCTTCAGGTGCACGGCGATCACCTGGTCGAACTGTTCCTCGGTCATCTTGCGCATCGTCGCGTCGCGGGTGATGCCCGCGTTGTTGACCATGATGTCCAGGGATCCGAAACTGTCCACCGCGGCCGCGACGAGCGCCTCGACTTCAGCGGAGTCGGTGACGTCGCACCGGACGGCGCGGGCCACGTCCGGGCCGCCCAGTTTCTCCGCGGCCGCCTCGGTGGCGTCGAGGTTCACGTCGCCGACCACCACCCGCGCGCCTTCGTCGACGAACCGTTGCGCGATCGCGAAGCCCAGCCCCTGAGCTCCTCCGGTGATCACCGCGACTTGACCTGAGAGCAACGACACCTGTCCACCCATCTTCTGGCTCCGGGCACGGGGCGGCACCCCGCTTTTGCTATTGGATATACGATACCTGAAACCTGTCGGGGTAGAGGAGCGCGATGACCCACGAAGTCGGCGACGACGATTTTCAGGAGATCCTGGCGCAGACGCGCAGTTTCATCCGCACGGCCGTGGTGCCGCGGGAGACCGAGATCCTCAGCGGTGACAAGGTGCCCGACGATCTGCGCGACCAGGCGAAGAAGATGGGCCTGTTCGGCTACGCGATCCCCCAGGAGTGGGGCGGACTCGGGCTGAACCTGGCCCAGGACGTCGAGTTGGCCATGGAGTTCGGTTACACGTCGCTGGCGCTGCGATCGATGTTCGGCACCAACAACGGCATCGCCGGTCAGGTGCTGGTCGGGTTCGGGACCGACGAACAGAAGAGCCGCTGGCTCGACGGCATCGCGTCCGGAGAGGTGGTGGCGTCCTTCGCGCTCACCGAACCGGGTGCGGGATCCAACCCGGCCGGTCTGCGCACCAAGGCCGTGCGCGACGGTGACGACTGGATCATCAACGGCGAGAAGCGGTTCATCACCAACGCGCCGACGGCCGATCTGTTCGTGACGTTCGCCCGCAGCCGGCCGGCCGACGAGCGCGGCGCGGGGATCGCCGTGTTCCTGGTGCCTGCCGACGCGCCGGGGGTCCAGGTCGGGCCCAAGGACGCGAAGATGGGCCAGGAGGGGGCGTGGACCGCCGATGTGACGTTCACCGACGTACGGGTGTCCAGCAGCGCGCTCGTCGGTGGCAGCGAGGACGTGGGCTACCGGGCCGCGATGACGTCGCTGGCGCGCGGCCGGGTCCACATCGCGGCGCTGGCGGTCGGCGCCGCACAGCGCGCGCTCGACGAGTCGGTGGCGTACGCCGCCAGTGCGACCCAGGGCGGCACCCCGATCGGGGACTTCCAGCTCGTGCAGGCGATGATCGCCGACCAGCAGACCGGCGTCATGGCCGGGCGCGCCCTGGTTCGCGACGCCGCCCGCAAATGGGTCTCCGGTGAGGACCGGCGTATCGCGCCGTCGGCGGCCAAGCTGTTCTGCACCGAAATGGCAGGCAACGTCGCCGATCTCGCGGTGCAGGTGCACGGCGGCACCGGCTACATGCGCGAGGTCCCGGTCGAGCGGATCTACCGGGAAGTCCGCCTGTTGCGCCTCTACGAGGGAACCAGCGAGATCCAGCGCCTCATCATCGGCGGTGGGTTGATCAAAGCCGAGCAGAAGAAAGCCAAGGAGGGTCGATGACCGGACGGCTGACCGGGAAGGTCGCCTTCATCACCGGAGCGGCCCGCGGCCAGGGCCGCGCCCACGCGGTGCGGATGGCCAGGGAGGGCGCCGATGTCATCGCCGTCGACCTGGCCGGGCCGTTACCGCCCAGCGTGCCCTACGATTCGGCGACGCCACAGGATCTGGCCGAGACGGTGCGACTGGTGGAGGCCACCGGCAGGCGCATCCTGGCCACCGCCGTCGACACCCGCGACCTCGACGGGTTGCGGGCGGCCGTCGACAAGGGCGTGGCCGAGTTCGGCCGGCTCGACATCATCGTCGCCAACGCCGGCATCACGGTTCCCGAGGCGTGGAACGAAACCACGCCGGAGTCGTTCCGCGATGTCATCGACATCAACCTGACCGGCACCTGGAACACCGTGATGGCCGGCGCCCAGCACATCATCGACGGGGACCGTGGCGGTTCGATCATCCTGATCAGCTCCGCCGCCGGCATCAAGATGCAGCCGTTCATGGTGCACTACACCGCGAGCAAGCACGGGGTGACCGGACTGGCCCGCGCCTTCGCCGCCGAGCTCGGCAAACACAAGATCCGGGTGAACAGCCTGCATCCCGGAGCGGTCAACACGCCGATGGGCACCGGCGACATGATGGCCGCGCTGGTACGCGCCAACGAGACCAACCCCGGTCTGATGAACATGGTCACGCCGTTTTTGCCCGACTTCATCGCCGAACCCGAGGACATCGCCGACGCCGCGTGCTGGCTGGCCAGCGACGAATCCCGGTTCGTCACGGCGAGCCGGGTGGCCGTCGATCTCGGCGCCACCCAGTTCTGACCCGCATCACTAGACTGTCCGGGTGGAATCTGCAGCCCCCCGCCCCGTCCTGGTCGTCGACTTCGGCGCGCAGTACGCGCAGCTGATCGCCCGGCGCGTCCGTGAGGCGCGGGTGTTCTCGGAGGTCATCCCGCACACGACCACCGTCGAGGAGATCAAGGCGCGCGACCCGCGGGCGGTCGTGCTGTCCGGCGGGCCGGCCAGCGTCTACGCCGAGGGTGCCCCCCAGCTGGATCCCGGACTGTTCGACCTCGACGTCCCGGTGTTCGGGATCTGCTACGGATTCCAGGCCATGGCGCAGGCGCTGGGCGGCACGGTCGCGCACACCGGCACCAGCGAGTACGGCCGTACCGAGCTGAAAGTGGCTGGCGGGCAACTTCATACCGACCTGCCGGAGACACAGCCGGTGTGGATGAGCCACGGCGACGCGGTGACGGCCGCACCGGACGGCTTCGAAGTGGTCGCGACGAGTGCGGGGGCGCCGGTGGCGGCGTTCGAGAACCGGGACCGCCGGCTCGCCGGCGTGCAGTACCACCCCGAGGTGATGCACAGCCCGCACGGCCAACAGGTTCTCAGCCGCTTCCTGCACGAGTTCGCGGGCATCGATGCGGCCTGGACACCGGCCAACATCGCCGAGGCGCTGGTCGAGCAGGTGCGCGCCCAGATCGGTGACGGGCGGGCGATCTGCGGCCTGTCCGGCGGTGTGGACTCCGCGGTGGCGGCCGCGTTGGTGCAGCGGGCGATCGGGGATCGGCTGACCTGTGTGTTCGTCGACCACGGCCTGCTGCGCTCGGGTGAAAGGGCGCAGGTGCAGCGCGATTTCGTCGCCGCAACGGGCGCCAACCTGGTGACCGTCGACGTGGCCGACCGGTTCCTGGATGCGCTGTCGGGCGTCACCAACCCCGAGGGCAAGCGCAAGATCATCGGTCGCGAGTTCATCAGGGCGTTCGAGGGCGCGGTCCGCGACGCTGTCGACGTGTCCGGCGGTGAGGTGGAGTTCCTGGTGCAGGGCACGCTCTACCCCGATGTGGTGGAGTCCGGCGGCGGCTCGGGCACCGCCAACATCAAGAGCCACCACAACGTCGGCGGCCTGCCCGACGACCTGAAGTTCACACTCGTCGAACCGCTGCGGCTGCTGTTCAAGGACGAGGTGCGAGCGGTCGGCCGCGAACTCGGCCTGCCCGAGGAAATCGTTGCGCGCCAACCGTTCCCGGGGCCCGGTCTCGGAATCCGGATCGTCGGCGAGGTCACCGCCGAGCGCCTGGACACGTTGCGCCGCGCGGACGCCATCGCCCGCGAAGAACTGACTTCGGCCGGGCTGGACCACCAGATCTGGCAGTGCCCGGTGGTGCTGCTGGCCGACGTCCGGTCGGTGGGGGTGCAGGGCGACGGCCGCACCTACGGCCATCCCATCGTGTTGCGTCCGGTGTCCAGCGAGGACGCGATGACGGCGGACTGGACGAGGATTCCCTACGAAGTGCTGGAACGGATTTCGACCCGCATCACCAACGAGGTGCGTGAGGTCAACCGGGTGGTGCTGGACGTCACCAGCAAGCCGCCGGGCACCATCGAGTGGGAGTAGCTACTCCCCGCTCAGCGCCATGTCCCAGAACGCGACCTCATGGGACAGCACCTCGGCGATGACGTCGTCGTGACCGGCCGGCGTCGCGAGATCGCCGAGCGCCCGGACGTAGTCGGCGAAGCCGGGATCGGTCCAGTGCTCGACGAACTCGCGGTACGGCGATGACTGCGAGGACGCGGTGGTCCAGGAGAGCAGGTAGACCTTCTCGATCACCCACAGCGCGGTGATGGCGGACTCGTAGGGCGCAGAATCGAGACGCTGCAGCAGATCCCGGTAGGCCAGCGTCGCCGGCAGCGGCGGCCGGTCCATGTCGATGCCGCGTCCGGATGCCTTCGCGTCGAACCAGTCGAGCTCGGCCACCAGCGCCGAACATCCTCCGGCGAGCGTCGATTGGGCGGGACGCGGCGCCCGGGCGAGCAGCCGGGCCTGGAATGTGAGCAGATCGGCGACGAACACCGCGTCCTGCACCAGCCATCGGTTGAAGTCGGTGTCGGTGATGGTGCCGTCCCGCACGCTGTCGAGGAATCGGTGCCGGGTGGCCGCGGCCCAGAGTTCGTCAAGCACGCACCGCAGGATAGTGCGTCACTCCTCGACCGCCTGGGGTCTTGTTGACGCTGTCGGTGGGGGGGTGTTTACTGGCTCCATCGAACAAAGTTTCGAAAAACAGATGGTTCGGATGGGGTGAAAGGTGCTGTTGTGACGACGCCCAAAAGCTCGACCCGGGGTGTCGTCACACGTGCTGAGCAGGTGGAACAGCTTCGCAGACAGATTGCGTCGGTGTCCAGCAAGGTGGGCGGCTCTCGGCGCGCGGCGGCGGCCGCGTCCGACCCGTCACCGGCTCCGGATTCTTTGCTGCCGAGGCACGAATCGCTGGCTGAACTGCTTCCGGAGTCGTTGCCGCGTGGCACGGTGGCGGTCCTCTCCGGGGCCCGGTCGCTGCAACTGTGGATGCCGTAGCCCAGGCCCAGGTTCTGCGCCTCGGTCCTGTCGCGGGTGATGTCGAAGGTCTCGCCGTCGGTGAACGCGCGCGGGTCGCGGTTGGCGGCCGCTTTCATCAAAAAGACCGGCT
>NZ_LMVQ01000587.1 GCF_001545925.1 Mycobacterium sp. NAZ190054 | reverse complement strand
GCACCTCGACGACGAACAGCGGCACCAGCGCGATGCGCAGCCCGAACGACGCCCACCCGGTCGCGAAATTGGAGAACAGCGCCGCGCGGTAGGCGCGGTGGCGGAACACCGTGCGGAACGGCACGGGTGTCTCGGTGTCGTCGGCCGGCTGCCCGACCACCGCGGACTTGCGCAGGCTGACGAACACCACCGTCGCCGCGACCAACAGCGCGGCACCGTAGATCAGGAACGGCGCAGACAAGCCGAACCCCGCGGTGAGACTGCCCAGGACGGGCCCACCCACCGAGCCGACCATGAAGCCCGACGAGAACAGCCCGGCGACCCGACCGCGTGCGTCCGACGGTGATATCCGGATCATCAGGCCCAGCGACGACACCGTGAACATCGCCGAGCCGACGCCGCCGAGTGAACGGAAAAGCAGCAGCTGCCAATAGGTTTCGGCGAACGCACAGGCCGCGGTCGACAACGCGACGATCAGCAGGCCGCTGATGTAGATCCGCCGCTCCCCCAACCGCTGCACGAGCATGCCCGCCGGGGGCGCCCCGACCAGACGCATCACCGCGAACGCGGTGATGACGAACGTCGCGGCGCTGATGCTCACCCCGAAATGGCGGGCGTACTGCGGCAGCACCGGGGCGACCACGCCGTAGCCCAGCGCGACCACGAAGTTGGCGGCGACCAGCACCCAGACTTCGCGGGGCAGCCGCTGCTTGGTCGCGGGTCGACACTCGCCCTCTGCGGGCGACCTCACGAAATGACCTTGCTCACCACTTCGCGGGCAGCGTCCTGCACCTCGGCGAGATGCTCGGGGCCGCGGAATGATTCGGCGTAGATCTTGTACACGTCCTCGGTGCCCGACGGCCGCGCGGCGAACCAGGCGTTCTCCGTCGTCACCTTCAGCCCGCCCAGCGGCGCCCCGTTACCCGGCGCGGCGGTCAGCTTCGCGGTGATCGGCTCCCCCGCCAACTCGGTCGCGGTCACCTGCTCCGGTGACAGCTTGCCCAACCGCGCCTTCTGCTCGCGGTCGGCCGGGGCGTCGATGCGGGCATAGGTCGGCGCGCCGTACCGCTCGGCGAGCTCGGCGTAGCGCTGCGACGGCGTCGAGCCCGTCACCGCGAGGATCTCCGACGCCAGCAGCGCCAGGATGATGCCGTCCTTGTCGGTGGTCCACACCGAGCCGTCGCGGCGCAGGAACGACGCGCCCGCGCTCTCCTCGCCGCCGAAGCCGATGCTGCCGCCGATCAGCCCGTCGACGAACCACTTGAACCCCACCGGCACCTCGACCAGTGTGCGGCCCAGCCCGGCCACGACGCGGTCGATGATCGACGAGCTCACCGCCGTCTTGCCGACCGCGGTTTCGGCCGCCCACTCCGGGCGGTGCGCGAACAGGTAGTCGATGGCCACCGCGAGGTAGTGGTTCGGGTTGAGCAGGCCACCGTCGGGGGTGACGATGCCGTGCCGGTCGGAGTCGGCGTCGTTGCCGGTGGCGATCTGGTAGTGGTCCCGGTTGGCGATAAGGGAGGCCATCGCGTTCGGCGAGCTGCAGTCCATCCGGATCTTGCCGTCGGTGTCGAGCGTCATGAACCGCCACGTCGCGTCGACGAGCGGGTTGACGACGTTCAGCTGCAGGTTGTGACGTTCGGCGATCGCGCCCCAGTAGTCGACGCTGGCCCCGCCCAGCGGGTCGGCGCCGATGCGGATCCCCTCGGCGCTGATGGCGTGCAGATCGACGACGTCGGGCAGGTCGGCGACGTACGCGTCGAGGTAGTCGTGCCGTTGGGCGGTACGCAACGCGCGGGCCAGCGGGATGCGCTTCACGTCCCGGAGGCCGTCGCGCAGGATCTCGTTGGCCCGCTTGGCGATGGCGCTCGTGGCGTCGGTGTCGGCGGGTCCGCCGTTGGGCGGGTTGTACTTGAACCCGCCGTCGCGGGGCGGGTTGTGCGACGGCGTCACCACGATGCCGTCGGCGAGGTCTCCTTCACGGCCGCGGTTGAACGACAGGATCGCATGGCTGACCGCCGGGGTCGGGGTGTAGCGGCCGGCCGAATCGATCATGGCGACAACGTCGTTGGCGGCGAGCACCTCCAGCGCGGAGGTCCAGGCCGGCTCCGAGAGCGCGTGGGTGTCGCGGCCGATGAACAGCGGACCCGTGGTGCCCTGCGCCGCGCGGTACTCCACGATGGCTTGCGTGGTGGCCAGGATGTGCGCTTCGTTGAACGCCGCGTCCAGGCTCGAGCCCCGGTGCCCCGAAGTGCCGAAGGTCACCTGCTGGTCCACGTTCTCCGGGTCGGGCGTGACGCTGTAGTACGCCGTCACCACCGCGGCGATGTCGATGAGGTCCTCGGGTTGTGCCGGCTGACCGGCGCGGGGGTTGGTCGCCATGGTGTCGATTCTGCTCCCTGGTGACCCGCTGGATCGCCTTCGGGGCGGCATACTTCGCTCATGGCCCACGACCGGCGAGAACTGGCCGCCGTGTTCGCCGGTGGTGCGCTGGGCACGCTGGCGCGCGCAGGCTTCGAGGAACTGGCCGCGCCCGACCCGGGCCGGTGGCCCTGGCCGACCTTCTCCGTGAACGTCCTCGGCGCGTTTCTGCTCGGCATGTTCGTCACGCGGCTGTTGGAACGGCTTCCGGTGTCGAGCTACCGCCGCCCGTTCCTGGGTACCGGGCTGTGCGGGGGGCTGACCACGTTCTCCACCATGCAGGTCGAGACGGTGAAGATGGTCGAGCACGGCCACTACGGCCTGGCCGCCGGGTACACCGCCGCCAGCATCGCCGCCGGGCTCGTCGCGGTGTATCTCGCGACTGCCCTGACCCGTCGCGTCCGGTTGCGCGGATGAGCGCGCTGGTGTGGGCCGGCGTCGTCCTCCTCGGCGGCTTGGGCGCGGTCGCGCGGCTGGCTTTCGACAAGGCCGTGTCGCGGCGGGTGACCGGTTCGTTTCCGGCGGGCACGCTGGCGGTCAACATCAGCGGTGCGCTGCTGCTCGGTTTCCTGGCCGGGATGGCCCTTCCCGCCGAGGTGGCGATGCTGGCCGGCACCGCGTTCGTCGGCTCGTACACCACGTTCTCGACGTGGATGCTGGAAACCCAACGGCTCGCCGAGGAGCGCCAGATCTGGCCTGCCCTCGGCAATCTGGTGATCAGCGTGGTGCTGGGCCTCGCCGCGGCGGTGCTGGGCCAGTCGCTGGGGGCGCTGCTGTGAACGGCGAGATGCTGACGCTGCGCGCCTACTTCGCCGAACGGCAGCGCACCGGGCACCGGTTCGTCGCCGACGCGTTGTCCGACCTGTGCGAACAGCACCGCATCGCGACCAGCGTGGTGCTGCGCGCCATCGCCGGGTTCGGTCCGAGCCACGTGGTGCGCAGCGACCGCACGCTGAGCCTGTCCGAGGATCCGCCGGTGACGGTCTGGGCCACCGACCGCGCCGAACGGATCCGCGCGCTCGCCGACGACGCGGCGCAACTGATCGCCAGCGGGATGCTCACCCTCGAGCGCGGCGGCCTGCGACGGGCCGAGGAGACGACCGGCGCGCGCCTGACGCTTCACCTGGGACGCAAACACCGGGTGGCCGGCACCGTCGGCTACGTCGCGGTGTGCGACGTGCTGCGGCGGCTCGGCTTCCTGTCCGGCGACGTCTACCTCGGGGTCGACGGCACCTTCGGCGGGCAACGGCGCCGCGCGAAGTTCTTCAGCGGCAACACCGACGTCCCGCTGTCGATCGTCGCGGTCGGCACATCGGCCCAGGCCGCCGCGGCCATCGACGAACTCCGGACCGTGCTGCCTGAGATCGTGTTCAGCGTCACCGCGACCACCCTCTGCAAGGCCGCCGGACGCCACCTGGCGACCCCGGCGGCGACAGACGGACCCTTTCAGCAGCTGACGGTGCTGACCGAGGAAGCCCCTCGCCGCGGCGGCCGGCCCGTTCACCGGGCGTTGATCCGGCGACTCGAGGAGTCCGGGCCCGCCGGCGGCGCCACCGTGATACGGGCGATCCGAGGTTTCCGTGGTGCCCAGGCGCCGCACGGCGACCGGTTCCTGCAGGTCACCCGCCACGCCCCGGTGTCCACGATCATCGCGGGCACCACAGCCGACATCGCCGCGACATACCCGCTCGTCGACGAACTCACCGAACGGGAGGGATTGGTGACCGTCGAGCCGCTGCCGGGGATGCTGGAGGTCCACTCCGGACATCGTTTCGGCGACCTGCGCCCCGCCGACGACCACCGAGAGTGAGGGTAGCCTATCTTTAGCCGAGGGGATAAGCTCTGCCGCCATGACCACGTCACCACCGCCCGGCGTCGGCGCCGCCCTTGAGGAGATCCTGCGCGACGACCTGAACGTCGACATCACCCGGGTCACGCGGGATTCGCGCCTCATCGACGACGTCGGCCTGGACTCGGTGGCGTTCGCTGTCGGCATGGTCGCCATCGAGGACAAGCTCGGGGTCGCGCTGTCGGAAGAGGATTTGCTCACCTGCGACACCGTCGGCGATCTCGAACAGGCCATCCTGGCGAAGACGCCCGCAGCCCAGTGAGCGCGCTCGCGTCGGCGCTGTCGCGGGCGATGACCTCATCGCCCCGCGACCTGATCCTCCTCGACCGCACCAGCGGACAGTGGAACCGCCACCCGTGGCCGGAAGTGCACGCGCGCGCCGAGAACATCGCCGAGCGGGTGCTGAACGGGCCCGACGGCGCCGTCGGCCTCGTCGGGGAGCCCACCGTGGAGTTCGTCGCGGCGATCCACGGCGCCTGGCTGGCCGGACGCGCGCTGTCCATCCTCCCCGGTCCCGTCCGCGGCGCCGATGATCGGCAGTGGGCCCACGCCACGGCCGAACGCTTCGCCGGCATCGGTGTCACACAGGTCTTCACCCACGGCGCTTACCCGGAGTTGTTGCGCGGGAACGGAACCGGATTGACCGTCCACGACGTGTCCGAGGCCGGGCATGCGCAGCGGTCCACCACGCTGACGCCGCAACCGGAACCGGACGGCACACCTGCGGTGTTGCAGGGCACCGCGGGCTCCACCGGCACACCGCGCACCGCGCTGCTCTCGCCCGAGGCGGTGATGAACAACGTCACCGCGCTGCTGCAGCACACGGCGGTCGACCCGACCGTGGACGTCGGGCTGACCTGGCTGCCGCTGTACCACGACATGGGCCTGACGTTCCTGCTCACCGGGTTCCTCAGCGGTGCCGAGATGTGGGTCGCACCGACGGCCGCGTTCGCCGCCTCGCCGTTCCGCTGGTTGAGCTGGCTGTCGGAGAGCCGCGCAAGCCTCACGGCCGCACCCAATTTCGCGTACTCGGTGATCGGCAAGTACGCGCGCCGGGTCCCCGACGTCGACCTGGGCGGGCTGCGGTTCGCCATCAACGGCGGCGAGCCGATCGACTGTGAGGGTTTCCAGCTGTTCCTCGACGAGCTCGCCCGGTTCGGCCTCGACCCGCGGGCCGCGGCACCGTCGTACGGGCTGGCCGAATCCACCTGCGCGGTCACCTCCCCCGGACCCGGAACAGGGCTGGTGGTCGAAGAGATCGTCGACCCGGTGACCGACGCGGTGCGCCGCCACGCCGTGCTCGGCAGGCCCATTCCCGGCATGGAGCTGCGGATCTCGGAATCCGAGCATTCCGGCCGGGCCGGCGACCACACGATCGGTGAGGTCGAGATCCGCGGCACGTCGATGATGACCGGTTACCTGGGCGAGGATCCCCTGCCTGCCGGCGAGTGGTTCCGCACCGGTGACCTCGGCTATGTCACCGACGACGGTCTGGTGGTGTGCGGCCGGGTCAAGGAACTCATCACCGTCGCGGGCCGCAACATCTTCCCCAGCGAGGTCGAGCGTGTCGCCGCACAGGTCCGCGGCGTGCGTGACGGCGCCGTCGTCGCGGTCGGCACCGACGGCGACTCGGCCCGGCAGGGCCTGATCATCGCCGCGGAGTTCCGCGGTCCCGACGAAGCGGGCGCGAGAAGCGAAGTGGTGCAACGCGTCGCGTCCCAGTGCGGAGTGGTTCCCGCCGACGTCGTGTTCCTGACACCCGGTTCGCTGCCGCGGACGTCCTCGGGCAAGCTGCGACGCCTGGAAGTCAAACGAGATCTGGAGGCCGCCCGGGTATGACCGTGTCCACCGACGTCGACGCCTACCGCGATCTGCTCGCGGAGGTGTTCGACGACAAGGTCACCGCATGGACCGCCGAAGCCGAAGCCTCCGAACGCTTTCCCAGGAAGCTGATCGAGCACCTCGGCGCTGCCGGGGTCTTCCGCAGCAAGTGGGGCCCGGCGGGCGGCCAGCATCCCGATGTCGCGAAGCTCAACGAGCTGGCGTTCCAGCTCGGGCGGCTGGGCTCGGCGGGCATCGGTGTCGGTGTGAGCCTGCACGATTCGGCGATCGCGGTGCTGCGCAGGTTCGGCAAGTCGGATCACCTCAAGACGGTGTGCGAGCGGGCGATCGACGGCGAGGCGGTGCTGTGCATCGGCGCCTCCGAAGAATCGGGCGGCTCGGACCTGCAGATCGTCGAGACCGAGGTGCGTTCTGTCCGTGACGGATTCCACGTCCGCGGCGTCAAGAAGTTCGTCTCGCTGTCCCCCATCGCCGACCACATCATCGTCGTGGCCCGCGGAGTGGACCACGATCCCGCCAGCAGGCACGGCAACGTCCTGGTGATCGCCGTGCCCACCACCCAGGTCGAGGTGCAGACCCCGTACCACAAGGTCGGTGCTGGACCGCTGGACACCGCCGCCGTGCACATCGACACCTGGGTGCCGGCCGACCACCTGGTGGCGCGGCCGGGGACCGGGCTGGCCGCGATCTCGTGGGGGCTTGCGCACGAACGCATGTCGATCGCCGGGCAGGTGGCGTCGTCGTGTCAACGCGTGCTGGGCGTCACCCACGCCCGCATGGTGCAGCGGCGGCAGTTCGGCGCGACCCTGTTCGAGCATCAGGCGCTGCGGTTGCGGATGGCGGACCTGCAGGCCCGGGTCGACCTGCTCCGCCACGGGCTCACCGGCATTGCCGCACAGGGACGATTGGACCTGCGCGCGGCGGCCGCCGTGAAGGTCACCGCGGCCCGGCTGGGCGAGGAAGTGCTCTCCGAGTGCATGCACATCTTCGGCGGCTCGGGTTACCTCGTCAACGAGACCCCGCTGGGCCGGTGGTGGCGTGACATGAAGCTCGCGCGGGTCGGCGGCGGCACCGACGAGGTGCTCTGGGAGCTGGTGGCAGCGGCGATGAAACCGGACTTCGACAGCTATACCGAGATGATCGGCGGCACACCGCCTTCCGATTAGGCAGGCCGGTTCAGCGCGTACAGCGCCATCCGCCGGTTCGACATCTGGTGTTCGCCGAGGAAGTCGCATCTGGCGTACTCGCACAACCGGCGGGCGCCGGTGTTGCGGTGGTCGGGGTCGAACATGATGCGCCGGCACTGCGGTTCGATCTTGAACAGGCTGGCGGCCAGCCGGGGCAACAGGATCGGCCCGAAACCGCGGTTGACGATGTCCAGGTCCGCGATCGCGGCGTGCAGACCGAGATCGTGCGGGTCGGCGTCGTAGCGCGGCGCGATGGAATCCTTTGCGGCGCGGTACACCTCGATGTAGCCGTGCGGCGCACCCTTGAACGTGCCGATCAGCGGGCGGGAGTACCTGCCGGCCAGCTGCGCGCGCAGGTAGCCGTGCCACCACTCGACGGGCCGGTCGTATTCCCACGCCTCGGCCAGGTGCGGACGGTTCATCCACTCCGAGATCATCGCCGCGTCCGAGTCCGGGTCGACGAGCCTGATCTCGTACGGGTCGTCGAGATGCGGGATCGGCGGCGGCGGCACGGCGCGCACCTCGTCGCTGATCTCGGTGAGTTCCCTGGGCAGGATGGGCAGCGCGTCAGTCATCGTGACCGCAGAGCCTACCGGAGCAGGTGAGGACAGGTTTGCCTACATTCCGAGGCTAGGTCAGCAGCAGCGCGCCGCCGGCGATCAGCGCGATCACCTTCACCAGTTCCAGCGCGACGTAGACGTAGTGCGCTCGGGAACGCGGCCCCTCGGCCCCGGCCAGCACCTGGTCGGAGCGCCGGGTCAGCGCCGGCCGCACGAAGATCATCTGGGCGGCCAGCATCACGGTCGCGACGATCAGCGCGACCAGGGCTGCCGTCGCGTCGCCGGCCATCAGCGTGACCGCCACCGCCGTCGCCGCCAGCACCGCCTCGCAGACATTGAGCGCACGGAACACCAGCCGCCCGATCCCGAGCCCGATCTGCAGCGTGACACCGGGGGCCCGGAACTTCAGCGGCGCTTCGAGGAACGAGATCGCCAGCACCATGCCCAGCCAGATGAACGTCGCTGCGATGGCGACGCCGAGAGCACCATGCACACCGCGCAGCTTAGGTGAGAGGGTGACGTCATGGACGAAGACCACGACCGCGTCGCCGAACTGCAACGGTGGGTCGACGCCGGCGCGGTGTGGCGGGTGATCGGCCGCACCGCGTCCGAAGCGACGGTGGCGTTGCTGCGCTGTGACGGCGGCGAGGAAGCCGGCCGCTTCACCAGCTCCGACCCGCGGCTGCTGGCATTCCTCGGAGATCGGGCCAGCAGCGAGGATTGACCGTACAAGCAACAGGGCCACCTCCTGCTGGAGGTGGCCCTGTCACCCGGGAAGCTAGCGGACGTCGACGTAGTAGACGCTGCCGGTGACGCTGTTCTGGAACGTGCGGTCGTAGCGGTAGTCGCGGACCGTGGAGCGGATGTCACCGCCCTTGTGGATCCCGACCACGCTTGCCTCGCTCAACGGGGCATCCGAGAGCCGGTTGACCACGACCCGGTTGCCCTGGGCTTCGAGCTGGCTGATCGTGGCATCGGCGTTGCCCCCGGTCGGGGCGGCGACCGCCGGAGCGGCCAACCCGACGACCGCGGCGGACAGGCCGGCAGCGACAGCGGTGGCGATGGTGATGTTCTTCATGAGGGGTGTCCTTCCCGGTGATGGGTCGGAAGCCGTGGAGCGAATCGCGCGGTCTCGACTCGGTGGTGGTGGTGGTCGATCGTGGTGATCTGACTGGTTAAACCAGCACCCCCACGGGTTCATTTCGGCTGGCAGAAATTGAGCGTCCGCTGGCCGGAATCGATCGCCGAAACCACCGCCGGGAATGCGAGTTCGGCGAGATCGGGAGGTCGGCGGCGCTACCGTACGGGCAGGGTCAGCACGGAAGGACGCCGCCGGTGAACACCATGCCGCTCGATCTGGTCATCCCGTCCTCGCGACACGCTCGGTTCATCGGCCGTGTCGGCGGACTCGCAATCGCGCTCGGCATCGGCCTCGCCATCGCCAACGGCCCCGCTGTCGCAGCCGCGGACGACGGGACGGCGAGCGCGGAAGCGCCCCGTGCGACAACCGACAACGGCACGACCGGCGAGGGCGCAACCGGCCACGACACCGTCGACGAAGACGACGAGAACGAGGAAGCCGACGACATCGACGAGGCCGACGACATCGACGAGGCCGCCGCCGGCGAGGCAGACGAAGACGACGCGGCGACCGACGATGCCGATTCCGGCGACCGGTACCCGCTCGACCAGCCGGTGCACGCCGCACGAACGTCGGTCACCGTCACCACGGCCGCGGCGGACGCGCGCCACGGGACGGACACCACGGATTCCGCCGACACCGACGACCTGACCGGGGACCCCGGCAACCCCGAAACGGCCGCGGTGTGGACCCTGGCCGGATCCGCGCGCCGCGAGGCGGATCCTGGCTCCCCGGCGGCGGCTCCGGCCCCGACAACGGCCCCGACGGCAGCACCGACCGCACCGTCCACCGCGACCGCGCCGTCCGCCTCGGGCACGAGCCCGCTGGCCACCGAGCAGCAATTGGAGGCCGAACGCATCGCCGCCCAGACCGTGCAGACCTGGCCGGTGCGGCTGATGAAGTTTGTGCTCGGCGCAGGGTGGCTGGCGACCGCGAACCGCCAGTACGACCAGATCGGCGGACCCGACTGGGACAACCTGCGTCAGCTCGGCCGCTCGGTCGACGAGTACGCCATGGGCGCGGCGTTCCAGCAACAGTTGCTCAACCCGATGCAGCCGACGGTCGTGACTCAGGTTGCGCCGCCGCACTCCTGGTTCGGTCGCGACGTTCAGGGTTCACGCATCCTCTACGACAATCCCGATACCGTGTACCGCTTCATGGGGGTCAACATGACCTCCACCTATGTGATCAGAGGCCGGTTCGTCGGTGGACGTCCCGCGGACACCAACTTCAGCGTGCTGACCGGCCTCTCCGGTATCACCGCCGACAATCTCAGCGGACGCGACATCGACATCGCACCCGACGGCTCGTTCACCATCACCGTCAGCGGTGCGCCCGCTGCCGCCGGGCAGCGCAACCACCTGCAGCTGACCGCCGACACCACGCTGATCGCGGTCCGAAACACACTGTCGGACTGGACAACCCAGTCGCCGATGACCTTGAGCATCGAACGGTTGTCCGGACCGCGCAACAGCCTGTTCAGTCAACTGGGAGGCTTCGCGATCCCCGGTCTCGGCCCGATGGTCACCAACAGCCGGCTGCTGACCACGCTGGTGTCGCTGATCCCGCCGATGAAGGAGCCCCCGCGGATCCTGCGCGGAGCGTTCACCGCGGTGATCATGGCGCTCGGTCTGGGGATGGAGTCCAAGTACATCAAGGTCGCCACCACCGACCCGGACACCGGTCAGCGACTGGCCGCCAACGTGTTGAGGAACCCGTCGCGCAATGCCGAGTTCCTCGCCACGCAGCTGCAGAGCGCCGGCTACTTCGACCTGCGGGACGATCAGGCACTCGTCGTCACCGTGACGCCGGGCAATGCCCGTTACTTCACCGTCCCGGTCACCAATCTGTGGACGATCACCGACAACTACTGGGACGCGCAGACCAGTCTGAACAACGCCCAGGCGCGCCCGAATCCAGACGGGTCCTACACGTTCGTCATCTCGCCCGCCGACCCCGGTGTGCACAACTGGGTGTCGACCGGCGGCCTGAACAAAGGGACGCTGTCGCTGCGATTCCAGGACCTGGATCTGGGATCCTCGGTGACCCCGACGGTGACCGCGCGTGTGGTGGCGCTACCCGAATTGGCCGCGGTGCTGCCGCCGACGACCCAGTACGTCACCGCCGCACAGCGCCGCAGTCAACTGGCCATTCGTCGGGCCGCCTTCGACAGCCGGTTCGCCGACCCCTGGGCCTACACCTGAACGCTCAGTGCTTGTCTTTACGCCCGAACGGCAGCACGTGCATGACGGCCACGACCAGCGCTCCGACGACGAGGCCGATCACCGCGGAGGCGGCGGTGTTGACCAGCCACCCCAGTACCCCGCCGACACCGGCGACGTGGTGGACGTACTCCTCGCCGTGATGGACCAGGCTGTACGGCGCGTGCCAGCCGAGCTCGTCGGTACCGACCAGCAGGATGTGGCCACCCACCCAGAGCATCGCCACCGTGCCGACGACCGACAGGGCCGACAGCAGCTTCGGCATGCCGGCGACCAGACCGCGGCCGACCTTCTGCGCGAACGCCGAGGAGCGTTGCGTCAGGCTCAGACCGACGTCGTCCATCTTGACGATCCCGGCGACGACTCCGTACACGGCGGCGGTGATCACCACGGCCACCACGAGCAGGATCAGCAATCGGGGCACGAACGGCTGATCGGCCACCTCGTTCAACGCGATGACCATGATCTCGGCAGACAGGATGAAGTCGGTGCGGATCGCGCCGGTCACCATGAACTTCTCGGCGTCCGGGCCTGCCGCCGCCGCGGGCGCGCCGTGTGCGTCGTGGCCGCGGATCAGGCCCCAGACCTTCTCCGCGCCTTCGAAGCACAGATACGTCGCGCCCAGCATCAGGATCGGTGTCAGCAACCACGGCACGAACTGGCTCAGCAGCAACGCGGCGGGCAGGATGAAAATAACCTTGTTGCGCAGCGACCCGATCGCGATGCGCTTGATGATGGGCAGTTCACGCTCGGCGGCGATGCCGTGCACGTACTGCGGCGTGACCGCGGTGTCGTCGATGACGACGCCCGCGGCCTTCGCCGTCGCCCTGCCGGCGGCCGCACCGATGTCGTCGACGGAAGCCGCCGCCAACCGCGCCAGCGCCGCCACGTCGTCGAGCAGCGCGAACAAGCCTCCGCTCACCTGGTGCCCCCACTTCCTCCGGCGGTCATGGGCGAAGGTTACCCAACACGCGGGAACCTAGCCCGGCGCGCCGGAATTGCCGCCGACACGCCGACCCGCACCGAGCAGCTTGGCGCAAAGACTTACGCATTGACCTGCGTCTGAGTTAGTTTGAGGAACTGGTCACCGACGGCGACCGCGTGGCGTCCCGCGGGGATCGACAGCTGGGGGTGCGCGATGCCGTGTTCGATCCGCCCATGGGTGACGACCGGGGTCGCCGTCGTCGGCGTGGGCGTCATCGCCGTCGCCCCCCTTGAGCCGAGTCCGGCGTTCACCGACGTCCGGGTCACCAACTCGGCCGTCGACCTCACCGCGGCACCCAACCCCTTCGAGTACTACCCGCAGGTGGTGATGCGCTCGCTGGCCAATGCCGGCGACCGGCTCCGCGAGTACCTGGCCGCGCCCCTCCCGATCGTCGACGCGGTGGCCGACAACCAGTACGCCGCCCTGGCCGTGATCGGCGACGCCGTCGGCGACGAAGATGTCGTGGCGGTCCTCGAGGCGGTCGTCGGGGCCCTCACCACGCCCGTGCTCAACCTGGCCAAGGTCGTCGGCTCGGGCGAGCCGTACCGCACCGCCGCCAGCGTGATCGTCCGGTTGGCGTTGCCGATCGCCAGTGGCGTGGTCGCGGCCGGCTCCGGGACCGTCGACGTCGGCGAGGCGCTGCTCGATCTCGATGTCGTCGGCGCGTTCGGCGCCGCGACCAACATCCCGGCGCGGATCGTGGACGGATTTCTCAACGGCCGGGTCGACGGGGTGGACGACACGTACCACGGCTTGCTGACCCCGGTGGTCGAAGCCCCGGTCGCCGATCAGGTCACCGGGCCGGTGGCGCATCTGATCGACTCTCTGCAGGAGATCGGCGGCACCATCGCCGGGCCCTCCGCGGAAGGTGTGGGCGCGACCGAGCTGCCGAATCCCGGGGCCGGTGGAGCACCCGGTCCCCGCGACGAGCCGACACCGACCGTGCCGCCGCCCGATGACCCCGCTCCGCCGACCGGTAAACCCGCCGCACCGTCGCCGCCGTCGCCCTCGGCGGACGACGACCCCAGTGCCGCAGGCGAACCAGGCGAAGAGCCCGGTCCCGACGCCGACGACCAGCAGCCTGCAGCGGGGTCGCAGGACGGCGCCGGCGACGAACCCGACGCGCCGGCATCGGACACCGCGGGCGAGGACAGCGGAGACCCCGCAGGCGAGGACGACGCAGGCACTGCTGCGGCCGACGAGCCGGCGGGCAACTCGGAGTCCGGCGGGGCCGGCAGCGGTGAGTAGCGGAACCACCGCCGAGTTTGAGCCGGACGCGTGGAGGGTAATGCCCCGACCCATGAGTTCGCAGTGGAAACCGGCGTGCGCCGCCTCCGGATCGGTCCCCGGCCGTGCGTAGCGAAACCCCTTCCCCGGCTGTTCTTTTCGATATCGACGGCACCTTGGTGGATTCGAACTACCTACACGTGTACGCATGGTTGCGCGCGTTCGACGCGGAGAACGTCCCGGCCGACAGCTGGCGCATCCACCGCTGCATCGGCATGGACGGCACCACATTGGTGCGGACCCTCACCGGCGACGCGAGCCAGCGCGTGCTCGACGGCCTCAAGGACCGCCACAGCGAGTTCTACAAGGAGACCGCAGGCCTGCTTGCTCCGCTGCCCGGTGCACGGGACCTTCTGCGCCGGGTGGCACGGCTGGGACTGCAGGTGGTGCTGGCGACGTCGGCGCCCGAGGACGAATTGCGCATCCTGCGTGAGGTTCTCGACTGCGACGACGTGGTCGCGGCGGTGACGTCGTCGCAGGATGTCGACACCGCCAAACCGAAACCCGACATCGTGCAGGTCGCGCTGGACCGGGCCGGCGTGACCGCCGGGGACGCGGTGTTCGTCGGCGACGCGGTCTGGGACTGCGAAGCCGCCGGACGGGCCGGTGTGCCGTCGATCGGCGTGCTCAGCGGTGGGGTGTCCCGGGGCGAACTGCGCGAGGCCGGTGCGACGGAGGTCTTCGAGGACGCCGGCGAGCTGCTCGTCAAACTGGACTCCACCGTGATCGGCGAGCTGGCCCGCCGCGTCAACCTCTGATCGCGGCCAGCCGCCGCTGCGACGCCTGACTGCGCACCCGCTGCGGCCACCAGAACCACCGCCCCAGCAGCGCCGCCACCGCCGGCGTCATGAACGACCGCACAATCAGGGTGTCGAACAACAGGCCTAGCGCGATGGTGGTGCCGACCTGCGCCATCACCTTGAGGTCGCTGAACGCGAACGAGGCCATCGTGAACGCGAACACCAGGCCGGCCGACGTCACCACCGACCCGGTACCGGCCATCGCGCGGATGATGCCCGTCTTCAAACCCCCCGCGAGCTCTTCCTTGAACCTCGACACGAGCAGCAGGTTGTAGTCCGAACCCACGGCGAGCAGCAGGATCACCGCCATCGGCAACACCATCCAGTGCAGCTCCAACCCGAGGATGTGCTGCCACAGGAGCACCGACAATCCGAAAGACGCTCCGAGAGAGACCAATACGGTGCCGACGATCACCGCCGCCGCGACGACACTGCGGGTGATGATCAACATGATGGTGAAATATCAGGGTCACAGCGGCGATCCCGGCGATCAGCAGGTCGTAGAAGGCGCCGTCGCGCATGTCCTTGTACGTGGCCGCCGTGCCGGCCAGGTACACGGTCGAACCTTCCAGCGGGGTGCCCTTGATCGCCTCCTTGGCCGCCGTCTTGATCGGCAGCACGTGGGCTATCCCCTCGACCGTGGCCGGGTCGCCCTCGTGGGCGATGATGAATCGCACCGACTTGCCGTCCGGCGAGAGGAAATTCTCCATGCCGCGCTTGAAGTCGTCGTTGTCGAACGCCTCCGGCGGCAGGTAGAAGGAATCGTCGTTCATCGAGTCGTCGAACGCCTCACCCATGGCGTCGGCGTCCTCGGACTGTGACGCCATCTGGTCCTGCAGGCCCTTCTGACTCTGCCGCATCGTCAGCATCATCGCCTGCATGGTGCGCATGGTCTCGATCTGACTGGGCAACAACTCGATCAGTTGCGGCATCAGCGCGTCGAGACGTTCCAGGTCGGGCACCAACTCCTGGATGTCGTCGGTCAGCGGGTTGATGCCGTCGAGGGTGTCGAAGACCGACCGCATCGTCCAGCAGACCGGGATGTCGTAACAGTGCGGTTCCCAGTAGAAGTAGTTGCGTACCGGCCGGAAGAAGTCGTCGAAATCGGCCAGGTTGTCCCGTACTTCGGCGATGTCGATCGCCGTGGTCTTGGTTTTGAGCACCATGTCGTGCGTGGTGACCGACATCTGCGTCATCAGACTCTGCATCGTCGTCATCGTGTCGATGTTCGTTTGCATGGCATCGGCCTGCACCACCATGTCGGCCATCCGGTCCTGCATGTACTTCTCGTTGAGCCGGTTCGTCGTGCCACGCATGCTCATCTGGAACGGGATGGTGGTGTGCTTGATGGGCTTGCCGTCGGGCCGGGTGATCGTCTGCACCCGTGCCACGCCGGGCACCCGGAAGACGGCTTTCGCGATCTTGTCGATGACGAGGAAGTCCGCCGGGTTGCGCAGATCATGGTCGCTCTCGATCATCAACAGCTCGGGGTTCATCCGGGCGCTGCCGAAGTGCCGGTCGGCGACGGCGTAGCCGACATTGGCGGGGACGTCCTCAGGAAGGTAGTCGCGGGCGTCGTAGTTGGTCTTGTAGCCCGGCAGGGTCACCAGGCCGACCAGTGCCAGCGCCAGCGTCGCGGCCAGTACCGGTCCCGGCCAGCGCACCACAGACACCCCGATGCGCCGCCAGCCGCGCGAGCTGATCGCGCGTTTGGGATCGAAGAGCCCGAACCGGCTGCCGATCACCACCACGGCGGGCCCGAGGGTCAGCGCCGCGAGCACCGCGACGAATGTGCCCACCGCGCACGGCACCCCCATCGTCTGGAAGTACGGCAGCCGGGTGAAGCTCAGGCAGAGCATCGCCCCGGCGATGGTGAGACCGGAGCCCAGGACGACGTGTGCGGTGCCGCGGAACATGGTGTGGTACGCGGATTCCCGGTCCTCACCTGCTCCCCTGGCCTCCTGGTAGCGGCCGATCAGGAAGATGGCGTAGTCGGTGCCCGCCGCGATCACCATGAGGGTCAGCAGGCTGGTCGCGAACGTCGACAGTCCGATGATCTCGGCGTCGGCCAGAAACGCGACGATGCCGCGGGCCGCGCCGAGCTCGGCGAACACCATGAACAGGATCAGCACCATGGTGGCCACCGATCGGAAGACGATCAGCAGCATCACCGCGATGACGCCGATGGTGATCAGCGTGACACGGAAGACGCTCTCGTCGCCGGCGTTGTGCTGGTCGGCGACCAACGGAGCACCGCCGGTGACGTACGCCTTGATTCCCGGCGGCGCCGGGGTGCCGTCGACGATCTCACGCACCGCCTTCACGGCTTCGTTGGCGCGCGGCTCCCCCTGGTTGCCCTGCAGGTACACCTGCACATAGGCGGACTTACCGTCGGTGCTCTGCGCGCCCGACGCGGTCAGCGGATCGCCCCAGAAGTCGGCGACGTGCTGCACGTTCGCGGTGTCGGCCTCGAGCTTGTCGACGAGCTCGTCGTAGTAACGATGCGCGGCGTCGCCGAGTGGCTGTTGGCCTTCGAGCACGATCATCGCGCTGCTGTCGGAGTCGAACTCGTCGAAGTTCGCGCCGACGCGCTTCATCGACACCAGCGACGGTGCGTCGTTGGCGCTCATCCCGACGGTGTGTTCTTCGCCGACCTTCTCCAGGGACGGGACCGCGACGTTGGTGACCACCGTCAGCAGCACCCAGCCGAGGACGATGGGAACCGCGAGGGCCCGGATGATCCGGCCGATCCCCGACCGTCCGGCAGCTGCCACTTCCCTCGCCCCCGATCAGGCCGTCCACCGGCCCACCAGGGAAGCCGTGCGCGTGACACATCACGTGCCGCGTGTCATACATCTAGCCCGTCAAACCATCGGCTGTCAATCGGCGGCTGACAGGGAATTCCCAGGTTGACCTGCAGGTTCGCCGGTACCGCTAGCCAGCCGCACCGAGCTGGTCCAGCGCGTGCGCGGCGCCACGGTTGAGTGTCACCGGGTCGGTGTCGCGGGCACTGTCCAGGCTGATGCCTCTGGCGGCACTGACCACCTGTTCCAACTGGGGCTTCCTCTCGAACAGCGTCCGGGTCAGGACGCACGCCAGGTTCGCGTCGAGGTCGTCGCGCACCAGCAGCATGTTCGGCACGACGATGGTCTTGACGTCGGCGGGCAACTGGTAGGTGGCCGCGGGGATGACGCCCTCCTCGTAGGCGGGGCTGATCTCGCTCATCCTGCCCAGTTGCGGTGTGACGTCCAGGAAGACCACCTCGTTGCGCGCTGTGGTGAGCAGATCGGTGATGCCCGGGGTGGGTAGGCCGCCGGACCAGAACAGCGCGTCGATGGCGCCTTCTTTCATCCCGTCGACGGTCTTGGTGAGATCGAGGCGTTGCGCGGCGACGTCCGTCGCGGGATCGAGGCCGGCCGATTCCAGCAACCGGTTGGCGATGACCTCGGTGCCCGATCCCGGTGAGCCGGTGGAGATCCGCTTGCCGCGCATGTCGGCGATCGAGGTGATACCGCTGTCGGTGCGCGCGATGACCTGGGTGTAGTTCGGGTAGATGCGCGCGAGCGCCTGCACCGGCTGCTCTTCGCCGTCGAAGCTGCCTTTGCCCTCTACGGCGTCGGCGGCGGTGTCGGCGAGCGAGAACGCCACCTGATAGCTGCCGCCGACCAGCTGCTCGATGTTCTGCACCGACGCGCCGGTCTCCGCGGCGGTGGCCTTGACCGTGCCCCCGGTGGCGGCCGAGATCTGCTCGGCGAAGGCGTTTCCGAGCGAGAAGTACACGCCCGTCGAGTTGCCGGTGGCGATGCTGACCCGGGTGTCCGACCCGACCTCGCAGCTGATCTCGCCGCCCGAGTCGGCGGTGGGGGTGTCCTGACGGCCGCCGCCGCAACCGGCCGTCGCGCCGGCGGCGCACACCACGGCCGCGAATCCCGCCAGAATTCTGCTCGCACGTCTCATGTCGGTCTCCTCTTGTCGGTGATGAAGGTCAGCGTGACTGCGCCGAGCAGGCACGCCAGCCCCGCCGCGATCGTGACGGGGTGCAGAAAGAGCAACAGCAGCGCGGCAACCGCGCTCAGCGCGCGGGGAATCGGGCCGAGTGCGCCGACACCGAGCGCCCAGCCGCCGGCCGCGAACGACAGCGCGACGATGCCGACGCAGGCGGCGGCCGACGTCCACAGCACCCCGACCACCGCCCCGCGGCCCAGCAGGTGTTCCCCCGGGGTGGTCACCACGAACGCGATGGGTACCAGGAACGCCGGTGCGGCGTACCGCAATGCCTGCCACATCGTCGGGATCGCGCGGCCCCCGGTGACCGCCGAGGCGCCGACGGCCGCCAGCGCGGTCGGCGGGGTGACCTCGGAGAGCACCGAGTAGTAGAAGACGAACATCGCCGCGGCCGG
>NZ_LMVQ01000586.1 GCF_001545925.1 Mycobacterium sp. NAZ190054 | reverse complement strand
TGGCCGAGGCGATCCGGGGTGGGGCGGCGATCAAGGCGCTGTGGCTGCCCGGGCCCGATCCCGAACCGCAGTATCGGCCGTCGGCCAGGCTGGCGGCGTTCGTGCGGGCCCGGGATCTGTTCTGCCGCTTTCCCGGGTGCACGGTGCCGGCCGAGCGTTGCGATATCGACCATGTGGTGCCCTGGCCCTACGGGCCCACCCATGCCTCGAATCTGAACTGCAAATGCCGCAGCCATCATTTGGCGAAAACCTTCGGCGACGGCTGGCGCGACGAGCAGCTCCCTGATGGCACGGTGATCTGGACGACCCCGGCCGGCAAGCGATACACCACGGTGCCAGGCAGCCGGCTGTTCTTCCCAGCCTGGGACACCAGCACCGCGGAGTTACCGCCGATGAGCCAGCCGCCGCCGGATCCCGGCCGGACCGCGAAAATGCCGCGGCGAGGACGCACCCGCGCCGCCGAGAACACCGCACGGATCAAGGCCGAGCGGGACTACAACGCCGCCCAACGCGCCCTCGAACAACACCGCGCCCCCGCCGCCGAACGACCCCCACCCGACTATGGCGACGACCCACCGCCGTTTTAGCGCGGCTTCACCGCGGCCCGCATCGCGTCGCAGAGCGCTGCGGCGCGCGGGTCTTCGAAGATGTCCTCCAACTGGACCTGCCTGCCGTCCGGGCCGGCGAGCGGGACGCGCCAGTTCGGATACTCGTCGGTGGTTCCCGGCTGGTTCTGGGTCCGCACCTCGCCGACGGCATCGGCCAGCGACAGTGACAGCAACCGCGACGGCGTGCGACCCAGATAGCGGTGCAGGGCCAGCACCACCTCGTCGACGTCGTCGGATTCCTCGCCGAGCAGGCCGACCCGGCGCAGCTCGGCCATCCATGCCTGCTGATGCTCGCGGTCACCGGCCAACTCCTCCTCGGCCGGGCGGGTGAGAAGGCCGAGTTCGTCACGCAACCGCACATGCTCGCCCGCCAGATACCCGGCCGTCGGAGGCAGGTCGTGGGTCGTCACCGCCGACAGGCAGTACTGCCGCCACCGCTCGGCCGGCAGCGGACCACCGTCGCCGTCCCGGTCGCTCTCGAACCACAGGATCGACGTGCCGAACAAGCCGCGGTCCCGCAGGTAGTCCCGAACCCACGGCTCCACAGTTCCGAGGTCCTCGCCGACGACGACGGCGCCCACCCGCTGCGCCTCCAGGGCCACGATCCCGATCATCGCCTCGTGGTCGTACCGCACGTAGGTGCCTTCGGTCGGCAACGCGCCCTTGGGAATCCACCACAACCGGAACAGCCCGATGATGTGGTCGATCCGCACCCCGCCCGCGTGCCTGAGCACGGCGCTGACCATCGCCCGGAACGGTTCGTACGCCGCTTCGGCGAGCCGGTCGGGCCGCCACGGCGGTTGCGACCAGTCCTGACCGAGCTGATTGAACTCGTCCGGCGGCGCACCCGCGGTCACACCCAGCGCCAGCACGTCCTGCAATGCCCACGCGTCGGCGCCGTTCGGGTCCACGCCGACCGCGAGGTCGTGCATGATGCCCAGCTCCATGCCCGCCTGGACCGCGCGGTCCTGCGCGGTCGAGAGCTGCTCGTCGACGAGCCACTGCAGCCAGCGGTGGAAATCCACCTCGGCGGGGTGCTCGTCGACGAACGCCGCGACCGCCGCGCTGCGCGGATGCTGCAGCTCCTCGGGCCACTGCCGCCAGTCGGCCCCGTACTGTTCGGCCAGCGCGCACCACGTCGCGAAATCGTCGAGGCTGCGCCCTTCCCGCTGCTGGAACGCCCGATAGGCGATCTCCCGGCCGGCGGACCGCTCCACCAGGTACAGCGTCTCCAGCGCCGCGCGTTTGGACGTCCACGCGGCGTCCCGGTCGATCTGCGGTGACCTGTCGGCGCGGGTCTGCACCTGCGTCTGGGCCTTGCGGATCCGGCTGCGGTGCCGGACATAGGCGAACTCCGGCACCGCCTGCACCCGCAGGTACATCGGATTGACGAACCGGCGCGAGGTCGGCAGGTAGGGTGACGGCTCCATCGGCGCTATCGGCGCGGCCGCATGCAGCGGATTGACCAGCACGAAGCCCGCTCCGTATCGCGCCGTCGACCACACCGCCAGGTCCGTCAGATCCGTCAGATCGCCCACACCCCACGAATTCCGGGACCGCACACTGTAGAGCTGGGTGGCCAGACCCCACGCCCGGCCGGGGCCGAGCCGGTCGGCGCAGTACAGCCTCGCCGGCGCCACGATGACCGTGGTGCTGACGTCGGACTCACCCACCTGCAGGTACAGCCGGTGGTAACCCATCGGCAGGTCGGCGGGCAGCTCGAAGCTGGCCTCACCGACCAGTCTGCCGTCCAGATCGAAAGGGGGCCTGTTGTTTTCGAGTTGACGCAGACCCGTGCGCACGCTGCCGTCCTCGAGTCGTAACCACAGCCGTGCCGGATCGCCGTGGGTGACGTGCACCCAGAACGGTGTCGTCGCGCCGGTGCGGCCCACGATGGACGGCGGAAGCCGGCGGGCCCAGTGATCGCGATCGTGCCGGGCGAGGGCTTCGGCACGGTCGCTGTCGGTGGCGGCCCGGACGCCCAGCGCCTCGAGCACCGCGATCAGCGTGGACGCCGACACCGGGACCGATCTCCCCGTCCAGTCCGTGTACGCACTCGCCACCCCATACCGGTGCGCGAGGTCGACCAGCTCCGCGGGCACATCCGAGTCATCCGACATGGCGCCAATCTTGCCCTGTGAAGCGGCTGCGCAAACGTCGAGACGGCACCGGTAGGGTCGCTGCAATGGCGTCAGCTCGGGTCGCGGTCGCCGCACTGTTCCTCACCAACGGCGCGCTGTTCGCCAGCCTGCTGCCCAGGTATCCGGAAATCAAAACCGACCTCGCGATGTCCAACGCGGTCTACGGCGCCGCCGTCGCGTCGTTCTCGGCCGGCGCGCTGGTGGCCGGTCCTGCGGCCGCGGCGTTGATCCGGCGGTTCCAGAGCGCCCGCGTCGTCATCGCCACGACCATCGCGCTGGCGCTGTTGATCGTGGTCGCCGGGCTGGCCACCACACCGTTGCTGTTCGCCGTGGCGCTGTTCGCAGCCGGTGCGTGCGACGCGGTCGCCGACGTCGCGCAGAACGTCAACGGGCTTCGGCTGCAACGCCTTTACGGTCGGTCCATCATCAACTCCCTGCATGCGGTGTGGGCCGTCGGCGCGATCGTCGGGGGTCTGTTGGGTGCGGGCACCATCGCACTGGAAGTTCCGCGGTCGATCCATCTCGGCATCGCGGCGGTGGTGTTCTGCGCCGTCGCCCTGGCCGCCTACCCGTACCTGCTGCACGGCCCGGACCATGACGACCATCCTTCGGGGCGGGACCCTGACGGGCGCGGGGTGAGCGCAGCGGTGCTGCTGACGCTGGCGGCGCTGGTCGGCATCGCGGTGGCGGACGCGACGGTCGAGGACGCCGGCAGCTCGTGGGCGACGCTGTACCTGCGCGACAGCCTCGGCGCTCCCGGCGCCGTCGCCGTGCTGGGTTACGTCGCGTTCGTCGGAGCCATGTTCGTCGGGCGCATGCTCGGTGACCGACTGGTCGACCGGTTCGGCGAACGTACCGTGGCCCGCAGCGGGGGAGTGCTCGCGGCGGTCGGCATGGGCACCGCCCTGGCGTTCCCGACGGTGCCCGGCACGATCGTCGGGTTCGCCGCCGCGGGGCTCGGCGTGGCCACCGTGGTGCCCGCGGCGATGCGCGCCGCCGACGAACTTCCCGGTCTGCGGGTCGGCACCGGGCTCACGGTGCTGACATGGCTGATGCGGGTCGGGTTTCTCGGTGCCCCGTTGATCGTCGGGGTCGTCGCCGACGCGACGAGCCTGCGTGCCGGCCTGCTCACCGTCCCGGTCGCAGGGGTGATCCTGGTGCTGCTCGCCGGGGCGCTCGGCGCCCGGCGCCGCACCTGATCGCGGACCCCACGCTGGTACAGTGGCGTACCAGAATCGACCGAAGGAGCCCGGCATGACAGCGGATGCATCCACCCGCAGCTCAGCAACCGCCCGGCCCGTCGTGGACACCACCAACGGGCCCGTTCGGGGCGTCGACGACGGCACCGTGAAGTCGTGGCGCGCCGTTCGCTACGCGGCGGCGCCGGTCGGCGAGCTCCGGTGGCGCGCCCCCCGTCCACCGCAGCGGTGGTCCGAGCCCGTCGACGCGAGCGGGGTCGGCCCGGTGTGCCCGCAGCCGACCGATCCGAAGATCCCGATCGACCTCGGCGCCCCACAGGGTGAGGACTTCCTGACGCTGAACGTGTGGACACCCTCGGGCACCGAGGCCGGCGACGACAAACCGGTCCTGGTGTGGGTGCACGGAGGCGCCTACATCCTGGGCTCGGCCAGCCAGCCGCTCTACCACGGGCGCGCGCTCGCCACCGGCGGCGACGCGGTTGTGGTGACCGTGAACTACCGGCTCGGCGCGCTGGGTTTCCTGGAGTTGTCCACGCTCGGCGGCGACCGGGACCGGTTCGCGACCAACCTGGGTCTGCGCGACGTGCTGGCCGCGCTGGAATGGGTGCGGGACAACATCTCCGCGTTCGGCGGCGACCCGGGGCGGGTGACGGTGTTCGGGGAGTCCGCCGGCGGCGGCATCGTGACCTCACTGCTGGCCAGTCCTGCCGCGGCCGGACTGTTCGGCGCGGCGATCGCACAGAGCTCACCGGTCACCTCGATCTACGATCTGGGCCGCGCGCAGCGCGTCGCCGAACGCTTCCTGGACGTGCTCGGCGCCCGGCCCGACGATCTGCACCGGCTCGCCGACGCGCCGATCGAGGCACTGGTTTCGGCCTCGCGGACGGTGTTCGACGAGGTGCCCGCCCGCACTCCGGGCACGCTCGCGTTCGCGCCGACCGTGGACGGGGACCTCATCCCGGACTACCCGGTGAACGCCGCCAGGAAGGGTCTGACCCACCCGGTGCCGCTGATCATCGGCACCAACAAGAACGAGGCAGCGCTGTTCCGGTACATGAAGTCGCCGCTGCTGCCGATCGCGCCGGAGTCCATCAAGACGATGTTCGCCGAGATCGCCGCCGAACAACCCGATCTCCGGTTGCCGGGGGAGGACGTCCTCAAGGGCACCTACCGCGGGCGCGGCAAGGGCCGCGGCCTGAGCCTGACCGGTGATCTCGGTTTCCGGATGCCGTCGATCTGGTTCGCCGACGGGCACCGTTCCGTCGCGCCGGTGTACCTCTACCGCTTCGATTTTTCGACGCCGCTGCTCCGCCTCGTGCGCCTGCACGCCGCCCACGCCACCGAGCTGCCGTTCGTCTGGGGCAATCTGATGGCGGGCCGCAAGGATCCGACGTTCGCGCTCGGCGGCCGCAAGGCCGGGACCGCGGTCTCGGAGCGGATGCGGGCACGCTGGGTCAACTTCGCCGCGACCGGGAAGCCCGACGCCCCCGGTGGCGCCCCGGCGTGGCGGCCGTACGGCGCCGATGACCGCGCGACGCTGGTGATCGACAAGCAGGACACCGTGGTCGACGACCTCGACGCCGGTGTCCGCCGGGCCTGGGGCGATGACGTCCTGAGCTTCCTGTAGGGCCTTAGACTCACCTCGGAGGTGCTCGCCGTGGAGTTCCTGGACTTCCTTCCGCCGCAGATGCGCGAACCCGTGCTGTTCGCGATCCCGTTCTTCCTGCTGCTGCTCACCATCGAGTGGGCGGCCGCGCGCAAACTCGAGCACGCCGAGGACCGTCCCGCCGCGGGCGCCTACCACAGCCGGGACTCGTGGGCGAGCCTGTCGATGGGGCTGGTGTCGATCGTCACCATGGGCGTGTGGAAGTTCTTCGCGCTGTTGGGTTATGCCGCCATCTACGCCTACCTGGCGCCCTGGCATCTGCCGGCCACGCAGTGGTACACGTGGGTCATCGCGCTCGTCGGGGTGGACCTGCTGTTCTACGTGTATCACCGCACGGCACACCGGGTTCGGCTGATCTGGGCGACCCACCAGGCGCACCACTCCAGTGAGTACTTCAACTTCGCGACCGCACTGCGGCAGAAGTGGAACAACAGCGGCGAGATCCTGATGTGGATTCCGTTGCCGCTGTTGGGTGTTCCGCCGTGGATGGTGTTCGTGTCCTTCTCGTTCAGCCTGATCTACCAGTTCTGGATCCACACCGAGCGGATCGGAAAGCTCTGGCGGCCCATCGAGTTCATCTTCAACACGCCGTCGCACCATCGCGTGCACCACGGCATGGACCAGCTCTACCTGGACAAGAACTACGGCGGAATCCTGATCATCTGGGACCGTCTCTTCGGCACGTTCCAGCCCGAGGTGTTCCGGCCCCGCTACGGGCTGACCAAACCGGTCGACACATTCAACATCTGGAAACTGGAGACACACGAGTACGTGGCGATCGGGCGGGACGTGCGCTCGGCGCGGGGGCTGCGCGCCAAGCTCGGGTACATCTTCGGTCCACCGGGATGGCAGCCCGCCGCGGCGTCGGGGACCAGGACAGAGGCGCATGCCGCGCCGTAGTGTGCGCGGTGTGCCGACCGTCTTCGACGCCCCTGTCGACCGGGCGCTGGTGGACAGGGCACTGGCCGCGAGCACCACGGGTTCGGTGTGGCTGGACATGCCGCGCCCGCAGTTCCCGCCGCCGTCCGGGCCCGTCACCTGCGATCTGCTCGTCATCGGCGGCGGCTACACCGGCTTGTGGAGTGCGCTGCACGCAGCCCGTCGTCATCCCGACCGCCGCATCGTCCTCGTCGAAGCCGACCGCATCGGCTGGGCCGCGTCCGGGCGCAACGGCGGCTTCGTCGACGCCAGCCTGACGCACGGCTACGAAAACGGAAAATCCCGCTGGCCCGACGAGATCGACGACCTCGAGGCGATGGGCCGCGAGAACCTCGACGGCATGCAGGACGAGATCACGCAGCTCGGGCTGGACGTCGAGTGGGAACGCACCGGCATGCTCACCGTGGCCACCGAGGCCCATCAGGTCGAATGGCTCACCGAGGCGGCCGCCGACGGACAGGGCCGGCTCCTGGATCGAACCCAGGTGCGTGCCGAAGTCGATTCGCTGACCTACCGGGCGGGCCTGTTGAGCCCGGACAGCTGCGCGATCGTCAACCCCGCGAAGCTGGCGCTGGAGCTGGCCCGCGCGTGCCGCGAGGCCGGTGTGGAGGTGTTCGAGCACGTCACGGCGACGCGGATCGACTCCGGCGGTGCCGCGTTGCGCGTCCACACCGACGGGCCTGCGATCACCTGCCGCCACGTGGTGCTGGCGACCAACGTGTTTCCCAGCCTGCTGCGCCGCAACAGGCTCTACACGGTGCCCGTCTACGACTATGTGCTGGCCACCGAACCGCTGACGGACGCGCAGCGCGACCGCATCGGCTGGCGCGGCAGACAGGGCGTCGGCGACAGCGCCAACCAGTTCCATTACTACCGCCTGACGCGGGACAACAGGATCGTGTGGGGCGGCTACGACGCCGTCTACCACTTCGGCAGGCGGGTCAGGTCGTCCTACGAGGACCGGCAGCAGACCTACCGCAGGCTCGCGGCGCATTTCTTCATCACGTTCCCGCAGCTCGACGACGTCCGGTTCACCCACCGCTGGGCGGGCGCGATCGACACCAACACGCGGTTCTGCGCGCACTGGGGGCTGGCCCGCGAGGACCGCGTCGCCTACGTCAACGGTTTCACCGGGCTGGGTGTCGGCGCCTCACGGTTCGCCGCCGACGTCTGCCTTGACCTGCTGGACGGGACACCGACACCGCGCACCGAGCTGGAGATGGTGCGCAAGAAGCCGTTGCCGTTTCCGCCCGAGCCGTTGGCCAGCGCCGGCATCCAGGCCACCCGATGGTCACTGGATCGTGCCGACCATTCCGCCGGCCGGCGCAACCTGCTGCTGCGGGCGCTCGATGCCGCCGGGCTCGGGTTCGACTCCTGAACCGTTTGTAACGACCCTTTATCCCGCCGCGATGAGCTGGTTACATCATCATCACGGGTAGGGCGGAGGGGCTGTGTCTGTTCGGTCGTCATCTCGGTTGCTCCAGTTGCTGCTGGCCGTCCTCGCACCCGCGTTCGCGCTCGCGCTGCAGTCGGCGCCCGCCCACGCCCAGCCCGGCGTCCTCGTCTTCCCCGGCATGGAGATCCACCAGGACACCGTGCTGTGCACCCTCGGATACGTGGACCCGCAGACCCGGATCGGATACACCGCGGGCCACTGCCGCGCCTCGGGCACCGTGTCGGACAAGTTCGGCACCGTGATCGGCACGCAGGGATCGTTCCGCGACAACACCCCCGACGGCATGACGATCGACACCAATCACCAGATCACCGACTGGGAGGTGATCCACCTGGCCCCGCACGTCGCGGTCAACAACGTGCTGCCCGGCGGCAAGGTGCTGGTCACCGATCCCGCGGTGGTGCCGGTGCGGGGCATGCCCGTGTGCCATTTCGGTGTCGTCACCGGGGAGAGCTGCGGCACCGTCGAGTCGGTGAACAACGGCTGGTTCACGATGACCAACGGGGTGGTCAGCCGCAAGGGTGACTCCGGGGGTCCGGTGTACACGCCGACCCCGGACGGACGCACCGTGCTGATCGGCCTGTTCAACAGCACCTGGGGCACACTGCCCGCCGCGATCTCGTGGCAGGTGGCCAGTCAGCAGGCGCAGGCCGACACCATCTCCGCCGCCTCGGCGATCGCCGCGCCCTAGCGTCAGCGGATCTCGAAAACCGGGATCGACGGCGCCACCGCTCGTATCTGGTCGGGCGTCGACTCCGGGGTCAGACCCCCGACGTGGCCCTTGACCTGCCAGAACCACTTCTGCAGGTAGCGCTGGAGAAGCTCCGGTTTCGCGTCGTCGCCGACCTCCACGAGCGGATGCGTACGGAGGCGCCACCGCGGTCCGATCTCGAGCCGCCCCGCGGCCCTGGCGTTGCGCGTCCACTGGGTGTTCCCGCGGGGCGAGACCAGATAGCGACGGCCGTCGACGGTCAGCAGGTTGACCACGACGCCGCGCAGCCGGCCCGTGGTGCGCCCGCGCACCCGGATCGCGGTGCTGCCCTGGATGCTGATGCCCGTCTCGGCGAGCCGGCGGACGATGTCGTTGAACACGCGGGCCCCGAGACCGGGTGCGTCGTAGCGGGCTGTCATCGGTCCTTCTCCGTTCTGCAGACAATTTGAGAGCACTGCTCTCGATTCTAGATGCAAGACTGGCCGCGTGGGCAAGCGCCAGGACAGCCGCGACCGCATCGAGCGGCGGATCATCGAGCTCGGCCGGGCCCACCTGGTGACCGACGGCGCGGCGGGACTGTCGCTGCGGGCGATCGCGCGCGACCTCGGCATGGTGTCCTCGGCGGTCTATCGCTACGTCGCCAGCCGTGACGAGCTGCTCACGCTGCTGCTCGTCGATGCGTACACCGACCTCGCCGACGCCGTCGACCGCGCCCGCGACACCGCGACCGGGGGCTGGCGGGGCCGACTCGCGGCGATGGCTCGCGCCGCGCGGGAGTGGGCCGTGGCGCAGCCGGCCTGTTGGGCACTGCTCTACGGCAGTCCCGTCCCCGGCTATCACGCCCCGCGGGAGAAGACGGTCGGACCGGGCACCCGGGTCGTCGGCTCGCTGCTGGCAGTGGTGGCCGCGGGCATCGCCGCCGGAGACATACCGTCGACGGATGCGGCTGCGGCCCAACCGCTTTCGGGTGACTTTGCGCGCCTGCGCGAGGAGTTCGGCTTCGAGGCAGGCGACGGCGTGGTGGCCAGGAGCATGGTGCTGTGGGCTGGGCTCATCGGAGCGATCAGCCTCGAGGTGTTCGGCCAGTACGGCGCGGACACGTTCACCGAACCCGCGGCGCTCTTCGACACGCAGGTGGCGCTGCTGACCGCGCTGTTGTGCTCGAATTAGAACACGTTCTAGCTTGCCGGGGCGGCTGGCGATATCCTCTCAAGCGATGCCCGACCAGACACCTGTCCAGATCGCCTGGGTGACCGACGACCTCGCCGCCACCGAGGCGGCGCTGACGTCGTTGCTGGGCGCCCGCAGGTGGGTGCGCATGCCCGCGGTGCACTTCGGTCCGGACACCTGCACCTACCGGGGGCTGCCCGCCGATCACGTCGCCGACATCTCGCTCAGCTACGCCGGCGACACCCAACTCGAGGTGATCGCCCCGGTGCGTGGCCCGAGCATCTACCGCGAGTTCCTCGACCGCTGCGGGCCGGGACTGCACCACGTGTGCAGAACCTTCGACGCCGACGCGTTCGACGCCGCGGTCGGGCAGGCCGACATCGTCATGGCGGGCACGATGGCCGGCGGCATGCGGTTCGCCTACGCCTCCGCAGCGGACGCGGGCGTACCGTTCATCGAATTCGCCTACATCCCACCAGAAATCCGCGCGTTCTTCGATCACGTCAAACAGGAGCAGAAGTGAGTATCCAGAACATCCCGGACACGGTGCACGTCGGTGACGTCACATCCTGGTCCGACGAGGCCGACGTCGTGGTCATCGGGTTCGGCATCGCGGGAGGGTGCGCGGCCGTCAGCGCCGCGGCGGCCGGGGCCCGGGTCCTGGTGCTGGAGAAGGCGGCAGCCGCCGGCGGGACGACGTCGATGGCGGGCGGCCACTTCTATCTCGGTGGTGGCACCGCGGTGCAGCAGGCCACCGGACACGAGGACACGCCCGAGGAGATGTACAAGTACCTGGTGTCGCAGTCGCGCGACCCGGAACACGACAAGATCCGCGCATACTGCGAAGGCAGCGTCGAGCACTTCAATTGGCTTGAGAGCCTTGGCTTCCAGTTCGAGCGCAGCTACTACCCGGGCAAGGTCGTGGTGCCGCCGGGCACCGAGGGGTTGTCCTACACCGGCAACGAGAAGGTGTGGCCGTTCTGCGAACAGGCCACGCCGGCTCCCCGCGGGCACTCGGTGCCGGTGCCCGGCGAACTGGGCGGCGCGGCGATGGTGATCGACCTGCTGCTCAAGCGCGCGGCCGACCTCGGCGTGCAGATCCGCTACGAGACGGGGGCGACCGCGCTGGTCACCGGGGACGACGGCGAGGTCGTCGGGGTGCGGTGGAAACACTTCGCCGAAACCGGTGAGGTGAAAGCGAAATCGGTGGTGATCGCCGCAGGCGGGTTCGCGATGAACGCCGACATGGTGGCCGAGTACACGCCTGCCCTGGGCCAGGAACGCAAGACCAAACACCACGGCACGGTCGCGCCGTACATCCTGGGCAACCCGAACGACGACGGGCTCGGCATCAAGCTCGGCGTCTCGGCCGGCGGGGTCGCCGCCAACCTCGATCAGCTGTTCATCACCGCCGCGGCCTACCCGCCGGAGATCCTGCTCACCGGCGTGATCGTCAACAAGGACGGCCACCGGTTCGTCGCCGAGGACTCCTACCATTCGCGCACCTCGGCGTTCGTCCTCGAACAGCCGGAGCAGACCGCGTACCTGGTGGTCGACGAGGCGCACATGCAGATGCCGGAGATGCCGCTGATCAAGTTCATCGACGGCTACGAGACCGTCGCCGAGATCGAGTCCGCACTCGGTATCCCGGAGGGCAACCTCACCGCGACGCTGGAACGCTACAACGCCAATGCCGCCCGGGGTGTCGACCCCGATTTCCACAAGCAGCCCGAATACCTTGCGGCACAGGACAACGGGCCGTTCGCGGTGTTCGACCTGTCACTGGGCCGCGCGATGTACTCCGGGTTCACGATGGGCGGGCTGAAGGTGTCCATCGACGGTGAGGTGCTGCGCGAGGACGGCAGCGCGATCCCCGGCCTGTACGCCGCCGGCGCGTGTGCGTGCAACATCGCCCAGGACGGCAAGGGGTATGCCAGCGGCACGCAGCTGGGGGAGGGGTCGTTTTTCGGGCGGCGGGCGGGAGAGCACGCAGCGCGGCGTTAGCCGCGCTGCGCCGCCAGCTCGCCGAGCTCCCACTGGCCGTCGCCGAGCAGCTTCAGCTCCCGGGTGTGGTGCTGTTCGACGGTGCTGCGGTGGCTGACGCTGACCAGGATGGTGTCCGGCAGCTCGCTGCGGACCAGTTGATACAGCATCAGTTCGAGTCCTTCGTCGAGCGCGGAGGTCGACTCGTCGAGGAACACCGCCTTGGGCTTGGTCAGCAGGATCCGCGCGAACGCGACTCGCTGCTGCTCGCCCGGGGAGAGCACCTTGGCCCAGTCCAGTTCCTCGTCGAGCCGGTCGACCAGGTGGGGCAACGCCACCCGGTTCAGCACGTCCCGCAGCGACGCGTCGTCGACGTCGCCGGCCTTGTTCGGGTAGGACACCACGGTGCGCAGGTCGCCCAGCGGCACGTACGGCAGCTGGGAGAGGAACATCGTCATGTTGGTGTCCATCGGGGACTTGACCGTGCCCGACGCGTACGGCCACAACTTGCTGAGGCTGCGCAGCAGCGTCGTCTTCCCGCTGCCGGACGGTCCGGTGACCACCAGCGCGTCGCCCGGTTCCAGGGTCAGGTCGAGCGGGCGGACCAGTTGCCTTCCGTCGGGCGTACGGACCTCGACGTCGTCGAGTTCGACGCGCCCGTCGCGGGAATCCTCGCAATCCACACACGGCAGGGCCCGGCCTTCCTCGTTGGCGACCACCAGTCCGTAGAGCCGGATGATCGCCGCGCGGTACCCGGCGAACTGGTCGTAGGCGTTGCGGAAGAACGACAGCCCGGTCAGGATCTCGCGGAACGCGCCCGCCGTCTGCGACAGCTGCCCCAGCGTGATCTCACCGCTGAAGAACCGGGGGAACTGCACGATGTACGGGATCAGTTCCTGGGCCTGGGTGATCGACAGGTTCCAGCCGAGGAAGCCGGCCATCCGGTTCACGTACTTCTTGTAGTTCTCGACGATCGGGGCGAACCGCCGGCGCAGACCGGTGCGCTCGGCGAACTCGCCGCGGTAGAAGGCCACCGCTTCGGCCGCGTCACGCAGCCGGACCAGCGCGTAACGGAAGGCGGCGTTGAACTTCTCGTTGTTGAACGACAGCGTGATGATCGGCCGGCCGATCACGAACGCGACCACCGTCGCGAACAGGATGTAGGCGATGCCGATCCAGAACATCGCCTTGGGCAACACGATCCCGACGAACGGCAGGGTCACCGGCCCCGAGAGGTTCCACAGGATCGCGGTGAACGAGATCATCGCCGCGATCGACGAGATGGCGCCGAACAACAGCGTCGAACCGGAGGTGTTGTTCGGCGTGTTCGGCAGCGGGCCGACGCCGGCGGTGAAGATGTCGATGTCGGCCTGGATGCGCTGGTCGGGGTTGTCGATGGTGTCGTCGATGAACCGGGACCGGTAATAGGCCTTGCCGTCGAGCCAGTCTCCGGTCAGCTGATCGGTCAGCCACGTCCGCCACCGCAGCATGAACCGCTGCGTGACGAGCAGATCGACCATGATGCTGACGACGTTGATGACGGCCAGCACCGCGAAAACGCCCATCGAGAGCCAGAATCCGTCTCCGCCGGACTGTTTCACCGCGTCGTCGCCCGCGCCCACCCCGGCCGCGATGACCTGGAAACTGGTCATCATGTCGTTGCCCTGGAAGCTGAACAGCACCGACAGCCGCACGCTGAGGATCACCAGCAGCAGGATCCCGGCCAGCCACAGCCAGACGATCACGCTCTCCGGACCGGTGAAGTAGCCGCGGGTGACGCGCCAGAACTGGTGACCCCAGGTGGTGAACCGCACGATCAGGAACAGGACCACCATGGTGGCCACCGCCGCGTACGCCCAGCCCTGGGCGATCCACCACAGCGAGGTCCACAGCTCGCTGCCCCAGTCCAGGGTCGGGGTGAACGTTTCCATGCGGGCAAGGTACCGCGCCGGTCAGAGTGCGGCGTGTTGGCGGGGCTATGCCGGACCGTCGAGTCGCTCCAGCCGCCACGCGCCGCCGCCGACCAGTTCCAGGCGCCTGCCGTGAAACGGGGTGACCGAGTTGCGGTGGCTCACGCTGACCACGATGGTGTCGGGCAACTCCGTCCGCAGCAACCGGTAGAGCGTCTGCTCCAGACCCTCGTCCATCGCCGAGGTCGACTCGTCCAGGAACACCGTCCTGGGGCGGGTGACGAGGATGCGCGCGAACGCGATGCGTTGCTGCTCGCCGACCGAGAGCACCTTGGCCCAGTCCTGCTCGTCGTTGAGCCGGATCACCAGCTGGGGCAGCGCCACGTCGAGCAGCGCCTTCTGGATGACGGTGTCCTCGAACGTGCCCGACGGCTGCGGATAGGAGACCACGGTGCGCAGGTCACCGACGGGGAAGTACGGCAGCTGCGGGACGAACATCGCCTCGTCGCGGCCGTCGGGCAGCAGCACCCGGCCCGACGCGTAGGGCCACATCCCGGCCAGGCTCTGCACGAGCACCGACTTGCCGATCCCCGACGGGCCGGTGATCACCAGCGCCTCACCGGTCTCGACCTGCAGGTCGAGGGTGCGCACCAGCGGTGTCCCGTCCGGTTTGCGCACCTCGACACCCTCCACCGACAGCATCCCGTCGCCGGAGTGCCCGGTGTCCACCGCGGTGAACGCGCCCGCGCGGGTGTTCTGGTCGACCAGCCCGTCGAGCCGGATGATCGCCGCGCGATAGCTCGCGAACTGGTCGTAGGCGTTGCGGAAGAACGACAGCGAGTCGTGGATCGCGCCGAACGCGTTGGACGACTGCCACACGTCGCCGAAGGTGATGCGGCCGGCGAACAGCCCCTGCGCCTGCACCAGCCAGGGCAGCGGGTTGATGGTCTGGCTCACCGACACGTTCCAGCCGAAGTACAGCATCATCCGGTGCAGCCACCGGCGGTAGTTGGCCATCACCCCGTCCAGCCGGCCCTTGAGCACCGATCGTTCCGCCGGCTCGCCGCGGTACAGCCCGATCGCGGCGCCGGCGTCACGGACCCGGACCAGCGCATACCGGAAGCCGGCGTTGCGCAACTCGTTGACGTAACTGAGCCGGATCAGCGGACGCCCGATGACGAACGCGACGATCGTGGCGACCAGCACGTAGACGACCACGATCCAGAACAGCGCCCGCGGCAGCGTCAGCCCGCCGACGGTCACCGGCTCGGACAGCCGCCACAGGATCGGGCCGAACGACAGCACCGACAGCACGGCCTCCACGGCGCCGAACAGCAGGGTGTTGCCCGAGTTGTAGATCGGGTTGTTCGGGGTGCCGCCGACACCGGCGGTGAACACGTCGATGTCCTGCTGGATCCGCTGGTCCGGGTTGTCGATCGGCCGGCCCGCGAACTGCGCACGGTAGTAGGCGAGGTCGCCGAGCCAGTCGTCGATGAAGCGCCGGCTCAGCCAGACCCGCCACCGCATCATGAACCGCTGGGTGAGGTACATGTCGGCCAGCAGGCGCACGACGAAACACACCGCCAGCACCGCGAACACGCGCATCGACGCCCAGAAGCCGGCGACGCCGCTGGACATGCCGCCCTGGAAGGCCACCTGCAGCGACGTGAACAGGTCGTTGACGTAGTAGGTCAGCAGCACGTTCAACCGGACCGACACGATCACCGACAACAGCAGCAGCGCGAACAGCAGCCAGACCACCGCGCTGCGCCTGCCGGTGAAGTAACCGCCCGTGACGCGCCAGAACTGGCGGCCCCATTCGGTGAACCGGCCGAGCAGCACGAGGATCACCAGCAGGCACAACGCGGTCAGCGCGAACGTCGTGCCGATCCAGGACAGCGAGTGGTAGAACTCGCGGCTCCAGTCGAGGGCCGGCCGGAACGTCTGGGTGTCAACCGTGTCCACCGCCGAGCGACCCCCCTTCGCGCACGTTCCGGCCTGCGGCGAAGCTACCGCAGGGCACGGCCCGGCGGGGAGACCCGTCGCGAATCCGAACGCGTACCGTAATCGTGTGGCACGCACCTCCTCCAAGACTGACTCTGCGAAGACCGGCCGGCTGTCCGGCCGATTCTGGAAGCTGCTCGGCGCCAGCACGGACAAGGACCAGGCCCGCTCGATGGGTCTGGTGCGCAAGGCGGCCGAGTTCGACGCGAAGGCCGCCGAACTCGACGAGGACCAGATGCGCAAGGCCGCGAAGTTGCTCGAGCTCGACGACCTCGCCGACGCCGCCGACATCCCGCAGTTCCTGGCGATCGCCCGTGAGGCCGCCGAGCGGACTACCCAGATGCGTCCGTTCGACGTCCAGTTGCTGGGTGCGCTGCGGATGCTGGCCGGCGACGTCGTCGAGATGGCCACCGGCGAGGGCAAGACGCTGTCCGGCGCGATCGCCGCGGCCGGTTACGCGCTGGCCGGCCGCAGCGTGCACGTCATCACCATCAACGACTACCTGGCCCGCCGCGACGCCGAGTGGATGGGGCCGCTGATCGAGGCGATGGGTCTGAGCATCGGCTGGATCACCGCCGACTCCACCGCCGCCGAGCGGCGCGCCGCCTACCAGTGCGACATCACGTATGCGTCGGTCAACGAGATCGGCTTCGACGTGCTGCGTGATCAGCTGGTCACCGACGTCGAGGACCTCGTCTCCCCGAACCCCGACGTGGCGCTGATCGACGAAGCCGACTCGGTGCTCGTCGACGAGGCACTGGTCCCTCTGGTGCTGGCCGGGACCAGCCACCGTGAGACGCCGCGGCTGGAACTGATCCGCCTGGTCGGCGAACTCGACGAGAACACCGACTACGCCACCGACAACGACAGCCGCAACGTCCACCTCACCGAGGCCGGCGCCCGCAAGGTGGAGGCCGCGCTCGGCGGCATCGACCTGTACTCCGAGGAACACGTCGCCACCACGCTGACCGAGATCAACGTCGCGCTGCACGCCCACGTGCTGCTGCAGCGCGACGTGCACTACATCGTCCGCGACGACGCGGTGCACCTGATCAACGCCTCGAGGGGCCGCATCGCCACACTGCAGCGCTGGCCGGACGGGTTGCAGGCCGCGGTGGAGGCCAAGGAGGGCATCGAGACCACCGAGACCGGCGAGGTGCTGGACACCATCACCGTGCAGGCGCTGATCAACCGGTACCCGCGGGTCTGCGGGATGACCGGCACCGCGCTGGCCGCCGGTGAACAGCTGCGGCAGTTCTACAAGCTCGGGGTTTCGCCGATCCCGCCGAACAAGCCCAACATCCGCGAGGACGAGACCGACCGGGTGTACGTGACCATCGCGGCGAAGAACGACGCCATCGTCGAGCACATCGCCGAGATCCACGAGACCGGGCAGCCGGTGCTGGTGGGCACCCGCGACGTCGCGGAATCCGAGGACCTGCATGGGCGGCTGGTCAAGGCCGGGGTGCCCGCGGTCGTGCTGAACGCCAAGAACGACGCCGAGGAAGCCGCAGTCATCGCCGAAGCCGGAAAGCTGGGCGCCGTCACGGTGTCCACGCAGATGGCCGGCCGCGGCACCGACATCCGGCTCGGCGGCTCGGATGAATCGAGCCATGACCAGGTGGCCGAGCTGGGTGGTCTGCACGTGATCGGCACCGGGCGTCACCACACCGAGCGGCTCGACAACCAGCTGCGCGGACGCGCGGGACGCCAGGGCGACCCCGGCACCTCGGTCTTCTTCTCCAGTTGGGAGGACGACCTGGTGGTGTCGCACCTCGAGGACAACAAGCTGCCGCTCGAGTGTGACGAGAACGGCCGGGTGGTGAGCCCGAAGGCGGCGACCCTGCTCGAGCACGCCCAGCGCGTCGCCGAGGGCCGGCTGCTCGACGTGCACGCCAACACCTGGCGCTACAACCAGCTGATCGCCCAGCAGCGCGCGATCCTGGTCGAACGTCGCGACAAGCTGCTGCGTACCGCCACCGCCCGCGACGAGCTGGCCGAGCGGTCACCGGAGCGCTACGCCGAGGTCAGCGAGCGGCTCGGCGACGACGCCGACGAGAAGTTGGAGAAGATCTGCCGGCTGATCATGCTGTACCACCTCGACCGGGCCTGGGCCGATCACCTGGCGTTCCTGTCCGACATCCGCGAGAGCATCCACCTGCGCGCACTGGGCAGGCAGAACCCGCTCGACGAGTTCCACCGGATGGCCGTCGACGCGTTCGCCTCGCTGGCCGCCGACGCCATCGAGGCCGCCCAGCAGACCTTCGAGACCGCACCGTCGATCGAGGACGAGCCCGGGGTCGACCTGTCGAAGCTGGCCCGGCCGACGTCGACGTGGACGTACATGGTGCACGACAACCCGCTGGCCGACGACACCCTGTCGGCGCTGAGTCTGCCCGGGGTGTTCCGCTAGGTTTACCGCATGGACCACGCTCCCGTGCGTGACCGGGTGTTGACGGTGCCCAATGTGCTGTCGGTGATCCGTCTCGTGCTGGTGCCCGTGTTCCTGTGGTTGCTGTTGACGGAGGCGACCGGCTGGGCCGTCGCGGTGCTGATGTTCAGCGGGGTGTCCGACTGGGCCGACGGCAAGATCGCGCGGCTCTTCGACAACCAGTCGTCGCGACTCGGCGAACTGCTGGACCCGTTGGTCGACCGGATCTACATGATCGTCGTCCCGGTCTCCATGGCGGTGGCGGGTGCGATTCCCTGGTGGGTGGTGGCTCTGCTGCTCGGCCGGGATCTGGTGCTGGCGGGCACGCTGCCGTTGCTGCGCAGCCGCGGCCTGTCGGCGCTGCCGGTCACCTACATCGGCAAGGCCGCCACGTTCGCGCTGATGTCCGGGCTCCCGCTGGTGCTGCTCGGTCAGTTCGACGCGCAGTGGAGCCGGGTCGTGCTGGCCATCGGCTGGGGTTTCCTGATCTGGGGCCTCGCGATGTACCTCTGGTCGGGCATCCTGTACCTGATCCAGGTCGGGATGGTGCTGCGGACGATGCCACGCTCATGCCGCCGGCCCGGGCCATCGCGATCGCCATCCGCGACTCGGTCACGGTGTCCATCGCGGAACTGACCAACGGCACCTTCAACCGGATCTTGCGGGTCAGCTGACTCGAGGTGTCCGCTGTGGCC
>NZ_LMVQ01000585.1 GCF_001545925.1 Mycobacterium sp. NAZ190054 | reverse complement strand
GACCGGCAACCGATTCGGCATCCAACAACTCAGGTTGATCATCAGAGTGCCCCTGCATTCATCCATCATCTCGAGGACGCGCCCACAAACCCCGCCCGCCACGCCGGATTAATCAGCAGAGTCCTAGTGTGGTCCCATGTCCAGAGGAATCTTCGACTCGCCCGTCGTGGGTGTGGTCAACGCAGGGGCGGCGCGCCTGATCGACGCCCCGGTCATCGGCCCGCTGGTCCGCCGCAGCATGGTGGTGATCCGCTACACCGGTCGGCGGTCGGGTCAGACCTTCCAGACCCCGGTGAACTATCAGCGGTCCGGCGACTCCGTCGTCATCCGGGTGATGGCCCCGGACAAGAAGACCTGGTGGCGCAACTTCACCGGCGACGGGGGACCGATCACGCTGACGAACTTCGACGGCGAGGACCGTGTCGGGCACGCCGTGGCCGACCAGGACGAGCAGGGCCGGGTCACCGTCCGGGTACGACTGAACCCCTGACCCCCCACCCGCCGAAATTGCATTCCAGCAGGGCCAAACTCGCAAAAGTCCTGCCGGAATGCAATTTCGGCAACGGTGTCAGCCCGCGAACTTCTTGCGCCGGTACAACGTGCTGACGGCGAGCAGGAGCAGGCTCACCACCAGGATCGCGGTCGCCAGCACGTTGATCTGTGGCGGCACCGCGGCCTTCACCGCGGCGTTCACATAGAGCGGGTAGGTAACCGCGGACCCGCTGACGAAGTAGGTGATGATGAAGTCGTCGAGCGACAGCGCGAACGACAGCATCGCCGCCGCGACGATGCCCGGCACGATCAGCGGCAACGTCACCTTGAAGAACGTGCGGGACGGGCCGGCGCCCAGATCCAGCGACGCATCCTCCAGCGTCCAGTCGAAGCCGCGCACGCGCGCCCGCACCGTCATCGCGATGAAGCTCACCTCGAAGGCGATGTGGGACAACACGATCGTCAGGTAACCGGCGGCGGTGTTGAAGTCCAGGAACAGGGTCAACAGCGCCGCGCCCATCACCACCTCGGGTGCGGTCAACGGCAGCACCAGGAACGTGTCCACGGCGCGTTGTCCGCGCCACCGTTGGCGCACAAGGGCGATCGCCACCAGGGTGCCCAGCACCAGCGCCACCGCCGTCGACACCGCGGCCACGTTCAGGCTGAGCTTGAGCGCGTCGGTCAACGCCGGGTATTTGAACGGGTCCAGCCAGTTCTCCAGCGTGAAGCCCTGCCAGGTGTAGTTGAACTTGCCCACGGGCTTGTTGAACGAGAACAACACGATCACGAAGATCGGCAGGAACAAATACAGCAACACCAAGCCGGCGGCCGCACGCAGGGCCAAATCGCCCCAGTTGCGGCGGGCGCGAACCTTTTTCGGCGTCGGGTCCTGCTGGGCGGCGGTGGCCAGAGCGGCCCCGGCCTGGGTGGTCATACCAGGTCCTCCGTACCGAGTGCCCGCGTGTAGAGCAGCACGCCGATCAGGATCAGCAGCATCAGTCCCAGGCTCAGCGCCGCCGCGGCCGGGTAGTCCTTGACCACCAGGAACTGTTTCTGGATGACGTTGCCGATCATCGTGGTCTGCGTGCTGCCGAGATAGTCGGCGTTGATGAAGTCGCCGACGGCCGGGATGAACACCAGCATGCTGCCGGCCAGCACACCGGGCATCGCCATCGGCAGGATCACCTTGCCGAAGCTGCGCGGCGCCGAGGAGTACAGGTCCTTGGACGCCTCGAGCAGGCGCGGGTCGATCTTCTCCAGGCTGACGTAGAGCGGCAGGATCATGAAGATGATCCAGTTGTAGGTCAGCCCACCGATGACCGCCCAGCTGGTGGACAGCAGCCGCCCCTCGTCGGGAAGCAGTCCGATCGCGCCCAGCGCGGTGACCAGCCAGCCCTCGTCGGCCAAAATCGTCTTCCACGCGATGGTGCGGATCAGGAACGTGACGAAGAACGGCAGGATCACCAGCCCGAGGATCAGGTTCTTGAACCGTCCCGCTTTGAATGCGATGACGTACGCCAGCGGAAAGGCCAGCAGCAGGCACAGCACCGTGGCGACGAACGCGTAGCCGAACGACCGGAAGATCTGCTCGCGGTACAGGGAGAACGCGTCGACGTAGTTGCCGAAGTCCCAGGCGAACGTCAGCGTCGGCATGAACACCGAGCCCGCGGTCTCCGACAACGAGGTGCGCGCCAGCGAGAAGAACGGCACCACGAAGAAGATCGCCAGGTACGCGAGCGCCGGCAGCACCATCAAATAGGGAGCGACCTTGCTGCGTTGACGGCCGCTGGTGGCGACGCCTGCCATTTATGCTCCTCGCGTCCGCAGTGCCATTTTTGCTCCTCGCGTCCGCAGTGCCACGTCAGCCGCCGGTGACGGCGGCGTACGCGGTGTTGTACTCCTGCGTCTGCTCGTCGGTCAGCGCGGCCCAGCCCTTGGACTTCGCCAGGACGTCGGCGGGCGGGTTGATCAGCGGGTTGTTCGCCGACTCCGGATCGATCTTCTCCAGCTCCTCGGTCATGTCCGACAGCACCGGCACGTACTGGACGAAGGACACCAGCTTGGCGTAGTTGGCCCGGTCGTAGACGTAGTTGATCCACGCCTCGGCGGCCTTCTGGTTCTGCGTGGTGTACGGGATCACCATCGTGTCGACGAACGTCGTCGCGCCGGACTCGGGCACCACGAACTGCAGGTCCGGGTTGTCGGCCTGTAGCTGCACCACGTCACCCGAATAGGCTTGCGCCACTGCGATGTTGCCTGCGGCGAGATCGTCGGCGTAGTCGTTGCCGGTGAACCGGCGGATCTGCCCGGCGTCGTTCTGCTCGCGGACCAGGTCGATGGCCTGCTGGACGGTTTCGGTGCTCGGGTTCTCCGGCGAATTGCCCTGCGAGAGCATGATCATGCCGAGGCCGTCCTGGGCGTCGGAGAACAGGCTGACCCGGCCCCGGAACGCCGGATCCCACAGGTCGTCGATGGTTCTGATGTCGCGGCCGGTGGCGGCGCGGTTGTAGGCCAGACCCACCAGACCCGACATGTACGGTGCGCTGAACTTGCGTCCGGGGTCCACGCTGGCCTCGAGCAGATCGGGCCGGATGTTCACCTTGTTCGGGACGCCCTCGTCGCTGATGTCGTTGAGCCAGCCGAGCTGGTGAAGGCGGGTGGCCAGGAACGTCGTGGGCACCGCCAGATCGGCGCCGATGTCCTGCTTGCGCGACAACGGTTCGCGGACCTTGGCGAACCACTGCTCGTTGTCGTTGAAGTCCTCCTTGTAGTCGACCGTGATGCCCGAGGAGGTCTGGAAGCCGGCGACGAAACCGTCGGCCATGTACAGCGGCCAGTTCGAGATCCGCAGGGTGCCGCTGGCCGGACCGCTGTCCTCGGTCGTGGTGCTGGAGGTGCCGCTGTCGGAGCCGCACGCCGCCAGGAACGACGAACCGAGGGTGAGGCCGGCCGCGGCGGCGGCGCCGCCGCCGAGGAATCGCCGCCGCGAGGTGCGACGCGCGGTCAGTCGGGCCAGCATCTGGGGATCGATGTCACGGGACATGGTCAGGCGTGCCTTTCGTCGGCTCCAGGGAGGGGATGGGGGACGCGCGGGCGCAGAAGGGCCCAGGAACTGATCACTCAGGAGTCGTCGAGCATCTCTTCGAGATCCTCGGTGGTGGGAATGTCCGCACCGGGCAGCACCAGCGACGCCTCCGGTGCCCAGCTGACGAACACCTCGTCACCGGGCCGCAGCAGCGGCAGATCCTGCTCGGGCCCCACGTGGGCGATGACGGTCGAGTCGTCGGGCGCGGACAGGGACAGCCGCACCACCGGGCCCTGGAACGTCAGGTCGGTGACGGTGGCGCGCACGGCGGCCACATCGCCGGCGGGGGCGTCCATCGAGACGCGGACGCGTTCCGGACGCACCATCAGCGTCGCGTGGCCGCCGGGTTCGATCGTCGTCTGTCCGGACCTGGCTTTCAGGGTAGAGCCGAGCACGTCGACCTCGATGAAATCGCGGTTGGCACGCCCGGTGCGGCGGCCGGCCCACAGGTTCGCCTGCCCGATGAAGCTGGCGACGAACACCGTCGCGGGCCGGTCGTAGATCTCGGTCGGGGTGCCGATCTGCTCGACGTTGCCCGCGTTCATCACCGCGATGCGGTCACTCATGGTCAGCGCCTCCTCCTGGTCGTGGGTCACGTAGATGAACGTGATCCCGACCTCGCGCTGAATGCGTTTGAGCTCGAATTGCATGACGTGGCGGAGCTTGAGGTCCAACGCGCCCAACGGTTCGTCGAGCAGCAACGCACTGGGGTAGTTGACCAGGGCACGGGCCAGCGCGACGCGCTGCTGCTGGCCACCGGACAGTTGTGCGGGCTTGCGCTCGGCGAAGTCGGTCAGCCGCACGATCTCCAGCAGCTCGTCGACACGCTTGCGTACCTCACCCTTGCCGAGCTTCTTGCTGCGCGGGCCGTAGGCGACGTTGTCCCACACCGTCATGTGCGGGAACAGCGCGTAGTGCTGGAACACCGTGTTGACGTTGCGCTTGTTGGGTGGGGTCTTCGACACGTCCGCACCCTCGAGGCGGATCGCACCCTCGGTCGGGGTGTCGAAACCCGCGATCATGCGCAACGTCGTGGTCTTGCCGCACCCGGACGGGCCGAGCATGGAGAAGAACTCTCCCGACCCGATGGAGAAGTCGGCGTCGGAGACGGCGACGTAGTCACCGAAGCGCTTCGTGACGTGATCGATCTCGATCACCGGAGCGCCCTTGGGGCGGGCGGCCGCGGATGCCGCCGATTGGTCTGCAGCGGTCGTGTGTGTGCCGGTCAGGGCAGGTCCTCCTCGGGGACAGCCGTCATGGCTGTGGGTAAACCTTCGCGGATCGCGCGTACCTGCGCAAGCGATTCCGCAACGAATTTACATTTCCACAATGGATTCCTTCGTCGCACCCTGCCGTCGACGAGAGAATCCGCGCAATAGGCCGCGATGTAGCGATGCCTGACCAGCGCCCGGCCGGTGGCACATTGCCTGCTCAGTTGAGTTTCGCAGCTCCCGGTCACGGTTCGGCGCCGTTTACGGCCACGATCCGGTGGGGTAGTGAAGACCCTATGGCGACTGTCGATGTGTCCGTGACGTCCGATCTGAGTCCCGAGCGGGCCTGGGCGCTGGCTTCCGACCTGAAGCGGTTCGACGAATGGCTGACGATCTTCGGCGGATGGAAGAGCGAGGTGCCGTCGGAGATCGACGTCGACACGCAGGTGGCCTCGTTGATCAAGGTCAAAGGGTTCCGCAACGTCATCAACTGGCGGGTCACCCGCTACGACGAGCCCAAGGAGATCGAGCTGGCCGGCACCGGCCGCGGCGGCGTGCGCATCTCGTTGGCACTGCGGGTGGAGCCGGCCGGCGCCGACGGTTCGGCGTTCCGGGTGGCCGCGGAGCTGTCCGGCGGCCTGTTGTCGACCCCGGTCGGCAACGTCGTCGCGAAGGTGATCAAGGGCGACGTGTACCGCTCGGTCTGCAATCTGGCCGAGCTGCGCTGACGCGGGCTGCGTCAGCCCCATTCGTGGTTCATGGCACGTGTTTCGAGGCGGGCCTCCTCGGATTCCGTGTCGGCGTCCACCGCCCGCGGGCGGGACAGCGCGATCAGCACCATCGCCAGCACCGCCGTGAGCGCGCCTGCGCAGAAGATCAGCGTGAAGCTGCTCTCGGCCGGTGTGCCCGCCGCGGTGGTCCGTGCCAGCAGAACCGCGACGATCGCGGCCGCGGTCGAGCTGCCGATCGTGCGGGCGATGGCGTTCATGCTGGTCGCCACCCCCGTCTCGCCGGCATGACTGGACCCGACGACCAGTGCGGGCAGTGCACCGTATCCGAGGCTGATGTACGCGTTGGCCAGCACGTTCGCGATGATGACCTGCCACGGCGAGGTATGCGCGAAGGCGATGAACAGGAAGCCGCCGATGCCGGCCAGCGCGGCGACCATCAACACCGGCCGGGCGCCGAACCGGTCGATGAACCGTCCGCTGATCAGTGCGACGACAAAGCCCGTCAACGCGCCGGGAAGCAGGTACACCACGCTGGCCTCCAGCACGCCGGCGCTGAACCCGAAGCCCGCGGCCTCGCGGTCGATCTGCACGAACTGGGTCAGCCCCAGGAACGCGAAGTACAGGCCCATGCCGACGAACACCGTCGCCAGGTTGGTGCAGAGCATCGAGCGCTGCGAGAGCATCCGCGTCGAGACCAGCGGGCGCGCGGCACGACGCTCCCAGAACCACCATGCGACCAGCACGGCTGTCCCGCCGCCGGCGATGCCGAGCGTGCGCGGCGAGCCCCAGCCCCACGAACTGGCCTGGGTGATGGCCAGCAGCAGCGAGGACAACCCCAGCGCCAGCCCGACCGCGCCGAGCCAGTCGATCGAACCGGTCGCGGTGCGACGGCGATCCGGCACGAGGGCGAGCACGATGACGATCACCAGCACGGTGAACGCCGTGGTCAACCAGAACACCCGGTGATATCCGGCGTCCCCGCTCATCAGCAGGCCGACGACGACCAGCCCGGTGCCGCCGCCGAAACCCAGCGTGCCCGACAGCACCGCCATCGCCGACACCATCCGGTCGGGAGGCAGTTCCTCGCGCAGGATCGCGATGCAGATCGGGTACAGCGCGAACGACGCGGCCTGCATGACGCGCGCGACGACCAGCAGCGGCAGCGACGAGGTCGCCGCGGCCAGCACCGATCCGGCGAGCACGACTGCGAGCACGCCGAGCAGCACCCGCTTCTTGCGGTACAGGTCGGCGAGCCGGCCGATCAGCGGGGTGGCTGCCGCTGCGGCGAGCAGGTTGGCGGTGATGGCCCAACTGGCCGCGACCAGCGACACGTCGAGTTGACCGGCGATGACGCCCAGTACCGGCACGACCGCGGTCTGCAGCACCGCGACGGTGAGCACCACGATGCTGAGGCCGACCACGAGCAGCCGCGGCCGCTTCACCGGGGTGTCGAGCACAGCGCCGGGCGTTCCGCTGCCGGCCTGCGCCACGTCCGCTCCATTCGTTAGCTGATCTTCAGTTCTCCCGATTATGGCGTCCGGCCCAGCGCGGCGGCCAATCGGTCGAGGGACAGCCGCGGGGACCGGTGGCCGTCGCGACCGACCATGTCGGTGTTGACCACCAGCGCGTTGAGCACCGCCTCCTCGACGGACTGCACCACCGCGGTGTACAGGTCGTCCATCCGGCCCCACGGCAGAAATCGGATCGTGCCGATGTCGTCGTCTCCGACCGGTCCCAGCGGGAATTCGCTCGCCAGATCGGGGACGTCGGCGGTGGAGAACGCCAGGAAGATGTCGCCCGAGAAATGGCTGCCGGTGGTACCGGTTCTGGCCAGGCCCAGCGGCACCCGGCGCGCCAGCGCTTTGCACTGGCCGGGCAACAGCGGCGCGTCGGTGGCCACGATCACGATCACCGAACCCGCCCCCGGGGGCGGGGCGCCGGCCAGGTCGCGCGCGAACCAGTCGCCGTCGAGTGGGTTGTCGTCGGCCAGAAGCGGACCGACGTGCCGGCCGGCGACGGTCAGTTCGTGCCGTGCCCCGAAGTTGGCCTGGACGAACGCGGCGACGGTGTAGGTACGCGCCCCGTACGGCACCAGCCGCGACGAGGTGCCGTTGCCGCCCTTGAACTCGTAGCAGTTCATCCCGGTGCCACCGCCCACCGAACCTTCCGGGACCGGCCCGCCGGTCGCGGCATCCAGCGCGGCCTCGACGTGGTCGGGACGGACATGCCCGCCGTTGATGTCGTTGAGGTAGCCGTCCCACGTCTCGGTGCACACCGGCAGCAGCCACTGGCGGGCCAGTCGCGGCGCGACCCGGTTGGCCCACCGCACGACACCGGTGTGGCAGGCGCCGACGGCGTGCGTGTTCGACAGCACCACAGGCAGATTGAACGAGCCCACCTCCTCGATCCAGGTGGTGCCCGTCATCTCGCCGTTGCCGTTCAGTGAATACCAGCCCGCCGCGCACGGCTGCCCGGCCCCGGCGACCCCACGGGGCAGGATCGCGGTAACCCCGGTACGCACCGGTCCCCGGCCGACCACCAGCGGTCCGTCGCCCTCGATCAACGTGGTCACCCCCAGTTGCACGCCGGGCACGTCAGTGAGCGCGTTGAGCGGCCCGGTCCGGCCCGGCAGGTCGATGCCGACACCGCGGGCCCGTGGTCGTCCGTCGATGGTGTGGGTCGCGTGGTTCACCGGTGTCACGTCATGAATCATCGTCAGCGGGACCGGTCGGGTCGAGCGGGACGGGCCGTGGTCGAATAAGGCCATGTCGCAGGGAACCCCGTCGGGTGCCACGGTCGGGAACGTCTTCAGCGGTCACCGCCCGTCCGGGGCCGGTGATCTCTCGGTCGAGACGCACGGCATCGCGCCCGTCCCCGCCGACCACCGCTACGGGAGCGCAGGACGCTTGTTCACCGTGTGGTTCGCCCCGCAGGTGAACATGACCGGCGTCTTCACCGGCACGTTGGCGATCGTGCTCGGGCTCGGCTTCTGGCTGGGGCTGCTGGCGATGGTGATCGGCACGGTGCTCGGCTCTCTGGTCGTCGGTTACCTGTCCACCTGGGGGCCGCGCACCGGCACCGGCCAGCTGCCCAACGCCCGCATGGCCTTCGGCGGCACCGTCGTGGTTCCTGCGGCACTGCAATGGATTTCGTCGATCGCCTGGGACGCACTGGTCGGTCTGTTCGGTGGCGAGGCGCTGTCGGCGCTGCTCGGCATCCCGTTCTGGGTGGCGGTGGCGATCGTGCTCGGGGTGCAGGGCGTGGTCGGATTCTTCGGCTACGAGCTGATCCACCGGATGCAGGCCGTGCTGACGGTCGTCCTGTTCGTGACGTTCGTGGTGTTCACCGTCAAGCTGGTCGGCGGCCACGAAATCGTGGTGCCGGCCGCGGTGTCCGGGCCCGATCTGGTCGGCGCCTTCGTACTCGAGGTCACGATCGCGTTCAGCCTGGCCATCTCGTGGGCGACCTACGCGGCGGACTTCAGCCGGTACCTGCCCACCGACGTGTCGCCGCTGCGGGTGTTCGGGTTCACCACCGCCGGGATCGGGCTCGGGTATGTCTTCGTCCAGGGCGTCGGGATCGCCGCTGCCGGTGTGGTCAGTGAGCACACCGCGGAAGGTGTCCGGTCGGTGATGGGCGGGGGACTGCTCGGCGGCCTGGCGCTGCTGGTGATCGCCGTGGCCTCCATCGGGTCGGGCGTGATGAACGACTACAGCGGTTCGCTGGCGTTGCAGACGCTCGGCGTCCGGGTACGGCGCCCGGTGTCCGCCGTGATCGTGACGGTGCTGGCGTTCGCACTCATCCTGTGGCTGCACGCCGCCGACACCGCCACCCGCTTCACCGATGTGCTCCTGCTGGTCAGTTACTGGATCCCCGCGTTCGTGGCCGTGGTGGTCGTCGACTGGCGCCACCGGGCGGCGGGGCGGCGCACCGTCGATCCGGCGGCCGAGACCACCGACCGGCGGGACGCGGTCGCCGCACTGGTCGTGTTCGTGATCGCCTATGCCGCGGCGATCCCGTTCATGAACACCTCGTTGATCCAGGGCCCGGTCGCGATGGCCTGGCACGGCGCCGACATCGCCTATTTCGTCAACCTGGCCGTGGCCGCGGCGCTCTACGGCGGTTATCGCGCATTGCGGCGCTGAGCGGCCGCGAACCGGGGTTCGGCACACAGTCGTCGGGGTACTGGTTCTCGGTGCGCGCCGCGCCGCTGCGTCGCGACAGCCGAAAGGACACGCCGATGCGCCCGTTGACCCTTGCCAAGACCGCAGGCGCGGCATTCTCCGCGGCCGCCGTCGGAGGACTGGCGACCCGCCCCGCGGTCGAGTCCAGGTGGTACCGGCGGCTGCGTAAGCCCGACTTCCAGCCGCCGGGTGTGGCGTTCCCGATCGTGTGGAACATGCTGTACAGCGACATCGCGGTGATCTCGGCCGCCACGATCGACACACTCGACCACCGCGGCGCCACCGACCAGTCGCGCGCCTACCAGCGGGCGCTGGCCGTCAATCTGGTGCTCAACGCCGGTTGGAGCTGGATCTTCTTCAACCGCCGCCAACTCGGTCCCGCGGCCGTCGTGGCCGCAGCGCTGACGGCCAGCAGCGCCGACCTGGCCCGCCGGGCCGGAGCGGTGGACGCGAAGGCGGGCCTGGCCCTGGCGCCCTATCCGCTGTGGTGCGCGTTCGCGACGGTGCTGTCCACCAGGATCTGGCAGTTGAACCGCTGACGGGAATCTTCGCCCGCCGAGTGGACCTGCACCCCGGTGCAGGCGGGCGGTCGGTCCCGGGTTCTACTGAACGCGTGGAGCAGACACCCGAAGCCGCTGACGCGGCGCACTTCCTGGCGGTCGACGGCGGATTCACACCGACGCGGTATGCCCAGAGCCACTGGGGCGAAGACCACCTCAACGGGCCGGCCATCGTGGGGCTTGCCGCGCGCGGGCTCGAAAATGAATGCGGGTCAGCCGAATTCCATCCGACACGGTTGACCGTCGACCTGTTCCGCGCCGCCCGCAACGCGCTCACCACCCTCGACATCAGAGTGGTACGCGACGGTCGCCGGGTCCGCAGCGCCGAATGCGATGTCGTGCAGGACGGGCGCGTGGTGGCCAGGGCCACCCTGATCCAGTACCGGCCGTCCTCCTCGCCGCGGGGAGCGCTGTGGCAGCCGCCGGCCGCGGCGCCCGAGCTCCCCGAACCGGATGGAGCCATCCAGCCGTATATCGGCAGTGACGACGGCGGCTGGACCCGATCCCCGGGTGCGCACCAGAACGCATCCCGGAAGCGCTTCTTCAACGACGGGATCCGCGCGGTCGCCGGTGAGAAGAACTCACCGTTCGTGCGGGCGGCGATGGTGGCCGAGGCGACGAGCCTGGTGACCAACCTGGGCACCGCCGGTGTGGGCTACATCAACGGGGACCTGACGGTGGCGTTGGCCCGGCTGCCCGTCGACGAGTGGATCTGCCTGCAGGCCGACTCACACCATGCCAGCGCGGGCCTGGCGGTCGGCACGGCCACGCTGTTCGACAGCCTCGGCGCGTTCGGCGCCGGGATGACCACCGCCATCGCGAATCCTGCCGCCCAGATCGATTTCGCCACCCGGAGTTTCAACCCGGGCGACATCAACTACGAGTAACGCACGCCGGCATGCTCGACCGCCGTCCGGCCTAGACACATCCGCTCACGGAGATCCGCCGTCCGACGTTCGCGCACACCGTCACATTCGGTGGGGGCGGCGGCGGTGGCGGGGGAGGCGCGGCGTTGTAGTCCTCGGGCAGTGGCGCATACGCCGAAGGTGGCGGCACCCACGGAGCGACCGCGTCGGCGATGCTGCCGCACGCGTTGACCGAGACGTGGCGCCCGCCCACCGACCCGCAGACATCCGCGCCGGCCAGGGCAGGTTGGGTGAACGCGGCCAGTCCCAGCGTCGCCAGGATCATTCCGATCGACGCCATCATGCGCGCGGTCCACACGCTGTGGAGCGTACCGCGCAAACCTCCCGTTCCGGGTGTACTTTCTACGGGCCGGACCTGGAGAAAGTAGCGCACATGCCCACAGTCACCACCCGCGACGGAGTCGAGATCTTCTACAAGGACTGGGGTTCGGGTCAGCCGATCGTCTTCAGTCACGGATGGCCGCTGTCGTCCGACGACTGGGACACCCAGCTGATGTTCTTTCTGGAGAGGGGTTTCCGGGTCATCGCTCACGATCGCCGCGGGCACGGACGCTCCACCCAGGTGGCCGACGGCCACGACATGGACCACTATGCCGACGATCTGGCCGCCGTCGTCGAACAGCTCGACCTGCGCGAGGTGGTGCACGTCGGCCACTCCACCGGCGGCGGCGAGGTGGTCCGTTACCTGGCGCGCCACGGCGAGGATCGCGCGGTCAAGGCGGTTCTGATCGCGGCCGTGCCGCCGCTGATGGTGCAGACCGAGGCCAATCCCGGGGGCCTGCCCAAGTCGGTGTTCGATGACTTCCAGCACCAGGTCGCGACGAACCGGGCGGCTTTCTACCGCGCTGTGCCCGAAGGTCCGTTCTACGGGTACAACCGGGACGGCGTCGAGCCCGTCGAGGGCATCATCGCCAACTGGTGGCGGCAGGGGATGACAGGCGGTGCCAAGGCCCACTACGACGGTGTGGTCGCCTTTTCTCAGACCGATTTCACCGAGGACCTCAAGAAGATCCGGTTGCCCGTGCTGGTGATGCACGGAGACGACGATCAAGTGGTGCCGTATGAGGCGGCCGGGCCGCTGTCGGCCGAGCTGCTTGCCAACGGGATCCTGAAGACCTACAAGGGTTTTCCGCACGGAATGCCGACCACTCACGCCGACGTGATCAACGCAGACCTGCTGGAGTTCATCCAGTCCTGAGCTCAGAAATTTCTTTGGTCACGCTGTTCTCTCCCGCCACATTTCGGGGCTCCGCTGTCGGTTGTTCGAACTAGTGTTCGGTGTATGGAGTTGGTGTCGGAGGCGGTGGGGGCGATCGCTGAGCAGGTCGCGATCCTGTCGAAGGCTGCCGAGGAGTTGTCTCATCGTGAGTTGATCGGGCTGTTGGCGGAGTTGGCGGCGGTGCTGCGCAGCGTGCCGGCCGTCGAGCACAAGGTGCTGGCCCGGCTGATGGACGAGACCGAGCCGTCCCGGTTGGGTGAGGCGTCGTCGTGGAAGAAGGTGTTGACCACGGCGTTGCGGATCAGTGGTGCTGAGGCGGGGCGCCGGGTCCAGCGGGCCAAGGTGTTGGGTCCGCGGCGGGCGATGACCGGGGAACCGTTGCCGCCGGTGTGGGAGGCGACCGCGGCCGCGCAGGCGCGGGGGTTGTTGGGTGAGGAGCATGTCGCGGTGATCGCGGCGTTTCACAAGAACCTGCCGGCGTGGGTGGATGTGGACACCCGTGCCGAGGCGGACCGGCAGTTGGCGGGCAAGGGTGCGGGGATGGGCCCCGAAGAGCTCGACGAGGCTGCGGGGCGGTTGTTGTTGATGATCGATCAGGACGGCCCCGAACCCTCAGAGCAGGAGCGGGCCCGGAAACGCTGGGTCAAGATCGGCAAGCAGCAGCGCGACGGATCGTCCAAGATCAGCGGCTACATCGACGCCGAAACCCGGGCCTATCTGGACGCGGCCCTGGCCAAGGACGCCGCCCCCGGAGCCAACATGCCCGCCGAGGAGCCGGTGGCCGCCGGCCAGGAGGACCCCGACGCGGGCCGGGATACCCGTACTCAAGGGCAGCGCAATCACGACGGCCTCAAAGCCCTACTGCGGCGCAACCTGGAATCCGGCGAGCTGGGTACCCACAATGGGTTACCGGTGACGGTGATCGTGTCGACGACGTTGCAGGAGTTGGAGAAGGGCGCCGGGGTGGCGGTCACCGGCGGCGGGAGCTTGTTGCCGATGCGGGATTTGATCCGGATGGCCGCTGATGCGCACCACTATCTGTATGTGTTCGACGAGCATACCGGCCAGTCCCTGTATCTGGGTCGGGCCAAACGGTTGGCCAACGCCGCCCAGCGGTTGGTGCTGCACGCCCGTGAGCGGGGTTGTACCCGGCCGGGGTGCACGGTGCCGGGGTACTGGACCCAGGTCCATCACGCGGTCGCGGACTGGAAGAACGACGGGCAGACCGATATCGACGATCTGACCCTGGCCTGCGGGCCGGATAACCGGATGATCGAGAACACCGGCTGGACCACCCGCAAAAACGCCAGAAACCGGACCGAATGGATACCCCCACCCGAGCTGGACACCGGCCAGCATCGCATCAACGGCTACCACCACCCCGAACGCCACCTACTCCCCGAAAACGACGAAGGCCCGTGAAACAGGTTGCCGCTCAACTGCGTTCGATCGTCTCGCGTTGAATGCGGTCAAACTGTGCGCCCATCGCGTCGGCGAGTGCGGTCGCGCCTGACAGCGGGCGCACCATCACCATGAAATCGTCGATCAGGCCGTCGTCGTTGACGTGCAGGAAGTCGCAGCCGGTGATCTTCTTGCCACCGACAGTGGCCTCGAACACCAGAGCATGATCGCGCCCATTGCTGTCGGCGATCTCGCGCACGTAGCGGAAATCCTCGAAGACGCGCATCACACCGCGAATGATGGCCGCGGTGATCGGTTTACCCGGGTACGGCTTGAACGCCACCGGGCTGGTGAAGACGACGTCGTCGGCCAGCAGCGCTTCGATGGCGGCCTCATCGCGGGCCTCGACGGCCGCCCTGAATGGATGCATCATCCGACGGTAGCGCCCTCGACGGACGTAGCCCCCTGCAACGCCGCGAAATTTCATACCGTGGCGGCATGACACGCAAACTCGACGTCGGACTCGGTTTGTTCCTCTTCCGCACGGTGGTGGGTTTTCTGTTCGCTGTGCACGGCACCGTCAAAGTCATCGGCTGGCCGTCAGATGCCGGCCGGGTCGCCGAGTTCGGTGCGTGGCCGTCCTGGTGGGCCGGGCTCATCGAGCTGGTGACCGGTCTGCTCATCATCTCCGGATTGTTCACGCGCGCAGCGGCATTCCTCGCCTCGGGCACGATGGCCGTGGCGTACTTCTGGAAGCACCAGCCCGACGGTCTGCTGCCGATTCAGAACGGCGGGGAGACGGCGGCACTTTTCAGCTTCGCGTTTCTGCTGCTGGTGTTCGCCGGCCCCGGCCGGTGGGCGCTCGACAACCTCAGGCGCAGGACTACGCCCGAAGACGACGCCGAGGCGTCGGCGAAGCTCAGCTCACCTCCGCGAGAAGCGTTGCAGCGCTGACCTTCCGGCCCATCTGAAACGCATCGATACGTTCGGCCGCGGCGTGGGCGAACACGGCGAGAGCCTCGACGTCGGCTGCGCCGAACGCGCCGGTTGCCGAGGAGAACACCATCACGGCCATCGTCCCGCCGTCGATGACACCGTTCCGACGACGGCGGCATGCCGCCACGCCTCTGTGCACGGGTTGTCGCGGTAGCGGTCATGGAGCACGTTGAGCTGTTCGCCGGTCTGGTCCGTCGCCACCGACGTGATACGCCTGCCGTCGGTGGTCAGCATGCTCAAACCACCTCCGTCCACCTTCGGCACGATCCTGACGCAGTTGTCGGCGAGCTCGCGCAGTAGCGCTGTCAGTGTCGCTGTGCGCGTGCTCATCGTTTCTCAATCTCAGGTAAGTCGGTTCCGCGCCGATACCCGGGCCCGCCGCTCGCCAAACTCGTGAGTTCTTTAGACGTGTTTCGGGTTTATTCCGCCGCTGCCGGGTATCTCGGACCTGCCGCCGGCTGAGCAGATGCCGTGCCGACCGGCCGCCCGCAAATCCTATTAGCCGAGTGGAGAGTTGATGTTTCGCCATACCGATTACATGCAGTTCGATGTGAAGCCCGAGAAGCCGGACCCTGTCTATGCGCGCAAACTCCAGGAGTTACTCGGCGGAGCCTTCGGCGAGATGACCGTGACCATGCAGTATTTGATGCAGGGCTGGAATTGTCGCATGAAGGGCAAATACAAGGACCTGATCATGGACGTCGCCACCGAGGAGATGGGCCACGTGGAGATGATCGCGACGATGTGTGCCCGCCTGCTGGAAGGTGCCCCGGCAACCGACGCCACGAAGAACGCTCTCGGTGACCCTGTCGTGGCCGCCGTCATGGGCGGGATGGACCCGCAACAGGCCATCATCAGCGGCGGCGCGCCCACGCTTTCGGACAGCCAGGGTGCGCCCTGGAACGGCAAGTACATCGTCGCGTCGGGCAACTTACTGGCCGACTTCTATGCGAACGTCGCCGCCGAGGCCCAGGGCCGGGTGCAGACGGCGCGGCTGTGGCACATGACCGACGATCCCGGCGTCAAGGCGATGCTGAAGTTCAACCTGGCCCGGGACACCTACCACCAGAACATGTGGCTGGCGGCCATCGAAGAACTGCAGGCCGACGGGCTCGAGGGTGTCGTGGCACCGAACGATCTGTTCGACGAGGAGTTCGACGAACATGCCAGCACGCTCTGGCACCTGTCCGACGGTGCCGACTCCGACAAGGGCCGGTGGGCCAACGGCCCGCTGCCCGACGGCCGCCACACCGGCCGGTTCCTCGCCGACCCGCAACCACTCGGCGATCTTCAGTCGGGGCCGCCGCCGGACCCGAAGCTCTACTGCACCTACGACGGGGCCATGGGCGAACCGCGGACTCCGGCGTTCGGGACGGAGAAGGGGCTCGTGGGCAAACTCAAGGATGCCGTCGACCCCGACAAGACCTGACCCGACTTCCGCAGGGAGCGGGGCGCCGCCGGGGTGCAGGCGGTGCCCCGCCCCGCGGTCTTCTTGTCCATACACCGAGAAAGGCTGAGCTTCAATGAAGGCGATGACCTACCGGGGTCCGTACCGAATTCGGGTCGAGGAGAAGGACATCCCGAAGATGGAACACCCGAATGACGCTGTGGTGCAGGTCAAACGCGCCGCGATCTGCGGATCGGATCTGCACCTGTACCACGGCCTGATGCCCGACACCAGAGTCGGTCACACCTTCGGGCACGAGTTCATCGGGGTGGTGCACGAGGTCGGTCCCTCAGTCGAGAACCTGAATGTCGGCGATCGGGTGATGGTGCCGTTCAACATCTTCTGCGGATCCTGCTACTTCTGCGCCCGAGGTCTGTACTCGAACTGCCACAACGTCAATCCCAACGCCACGGCGGTCGGCGGCATCTACGGCTACTCCCACACCTGCGGCGGCTACGACGGCGGCCAGGCGGAGTTCGTGCGTGTGCCGTTCGCCGACGTCGGGCCCGTGAAGATCCCCGACTGGCTCAGCGACGACGACGCGGTCCTGCTGACGGACGCACTGCCGACCGGCTACTTCGGCGCCCAGTTGGGCGACATCGTCGAGGGGGACACCGTCGTCGTCTTCGGCGCCGGCCCGGTGGGTCTGTTCGCGGCGAAATCGTCCTGGCTCATGGGTGCAGGCCGTGTCATCGTCGTGGATCATCTCGACTTTCGCCTGGAGAAGGCCGCGACGTTTGCGCATGCGGAGACCTTCAATTTCACCGAGTGCGACGACATCGTCGTGGAGATGAAGAAGGCGACCGGTCATCTCGGCGCCGACGTGGTCATCGACGCCGTCGGCGCGGAGGCCGACGGCAACCTGCTGATGCATGTGACCTCGGCCAAGCTCAAGCTTCAGGGTGGCTCGCCGATAGCGCTGAACTGGGCGATCGACTCGGTGCGCAAAGGCGGCACGGTGTCGGTGATGGGTGCCTACGGCCCGATGTTCAGTGCCGTGAAATTCGGCGACGCGATGAACAAGGGCCTGACGATCAACGCCAACCAGTGCCCGGTCAAACGACAGTGGCCGCGCCTGCTGTCCCACATTCAGCAGGGTTACCTGAGTCCGAGCGACATTGTCACACACCACATCCCGCTGGAGGAGATCGCCGAGGGCTACCACATGTTCTCCGCCAAGCTGGACAACTGCATCAAACCGATCGTCGTCGTCGATCCCAACTAAAGAGCTGACAGGAGTTCCCCATGGTGACGCCAGCGAACAACGTGCCCGTCTACACCGCAGCACATCCACCCGGACCCGACAGTGCCCTGCTCCGGGCCAACATTCCCGGGTGGGGCGCCGACCTCGATCCGAAGGACCGTCCGTCGGTGCCGAAGCTACGTGGCGATCTGGAGTCCGGCGCCCACTGGGACTTCCCGGACCGTCAGCCCGAACACATCGCGCGGGAACGTTCGATCGAACATCGCATGCTCACACCGGTTTTCGGGACCGCGCAACCACTGCGCGGCCTGTCCGGCGCGATCCGGCGGGCTGCCTACCGCTTCAGTGAGGGCCGCGCGGCGCACTGGCTGATCCTGCTCTACGCCGACCGGATCGACGTGCTCGAGCATCGGGTGACCGGACTGTTGACACTGCGCCCGGACAGAATGATCGCCGAGACCGGCGTACGGGCCGAGCTGACCCGCGGCGGCCGGCATTCACGGTTCGGGCGGGGCCGTACCGACGTCAAGCACATGTGGATGGACCCGGTGATCATCGTCGGGCCGTGGCTGGTCCTCGGCGCCCTCGCCACACGGTTGCTGAGACGACGTCGCCGCTGACGGCTCAGGTCCCGGTCTCGTCGGGGTCGTCCTCGCCCTCTGCCTGGTCGGGTTGATGCGTCCCCGAGGTTTTCATCTCGGGATCCGCGTCGGCGTCTTGCTCACCCGCACCCTCGGGGCCGTTACCGGGTTTCGTCATCGGTCACCTCCGTGATGTCCGGCATACCCGCCCCACATGGGTTTAGTCCTGGCCGCGGTGGCTATGGACTCTGACTGACCGCACGCACGGAAGGAGACGAGTGTGAGCACCGATGACACCGGCGGCACCACTGCCAATGACCTCGGCGGAGCTGAGGACATGCTGAGCCCGATGGAGGCCACCGACTCTGACGAAGTGCGCAACGCCGACGGTGACGAGGTGGTGGACCCACCCGAGGACTGGGCGGCCGCCGACAAGTTCGGCATGTCCTCGGAGGAGGAACGCCAGGGCGAGACACTCGACCAGCGGCTCGCGGAGGAGGTCCCGGACGTGACGTCCGCCGATGTCGATCCGCGGGATGCGGACACGACTGCGGCTCGCGCCGACGACCCGGGGCAGATCGACGGCACGCCGGAGGACGGCGACCCGCTGTTCCCGGTCGTCGAGTGAGCGACGAGAAAGGCACATCGACATGACGACATCCGGAGATCTGCCGCTGCCGGATTATGACCAGTTGACCATCGGCGATCTCCAGCATCGGATCCGATCGCTGACCGAAACCGAACTACAGGCGGTGCTCACCCACGAGGCCGGGCACGCGGCCCGGGTGCCGGTACTGGAGGTCCTCGAAGCACGGCTGCGCGAACTGCAGGACGGCGCGGAGCCGTCCTCCGGAGACCCCCGCCGCGCACCGGAGGTGCAGTCGACACCCGGCGGGTCACCGGTGCAGGAGTCCACCGCGGCGCAGGCGAACACTCCGCTGCGCCACGGGGTCGCCAACCAGACCCCGAACCGCGGCCTACCGTGAGCCGACGGTCAGCCGAGCAGGACTCTGGTCGCGATGCGGTTGAGCCGCCGCCGGGGCCAGCCACGGGCACCGTCGGCGGCGAGGGCCGCGCGGGCCGCGTTGCGTCCG
>NZ_LMVQ01000584.1 GCF_001545925.1 Mycobacterium sp. NAZ190054 | reverse complement strand
ACGCAGACTTCACTCCGCGCTCGGCTACCGCACACCGCATGAAGTCCGCACCGAATATATGAATTCACAGCTCGCGGCTTAATTCCCGCGAAATCCGCAGTCTGAAAAACGCGGAGCAGGCCACGCACCAACCCCACGAGATCCACACCACGGTCGCCCACCCCGCCAAACCACAACCCCCACCGCAATCTCGACACCCACAGACCCGCACCCCGGCTAATCTCATGGGATGACTCGCGCCTTCCGGCTGGTGCCGGCGCTCATCTCGGCTGCTGCGTACGCGCTGACCGGCGGGATGCTGTCCGCGGCGCCGGCGACCGCGGCGCCGTACGGCAGCAACGGCGTCTTCGGCGTCACCACTCAGCCTCGCGACGGCTGGGCGACCACCTACATCCCACCCGGGCGCTACCGCGTCGACCAGTCCCCCAGCATGCAGCCCTATCAGAGCCCGCCCGGCCGGTGGTTCCGGTGCAGCGACTTTCCTTGTGCACCGACATTTCCGGGGAACGTCATCGGCACCGGCGCCGCACTTCGGGATGCGCCGACATTCGTCGACGTCCTACCCAGCGACGTGGCCGTCGCACTGCACAACGTCACCCTGACACCGGCCTGACCGTCACAACGGCGACGCGCCGCGAAGATGCTCGAAGATCAACGACGTCTGCGTACCGGCGACATCGGCGTCGGCGTTGAGGTTCTCGACCACGAACGCTCGTAGATCGTCGGTGTCCCGCGCCGCCACGTGCAGGATGAAATCGTCGGCGCCGGCGAGAAAGTACACATCCATCACCTGCGGCTTGCTCCGGATCTGCTGGATGAAGTTCCGGATCTTGCCGCGCGCGTTGGACTGCAGGCTCACCGAGATCATGGCCTGAAGCGTCAGCCCGATCGCCGCCGGATCGATGTCGGCATAGAACCCGCGGATCACCCCCATCTCCTGCAGGCGCCGCACCCGCCCGTGGCACGTCGACGGCGCGATGCCGACCAACTCGGCGAGCGCGCTGTTCGATATGCGGGCATCGGAGTGCAATGCCGTCAGAATCCGCCGGTCGATGTCGTCGATCGCGGCCCGAACATCCTTCGACGGAGCGGCTCCCGAGGGCACGTATCTCGATGATCCTTCTGACATAGGAGCACCTTACTGAATTGTCAGCGCAAATATTGCCAAGAATTCGCTGTTTCTTCACACTTTACCTACCAGTCCCCATACCGAGGAGCGATCATGCGCGTCGGAATCCCGACCGAGATCAAGAACAACGAATACCGTGTCGCGATCACCCCGTCGGGTGTCGCCGAGCTGGTCCAGCGCGGCCACGAGGTGCTGATCCAGTCCGGCGCCGGGGACGGGTCCTCGATCTCGGACGCCGACTTCAAACGTGCCGGCGCACAGTTGATCACCGGCGCCGACGAGGTGTGGGCCGAAGCCGATCTGGTGCTCAAGGTCAAGGAACCGATCGAGCCCGAATACACCCGGATGCGCGCGGGCCAGACCCTGTTCACCTACCTGCATCTGGCGGCCTCCCGGCCGTGCACCGATGCGCTGATGGCGGCGGGCACCACGTCCATCGCCTACGAGACGGTCCAGACCGCCGACGGTGCATTGCCGCTGCTCGCTCCGATGAGCGAGGTCGCGGGCCGGTTGTCGGCTCAGGTCGGCGCCTACCACCTGATGCGCAGCCACGGTGGCCGCGGCGTGCTGATGGGCGGCGTACCCGGCGTCGCGCCCGCCGAGGTCGTCGTCATCGGTGGCGGCGTCGCCGGTTACAACGCGGCCCGCATCGCGAAGGGCATGGGCGCACACGTCGCCGTCTTCGACGTCAACGTCAACACGCTGCGCAGAATCGACAACGAGAACAGCGGTGCCATCGAGACCCGCTACTCGTCCTCGCTCGACCTCGAGGACGCCGTCAAGCACGCCGACCTGGTGATCGGCGCGGTGCTGGTGCCCGGCGCCAGGGCGCCCAAGCTCGTCACCAATTCGACTGTGGCAGCGATGAAGCCGGGCGCGGTCCTGGTGGACATCGCGATCGACCAGGGCGGCTGCTTCGAGGATTCCCGCCCCACCACCCACGACGATCCGACCTTCCCGGTGCACGACACGGTGTTCTACTGCGTGGCCAACATGCCGGGCGCGGTGCCGCGCACCTCCACCTGGGCGCTGACCAACGCCACGATGCCGTACGTACTCAAGCTCGCGGACAAGTGCTGGCGCGACGCGTGCCGCGCCGACGCCGCGCTGGCCAAGGGGCTTTCGACCCACGAGGGCGCGCTGCTGTCCCAGCAGGTCGCCGCCGATCTGGAGCTGCCCTACACCGAGCCGGCCGACCTGCTCGCCTGAGGTCGGTCAGTCGAGCAGATCGCCGTCGACGTAGAACCACCGCCCGGCACGCACCGCGAACCGCGACCGCTCGTGCAGCGCGCCGGCCCGGTGGTGGGCACGGAACTCGACCTCACCGGTCTCGTCACCGGCTTGACCGGCGACGACGTCGAGAATCTCCAGCCGCGTCCAGGTCACCGTGATGTCTTCGGCGACCTCGTCCGGACGGGTCCGTGGATGCCATGTCCGCCAAAGGTATTCGGAGGCACCCGCCACGTAGGCGCTGTACCGCGATCTCATGAGCTGTTCGGCGCTGCCGGCCTGCCGTTCACCCACGTGCAGGGGCAGACAGCAGCGCCCGAACGGCGCACCGCTGCCACACGGACAGTTGTCATCGGCTCGCATGGCTACAGTCTGCCTACTTGACAGGTGTCAACGTAGAATCGTGGGCATGCTCGTGCTCACCGATGTCCTGGACAACGTGCCCACCACCACGGCCGAAGCACTCGAATTGTTCGATTCGGGCCCGGCGGTGGAGCCCGAGGCCATGCTCGGCACCTGGCACGGCGCCGAGGTGCCGACCGGCCATCCGCTCGACGGGATGCTCGCGGCCAGCGGCTGGTGGGGCAAGCACTTCGCCGACAGCGAGACCGTGCATCCGCTGCTGTTTCCCACCGCCGACGGAACCGGTCTGTGGCCCTTGAAATCCGCACCGGCCTTCGCCGGACTCGGCGTGGCCACCAAGCTGCCCGGCCTCAAGCGACGCAACTTCGCGCGGGTGATCACGGCGTTCAGACCCGCGCTGAAGGCCGGCGGACCGAAAGCCCGGCTGCGCACCACCCGCTACCGCGGGGTGGACACCGCGACGATGATCTACGACCAGTTGCCGATCAACGACGTCTTCCGTTCGATCGACGAACGGACCGTGCTCGGCGCGATGGACCTGCGCGGTATCGAGAAGCCGTATTTCTTCGTCCTGCAACGCGACAACTCGCTGCGGCTAATCTAGCTCCGAGAGCACCAGCGCGGCGAGTTCACCGATCAGCGGACGCAGGCTCGGTGCATCCGGGTCACCGGAAGCCGACTTCGTCATCAACGCCAGCACCACCTGCTCGCCTGACGGACCGTACACCACGCCGACGTCATTGGTGGTGCCGTAGTCCCCGCTGCCCGTCTTGTCGGCGCTGGTGTACCCGGCCGGCAGTCCGGCGCGCATGCTCGATGTCTGATTCGCCAGCATCCAATCCAGGAGCTGTTGTCGCGCAGTGGGATTCAGCACCTCGCCGGTGAGGATCCTGCGATAGCCCTCCCCCAGCGCCCGCGGTGTGCTGGTGTCCCGCGGGTCGCCGGGGACCGCGGAGTTCAACTCGACCTCCCAGCGGTCCAATCGCGTTCGGTCATCGCCGATGCTGCGCGCGAACGCGGTGATCGCCTGCGGACCGCCGAGCACGCGCAGCAATCCGTTGGCCGCGGCGTTGTCGCTCTGCTGCAGCGCGGCCTGGCACAACTCGGCCAGCGTCATCGAAGTCCCCACCCGCGGCTCGGTCACCGGTGAGTGCGGCCGGATGTCGCCGGCTTCGATCGGGACCGTGTCCTGGAGCGTCAGCTCTCCTGTCTGGGTGCGCTGCAGCACCGCCGCGGCGGCGTACGCCTTGAACGTCGAGCACATCGCGAAGGGCTGGTCGTCGCGGAACGTCACGCTCTTCTGCGTGGCGAGATCGACCGCGTAGACCCCGATCTCGGCGTTGTGCCGACGGGCCAGCTCGTCAAGACGTTCGTCGGGCGGGGGCAGCGGCTGGGCGGGGTCGGCCAGAACGGACTGCGGCGAACACGCGACCAGAGCCGCCAGCGGCACCCCACCGAACAGCACGTGCCGTCGGGAGAATTTCGTCATCGCGAGTCAGGCTACGGTCAACCTGCAATTGTCTGCAACGGCCGTGGCAGCGACCGCTTCGACCGCACCGGCCCCAGCACCGCCGCACCGAACGGGCGGGTGAGCAGCTGCCGGGCGACCGCGTTGACCTCGTCGAGCGTGACGTTCTCGATGCGGTCCAGCGTGTCCTCGATGGTGCGGTGCTCTCCGTAGTTCAGCTCGCTGCGCCCGATCCGGTGCATCCTGGACCCCGAATCTTCCAGGCCCAGCACGAAACCGCCTCGCAACGAGCCCTTCGCGATACGGCACTCCTCGGCGGTGATCCCGTCGCGGGCCACCTCTGCGAGCACGTCGGTGGTGACCCGGACCACCTCGTCGAACCGCTCCGGCAGACATCCGGCGTAGACCGACAGCGCACCGCTCTCGGCGAATGTGTCGATCGTCGAGTACACCGAGTAGGCCAGCCCGCGCGTCTCCCGGATCTGCTGGAACAGACGCGAACTCAGCCCGCCGCCGAGCGCGGTGTTGAGCACCGACATCGCCCAGCGGTGTTCCCAGTGCCGGCCCGGGGTCCGCACGCCCAGCGACAGGTGCGTCTGCTCGGCATCCCGGCGCACCAGCTGCAGGCTCGGCTTGCCGTTCACCCGGCCCGCTCCCTTGCGGGGCGGCACGGGTGACCGGCCGCGCACCAACCGCGGACCGAAGTGGTCACGGACCAGCTTGACCACGTCGTCGTGCTCGACGTTGCCGGCCACGGCGACGACCATGCGGTCCGGTGTGTACCGGCGCACATGGAACGAATGCAGTTGCGCCCGAGTCATCCCCGAGATCGACTCGACGCTGCCGATCACCGGCCGCCCGACGGGATGGTCGCCGAACATCGCCGACAGGAAGACATCACCGAGCGTGTCCTCGGGATCGTCGTCACGCATCGCGATCTCTTCGAGCACCACGTCCCGCTCGACCTCGACGTCCTCGGCGTCACAGCGGCCGCGCAGCACCACGTCGGCGACCAGATCGACGGCCAGCGCCAGATCCGAGTCCAGCACGTGCGCGTAGTAGCAGGTGTGCTCGCGGGTGGTGAACGCGTTCAGCTCACCGCCGACGGCGTCCATCGACTGCGCGATCTGCACCGCCGTGCGGCTCGGCGTCGCCTTGAACAACAGGTGTTCGAGGAAGTGCGCGGCGCCGGCCACACTGCGTCCCTCATCCCGGGACCCGACGTTCACCCACACCCCGACCGATGCCGAATGCACCGACGGGATGTGCTCGGTGACCACACGCAGGCCACCGGGCAACAGGGTGCGGCGAACCGCCTTCGACTCAGCTGCTCGTCGTCGCTGCATCAACCGGTGCGTCAGCGGGTGCGTCTGCCGTCTCGGCATCCTCGGCGACCAGGACAAGCGAGATCTTGCCACGGTTGTCGATGTCGGCGATCTCCACGCGCAGCTTGTCACCGACCTTCGCGACATCCTCGACCTTGGCGATCCGCTTGCCGCGGCCCAGCTTCGAGATGTGCACCAGGCCGTCGCGGCCCGGCAACAAGGAAACGAAGGCTCCAAAATCGGTGGTCTTCACCACGGTGCCGAGGAACCGCTCGCCGACCTTGGGCAGCTGCGGGTTGGCGATGGCGTTGATCTTGTCGATCGCCGCCTGCGCGGACTCGCCGTTGGACGCACCCACGAACACGGTGCCGTCGTCCTCGATCGAGATCGACGCGCCGGTCTCCTCGGTGATCGAGTTGATCATCTTGCCCTTGGGGCCGATGACCTCGCCGATCTTGTCGACCGGAACCTTGATCGTGGTGATGCGCGGCGCGTACGGGCTCATCTCGTCGGGCTCGTCGATCGCCTCGGCCATCACCTCGAGGATGGTGATCCGGGCGTCCTTGGCCTGCGCCAGCGCGTTGGCGAGCACCTGCGACGGGATGCCGTCGAGCTTGGTGTCCAGCTGCAGGGCGGTGACGAAGTCCTTGGTGCCCGCGCACTTGAAGTCCATGTCGCCGAACGCGTCCTCGGCGCCGAGGATGTCGGTCAGCGTCACGAAGCGGCGCTCGGTCTTGCCGTCCACTTCTACGTCGTCAGAGACCAGGCCCATCGCGATACCTGCGACCGGCGCCTTGAGCGGCACACCGGCGTTGAGCAGCGACAGGGTGGAGGCGCACACCGAACCCATGGACGTGGAACCGTTGGAGCCCAACGCCTCCGACACCTGGCGGATCGCGTACGGGAACTCCTCGACGCTGGGCAGCACCGGCATCAGAGCACGCTCGGCGAGCGCGCCGTGGCCGATCTCGCGGCGCTTCGGCGAGCCGACGCGGCCGGTCTCACCGGTCGAATACGGCGGGAAGTTGTAGTGGTGCATGTAGCGCTTGCTGGTCTCGGGCCCGAGCGAGTCGATCTGCTGGGCCATCTTGACCATGTCGAGGGTGGTGATGCCCATGATCTGGGTCTCGCCGCGCTCGAACAGCGCGCTGCCGTGTGCCCGCGGCACGACCGCCACCTCGGCCGACAGCGCGCGGATGTCGGTGACACCGCGGCCGTCGATACGGAAGTGGTCGGTCAGAATACGCTGGCGCACAAGCTTTTTGGTCAGTGCGCGGTAAGCGGCGCCGATCTCCTTCTCGCGGCCGGCGTACTGCTCGGCGAGCCGCTCGAGGACCTCGACCTTGATCTCGTCGGTGCGGTCGTTGCGCTCGTTCTTGCCCGCGATGGTCAGCGCCTCCGCCAGCGCGTCGGTGGCCACCGACGCGACGGAGTAGTAGATGTCGTCGCCGTAGTCGGGGAACAGCGGGTACTCGGCGGTTTCCTTGCCGGCCGCGCCGGCCAGCTCGGCCTGCGCGTCGCACAGCGTGGCGATGAACGGCTTGGCGGCTTCCAGGCCCTCGGCCACGACCGTCTCGGTGGGCGCGCCCGCACCCCCGGCGACGAGGTCGACGACGTTCTCGGTGGCCTCGGCCTCGACCATCATGATCGCGACGTCATCGGCGACCTTGCGGCCCGCGACGACCATGTCGAACACGGCCCGCTCGAGCTGCTCGACGGTCGGGAACGCCACCCACTGGCCGTCGATCAGCGCGACGCGCACACCGCCGACCGGGCCGGAGAACGGCAGGCCGGAGATCTGCGTCGACGCCGACGCGGCATTGATGGCCAGCACGTCGTACAGGTCCTTGGGGTCCAGGCTCAGCACCGTGACGACGACCTGGATCTCGTTGCGCAGACCGCTGACGAACGACGGGCGCAGCGGCCGGTCGATCAGGCGGCAGGTCAGGATCGCGTCGGTGGACGGGCGGCCTTCACGGCGGAAGAACGAACCGGGGATGCGGCCCGCGGCGTACATCCGCTCCTCGACGTCGATCGTCAACGGGAAGAAGTCGAAATGGTCCTTGGGGGTCTTGCTGGCGGTGGTGGCGCTCAGCAGCATGGTCTCGTCGTCGAGGTAGGCGACGACGGCGCCGGCGGCCTGCTGGGCCAGCCTGCCGGTCTCGAAACGGATGGTGCGGGTGCCGAAGCTCCCGTTGTCGATGGTGGCGGTGGACTCGAACACACCGTCTTCGATTTCAACTACAGACATGGACGTCCGTATGACCTCTCTGATTCACATCAGCGGTTTCGCGTGAGCACGCGCAGTGAATGCGGACAACTCCGGATGACCCGGGAAGCCGCGGCCCGGATGCGTCGACGGCCGTCGATCGAAGCGGCCGGAGTATCCTCCGGCAGCCACTACCGAAGACCGCGCGATCGGGCGGTTCGTGTCATGTCACGCGGGAACGGTGCACGCGGATCTGCGAGGACCGCACCCAGGTGTTCGTGCCGTGCGGCAGCCGAACTCATTCATGCTACATCGCGGCATGCCCGAAACCCCTAATCCGGGCCTCGAAGGCTGCCGCGCCCGAGACGCCCGTGGCCGCGGCCGCACTCGGCGGCCGCGGCCACGGGGCCCGAAAGGCGTGCGTCCGGTCGTCAGACCGGCAGCGTCAGCGGCGCAGGCCGAGACGCTCGATCAGCGAGCGGTAGCGCTGCACGTCGACCTGAGCGACGTACTTCAGCAGCCGGCGGCGGCGGCCGACGAGCAGCAGCAGCCCGCGACGCGAGTGGTGATCGTGCTTGTGCACCTTCAGGTGCTCGGTCAGGTCGGAGATCCGCTTGGTCAGCAGCGCGACCTGAGCCTCCGGAGAACCGGTGTCGGTGTCGTGCAGGCCGTACTGGCCCAGGATTTCCTTCTTCTGTTCGGCAGTGAGCGCCACGAAACAACTCCATCAATTCGGTCCGCGAACATCGGGCGAGAGTCCCGAGAGAAGCACGGCCACCGCGAACTGCAGCACGTGCCAGGTCGGCAGGGAGTCTAGCAGCGGCCGCGGCCGAGCCGCCAATCGGCGAAAGCCCAGCTAGCGGGCCGACAGGATGGTCCGGGCGCGTTCGGTGTCGGCGCCCATCGCGGTGACCAGATCGGCCACCGAGTCGAACTTCTCCTGCCCGCGCAGACGGGCGACGAAGTCGACGGCGACGTGCTGGCCGTACAGATCGGCGGTGGTGTCCAGGACGAACGCCTCGACGGTGCGGGTGCGTCCGGAGAAGGTCGGGTTGGTGCCCACCGACACCGCGGCCTGGTATCGCTCACCGGGCGTCACGGTGCCGACCACGGGGCCGTGCCCGAGCACCGTGAACCACGCGGCGTAGACGCCGTCGGCCGGGATCGCGGAGTACATCGGCGGTGCGACGTTGGCCGTCGGGAAGCCGAGGCCCCGGCCGCGGCCGTCACCGCGCACCACGACACCCTCGACCCGGTGCGGCCGGCCCAGCGCCTCGGCCGCGGCGACCATGTCCCCGGCGTCGACGCAGGACCGGATGTAGGTCGACGAGAAGGTCACCGTCTCGTCGCGGTGATGCTCGGCCACCAGTGACAGCGAGTCCACCGCGAAACCGAACCGCTCGCCCGCCTTGCGCAGCAGGTCGACGTTGCCCGCGGCCTTCTTGCCGAAGGTGAAGTTCTCACCGACGACCACCTCCACCACATGCAGCCGTTCGACGAGCAGCTCGTGGATGTAGCGCTCCGGCGTGAGTTTCATGAAGTCCGCGGTGAACGGCATGACGAGAAAGACGTCGATCCCGAGCTCCTCGACGAGTTCGGCGCGCCGGGTCAACGTGGTGAGCTGGGCCGGGTGGCTGCCCGGGAACACGACCTCCATCGGATGCGGATCGAAGGTCATCAGCACGACCGGCACGCCCCGTGACCGTCCCGCCTTCACCGCACGGCTGATCAACTCCTGGTGTCCGCGGTGAACACCGTCGAACACCCCGATGGTGACGACACATCGGCCCCAGTCTGTGGGGATTTCGTCCTGCCCCCGCCAGCGCTGCACGCCGATAGCCTACGACCCGCACGCAACCCCGGCCCAAACGGTGGCCGAGCGACACCCACGGATCAGGTGATGATTGCCTAAACTTCTTGCTCGTGAGTCCTGACGGCAACCCCGCCCACCCCGCCGACCTGTCGACGGTTGCGCAGGACTACCTCAAAGTGATCTGGACGGCCCAGGAGTGGTCGCACGAGAAGGTCAGCACCAAGCTGCTCGCCGAACGGATCGGGGTGTCGGCCAGCACCGCTTCGGAGTCCATCCGCAAGCTGGCCGATCAGGGGCTGGTCGATCACGAGAAGTACGGCGCGGTCACCCTGACCGACGCCGGCAGGCGCGCCGCGCTGGCCATGGTGCGCCGGCACCGGTTGATGGAGACATTCCTGGTCAACGAGCTCGGCTACAGCTGGGACGAGGTGCACGACGAGGCCGAGGTCCTCGAGCACGCGGTCTCCGACCGGATGCTCGACCGGATCGACGCCAAACTGGGGTATCCCACCCGGGATCCGCACGGGGACCCGATCCCGGCGGCCGACGGCAAGGTGCCGACTCCCCCGGCGCGCCAGCTGTCGGACTGTCAGGACGGCGAGGCGGGCACCGTCGCGCGCATCTCCGACGCCGACCCCGAGATGCTGCGGTACTTCGACACCGTGGGGATCAGCCTGGACTCGCGGCTGCGGGTGGTGGCCCGGCGCGACTTCGCCGGGATGATCTCCGTCGCCGTCATGTCCGCAGACGCCAAGGACAACGACCCCGGCACCACTGTCGATCTGGGAAGCCCTGCGGCACAAGCTATCTGGGTCATAGCGTAGGAGTCGGATGGCCAAGCTGGAGATGTCCCGTTCCCTGCCGATGCCGGTGGAGAAGGCGTGGGCGCACGCATCGGATCTGTCCACGCTGGGCGACTGGCTGAGCATGCATCAGGGGTGGCGCTCGGAACTTCCCGAGGAACTCGGCTCTGGAGATTACCGGCGAGGGGGTGGGCGGGACCCGCTACAAGCTGGCGATGAACGTGGCCTCGGCCGGGGACGGCTGCACGTTCACCGTGCGGATGGACCTCGGCGGCGCTCCGTTGTTCGGCCCGATCGGCGCCGCGGCCGTGCGCGCCGTCAAGGGCGACATCGACAAGTCGATCAGGCAGTTCGAACAGCTCTACGCGTGACCGGTTCCTGACGACCCGCAGCGACAGACCGCCGAACGTACGCTTTTTGACGGAGTATTCGCGAATCGCGTCAGAAACCGTACGGTCGGCGGCGGATGGTTGTCGCGGACGGTCAGGCCCGCGGGGTCAGCAGCCCCTCGATCACGTCCGCCGCCGCCCGCGCGCCGCCCGCGGCCTGGATGTCGGCCTGCATGCCGCGCAGGTTTGCCGCGATCCGGCTGCTGGTGGTGACCTCCTGGACCGCGGTGCGCAGCCGTTCGCTGGTGGCCTCGGTCGGCGACAGTCGCACCCCCAGGCCCAGCTCGGCGATGCGGTCCGCGTTGGCCTGCTGCTCGGTCATCTGGGGCACCGCGACGATCGGCACACCGAAGGACAGCGCCTCCATCGTGCTGCCCATCCCGGCGTGGCTGACGAACGCCTGCGCGTGCCGCAACACCTCCAGCTGCGGCACCGCGGCGTGCACCTCCACATGTGAGGGCACCGGTCCCAGGACTGCCGGGTCCACCTTGTTCCCGATGGCCAGCACGACATGCCAGGGCGCCGACGAGAACGCGGCCACGCAGGCGCGGAAGAAGTCGACCCGGTCGTGGTACGCGGTGCCCAGGGACACCAGCACCACGTCCCGGCCCTGCGGTGGCCTCCAACTGCCGTCGGAGGCGCGGCCGGACAGGCACGGGCCGACGAAGGTATAGGGCGGGCCGAACGTGTCCCCGGCGAACTGGAACTCGCGCGGCAGGAACACCAATTGGGCGTCGGCGCCCGCAGCCTGCAACAGGTTCAGCACCGTCAGGCCGTGCCGGCGGGCCAGCCGGTGCGCCCGCCACAGCACCGACAGCATCTTCGGGTGGGCGGGGTTGAGCCTGACGTACCGGTTCAGTGACCAATGCTTGTTACCGACGAAGTTGGGCCAGCCGGCCACGACCGGTACGCCCCACGAGGCCGCGGCCAGCCGTCCCCACCACGCCATGGTGGCGTCGTGCACCACCAGATCGGGCTCGGCACCGCGGAAGGACGAAAGTACCTGCGGGAGCACGTGGTTCACCTCGTGCAGGGCCATGTCGGTGGCATGATGCATGTCCCGGGCCGTGAACTGCGGGGGATGGTCGGCGCCGGACAACGTGGTCCGGTACGGCAACAGCCGCGCACCGACGTCGGACACCCGTCCGGCGTGCTCGGCGGTCGTCGCGTAGCTGACCCGGTGCCCCCGGGCGACGAGCTCTTCGGCGACGCCCAGCGTCGGGTTGACGTGTCCGGTCCCGGCAGGCACACAGATCGCGATGTGGCTCACGTGCCCGAGGTTATTCCGGTCCGACGGGCCCGGGCAGCGTCGCAGGCCGGATCACGACCACCGACTTCGTCCGTCGGCCGGCATCCTCCAGCAACGCCATGACGCGTCCGTCCGGCGCGGTGGCCGCGTAGACACCGTCGATCCCCGCGGGCGACAGCGGACGTCCGTGGCTCGCGTCGACCACTTCCGCGTCGGACAGCTCGCGGCGCGGGAACGCCTGCAGACAGGCCGCGTCCAGTGAACAGCTGAGCTCGGCGCGCTCGGCCAGCTGCTCCAGCGTGCGCGCCTGATCCAGGCCGAACTCCCCGACCCGGGTGCGGCGCAGCGCGGTCAGGTGCCCTCCCACTCCGAGCGCGGCGCCGACGTCGCGGGCCAGCGCGCGGATGTAGGTTCCGCTGGAACAGTCGACGGTCACGTCGACATCCACCAGCTCGCCGTGGCGCCGGACCGCCAGCACCTCGAAGCGCTCGACACGCACCGGCCGGGCCGCCAGCTCGACGGCCTGCCCCTCCCTGACCATCCGGTAGGCACGCTTGCCGTCCACCTTGATCGCGCTGACCGCCGACGGCACCTGGTCGATCGGTCCGCGCAGCGGCGCGATGGCCTCCTCGATCTGCTCGTCGGTCACCGCGGACGCCGAGACAGACTGCAGCACTTCACCTTCGGCGTCCTCGGTGGACGTCGTCTGACCGAGCCGGATGGTGGCGTCGTACGACTTGTCGGTCGCGGTGAGCAGCCCCAGGATCTTGGTGGCCCGCTCGATGCCGATCACGAGCACCCCGGTGGCCATCGGGTCCAGGGTGCCTGCGTGCCCGACCTTGCGGGTGCCGAAGATCCTGCGGCACCGGCCGACGACGTCGTGGCTGGTCATCCCGCCCGGTTTGTCGACGACGACCAGTCCCGGCTCCGGACTGCTCTTCGGGTGTGCGGCAGGGCTCACAGCACGATCGCGGTCAGCGCGATGCCGTCGCGGACGGCCCACCGGCCCGCCAGCGAGGTCAGCGGCGGTCCCGTCTCCGCGGCAGGGTCGATCAGGATCTCCGAGGCGAACGTCCCCGTATGACCCGAGGAGTCTGAACTGTCGACGGCGAACGTGATGTGGGCGTCCTCGAATCCCAGCCACCGGTGGGTCAGCGGGAACCATGCCTTGTACGTCGCCTCCTTGGCGCAGAACAACACCCGGTCCCAGTGCACCCCGGCGGGCATCGCGGCGAGTTCATGCCGTTCGACGGGCAGGCTGATCGCCTCGAGCACGCCGTCGGGCAGCACGTCGTGCGGTTCGGCGTCGATGCCCAGCGCGCGGACCTCCGTACGCCGTCCGACGGCCGCGCCCCGGAAACCCTCACAGTGGGTCAGGCTGCCGACGATGCCGTCGGGCCAGCACGGTTCGCCCTTGGGCCCCTTGAGGATCGGCACCGGCTCCATGCCGAGGTCGACGAGTGCCTGACGCGCGCAGTAACGCACGGTGATGAACTCGTTGCGCCGCTTGGCCACCGACTTGGCGATCAGCGGTTCTTCCTCCGGCAACGGGGCCAGTTCCCGTGGGTCCGAATACATCTCGGCCGCGGCCAGGGACTCGACCTCACCGGGCAGCACGCCGGCGAGCAGTTTGGCTGCGATCACGCCCTGTCCCTGATCCGCTGCTGCATCTTGGCGGCGTTGTCGCGCATCTCCTGGGTGATCTGGAAGTGCCCGCCGAACTCGTTGAGGTAGCCGGGCGCGTACTTCGGATCCGGCAGGATCTGACGCAACCAGCGGTAGGGCCTGCGGCGGCGCCACTCGCGCGGATAGCCGACCGACACCTCCTCGAACCGCACGCCGTCGTACCAGGTGGTGCGCGGGATGTGCAGGTGCCCGTACACCGAGCAGACGGCGTTGTAGCGGGTGTGCCAGTCCGCGGTCGCGGTGGTGCCGCACCACAGCGAGAACTCGGGATAGAACATCGCGTCGCACGGTTCCCGCACCATCGGGAAGTGGTTGACCTGGACCGTGGGCATCATCCAGTCGAGGTCTTCGAGCCGCTTGCGGGTGTAGTTCACCCGGTCCCGGCACCACGCGTCGCGGGTCGAGTACGGTTCGGCCGACAGCAGGTACTCGTCGGTGCCGACGATGTTGCGTTCCTTGGCGATCGCCAGGCCCTCGGCCTTGGTCCCGGCGCCCTGCGGCAGGAACGAATAGTCGTAGAGCAGGAACATCGGCACGATCGTGGCCGGGCCGCCCTCGTCGGTCCACACCGGGAACGGGTGCTCGGGGGTCACGACGCCCATCTCGTCGCACATGTTGACCAGGTAGTCGTAGCGGGCCTTGCCGAAGATCTGCATCGGGTCCCGGTTGGTGGTCCACAGTTCGTGGTTGCCGGGCACCCAGATCACCTTGGCGAACCGTTTCCGCAGCAGGTCCAGTGCCCACCGGATCTCGTCGGTGCGCTCGGCGACGTCGCCGGCCACGATGAGCCAGTCGTCGGGCGAGGCGGGATGCAGTGACTCGGTGACCGGCTTGTTGCCGGTGTGCCCGGTGTGGAGGTCACTGACCGCCCACAGGGTCGGGCGTCGTTCGTCAGCGGTCACGACGACCAAGCCTACTGGGAGACCGCCGGCGCCGGCCCGCCGGCAACTAGAACATGTTCTAGGTTCCGGCCCTGCGGTCGAGAGACGCCCGTTACACTCCCGGGCAGAACGGCGATGTAACAGGCGGGCGCCCGAGGAACGGCGGCCACGAGACCCAGGGGGTGTGATGGTTGCCAGGCTGCGACTGTTCTCGGCGCTGTGTGCGCTGGTCGCAGCGGTGGTGGTGGTCTGGCAGACCACACCGGCCGGCCCCGCCGGCCCGGGCCGGGTCGACCTGCGGTCGACGTTCGCGCCGCTGCCGAACGCCACCACCACGATCAAGTCGCCGGTGCTCGACCTCACCGATCCCGACCCGTTCGACCCGTGCCGGGACATCCCGCTCGACGTCGTCCAGCGCATCGGGTTGGCCTTCACGCCGCCCGCGCACGAGGACAGCCTGCGCTGCAAATACGACGCCGGGAACTATCAGATGGCCGTCGAGGCGTTCGTGTGGCGCACCTACGAGGAGACGCTGCCTCCCGACGCCGTCGAACTCGACATCAACGGGCATCGTGCGGCTCAGTTCTGGATCATGAAGCCGACCGACTGGAACAACCGCTGGTGGATCACCTGCATGGTGGCGTTCAAGACCAGCTACGGGGTGATCCAGCAGTCGCTGTTCTACTCGCCGATCTACTCCGAGCCGGATCCGGACTGCATGCAGACCAACCTGCAGCGCGCCCACGAGTTGAGCCCGTACTACATCTACTGAGCGGTGAGCCCCGTCAGTACAGTTCGTTAGATGAGCTCTGCAATTTCCCGGTTGGCCCGGCACGGTTTCAGCCGCGCCCTGGGCCTGCCGGCGCCGATCTGCGACTTCACGGTGCACCGGGCCGTCCGGGTGCCGATGCGCGACGGTGTCGAGCTGGTGGCCGACCACTACGTGCCCCGCACCGCCGACGCCGCGGGCACGCTTCTGGTGCGCGGGCCCTACGGACGGAGCCTGCCGTTCGCGGCGGTGTTCGGCTCGGTCTACGCCGCCCGCGGCTACCACGTGGTCTTCCAGAGCGTGCGCGGCACCTACGGCTCGGGCGGCGAGTTCGACCCGTTCGTCAACGAGGTCGACGACGGCGCCGACACGGCGGCCTGGCTGCGCGACCAGCCGTGGTTCACCGGCACCTTCGCCACCATCGGGTTGTCCTACCTCGGCTTCACCCAGTGGGCGCTGCTCACCGATCCGCCGCCGGAACTGAAGGCCGCGGTGATCACCGTCGGCCCCGACGACCTCAGTGGACCGCGCTGGGGCACTGGGTCTTTCGGCCTGAACGACTTTCTCGGCTGGAGCGACCTGGTCGGGCATCAGGAAGACCCCAACCGGCTGCGCACCCTGCTGCGGCAGGCCCGTGCCCAGCAGCGCGTCAGCAGGGCCTCGCTGGACCTGCCGCTCGGCGCCGCGAGTCGCGCGCTGCTCGGCGACGGTGCGCCGTGGTTCGAGTCCTGGCTCGACCATCCCGACGCCGACGACCCGTTCTGGAAGCGGCTGCGGCTGCGCGACAGGCTGGACCGCGCCGAGGTGCCGGTGCTGCTGCTGACGGGCTGGCAGGACCTGTTCGTCGAGCAGACCTTGGAGCATTACCGGATGCTCACCGCCCGCGGTGTGCCCACCGGGCTCACGGTCGGGCCGTGGACACACGGGCACATGATGACCAAGGCCGCGCCGACGGTGCTCCGGGAGAGCCTGGACTGGCTGGCCACCCACCTCGGCGGTGCCGCGCCGCAGCGTCCGTCCCCGGTGCGCATCCACCTGAGCGGGCGGGGCTGGCTGGAGCTGCCCGACTGGCCGCCGACCATGCCGGAACGGGTGCTACACCCGCAGCCCGGCGGCGGCCTGGCGCCGGCGGCACCCACCGGAGGCGATTCGGCGACCTTCGTCTACAACCCCGCCGACCCGACCCCGACCGTCGGCGGCCGGCTGCTCTCGCCGTTCGGCGGCCACCGCGACGACACCGGGCTCGCCCGCCGCGCCGACGTGCTCACGTTCACCGGAACTCCGCTGCCCACCGACCTGCATGTGGTCGGCGTGCCCGTGCTGGAGGTCGCGCACTCCTGCGCCAACCCGCACAACGACCTGTTCGTGCGGATCAGCCAGGTCGACGTGCACGGACGCTCCCGCAACGTCAGCGACGGCTATGTGGCGTCGGCGCCGGACTCCGGCACGGTGCGCATCGAGCTCGACCCGGTCGGGTGGACGTTCCCGGCCGGCTCGCGGCTCCAGGTGCTGATCGCCGGCGGGTCCCATCCGCGTTTTCTGCGCAACCTGGGCACCGGCGAACATGCAGCCACTGCAACGACTTTCAAGACGGCGCGGCACACCGTGCATCTCGGTGAGCACACCCGGCTGACCCTGCCTGCCGGCGAGGAGCCGCCGTCAGCCGACTGAGTCGCGCACCTGCCGGGCCAGCCGGTCGAGTTCGGCGCCGGTGTGCACGGGCCGCGCCCACACCGGGCGGACGGGCAGCGAGACCCAGCTGGAACAGCCGCGGTAGTCCGGCGTACGGGCCAGCCGCACCGGTTCGGCAAGCGGCACGGCCGAGACCACCAAGGCGGTCAGCCGGTGCCGCGGACGGAAGTCCAGCCGGTCGGACTGCACCGAGTCGTCAGTCCAGATATGCAGTGAGGCAATACTTTCCAGTGCCTGCGGACGCTCGACCGGAATGGCGGCCACCACCTTCGCGCCCGCGCGGATCACGACGGCGTCCTCGGTGCTGTCGGCGGCGGCCGGTTCGAGGAGGTCGCGGTGTTCGGGGCGGACCCGTTCGGCGTGGCTGTGCGCGACGGTCGGAAACAGCAGGAACCGCGACCCGGCCACTTCGGGAGCCACCTCGAAGCGCTTCTCGTGGATGCCGCCCTTGCGCAGCAGTACGGTCTGCCTACCGTCGAGCAGCGCGTGGATCGCCGCGCTCCACTCCTTCAGCGCGGGGTGGGTCAGGGTGGCGGTCATCCCAGGTTCAACCGCGCGCGTACTTCGGGACGGCGCAGCGGCGGAACCGTTTTCGGCGGTTGTCTGCGCGGCTGCAGGCCGGAAAGCAGCCGGCGGGTGGATTCGGTGACCTCGGCAACCGCGGTTTCGAACGCCTCGACGTTGGCTCCGGACGGCCGGGTGATGCCGCTGACCTTGCGGACGTACTGACGGGCCGCGGCCTCGATCTCGTCAGCCGTCGCGGCCGGCTCAAGGCCCCGCAGCTCGGTGATGTTTCGGCACATGGACTCCACGATAGGCGCGGAACCGGATGCGGATACGGTGTGGCGATGAGCACCGACAACTCCGCCGCTGATGTCCTGCTGGTCGACACCCGCGACCGTATCCGGACCTTGACGCTGAACCGCCCCGGCTCGCGCAATGCGCTGTCGGCCGCGTTACGGACGCACCTGTTCGCGGCGCTGCGGGAAGCACAGGCCGACGACGACGTCGACGTGGTGATCCTGACCGGTGCCGACCCGGTGTTCTGCGCGGGGCTGGACCTCAAGGAACTCGGCGACACCACCGAGCTGCCCGACATCTCCCCGAAGTGGCCGCCGATGACCAAGCCGGTGATCGGGGCGATCAACGGGGCCGCGGTGACCGGCGGCCTGGAGATCGCGCTGTACTGCGACATCCTGATCGCCTCCGAGCAGGCCCGGTTCGCCGACACGCACGCCCGCGTCGGCTTGCTGCCCACTTGGGGCCTGTCGGTGCGGCTGCCGCAGAAGGTCGGCGTCGGGATGGCGCGCCGGATGAGCATGACCGGTGACTACCTGTCGGCCGGCGAGGCGCTGCGCTGCGGACTCGTCACCCAGGTCGTGGCCCATGCCGAACTGCTGGACACCGCGCGGCGGATCGCGACGTCGATCGTCGGCAACAACCAGAAGGCGGTGCGGGCGCTGCTGGCGTCCTACCACCACATCGACGATGCGCAGAACGGCGCGGCGCTCTGGCACGAGGCGGCGGCGGCCCGCGAGTGGATGAGCAGCACCAGCGGCGAGGACATCGCCGCCAGCCGCGGCGGCGTGATCGAGCGCGGCCGGTCCCAGGTGCGCTAGAGCGCAGGCAGAACCAGCTCCCGGAAGCGCTGTTTCATCGTCTCCAGCACCTCGACACCGTCTGTGGCCCAGAGGGTTTCGTTGAAGATCTCCACTTCGACGTCGCCGGCGTACCCGGCGTCACGCACCAGCCGGGTGATCGCACCGAAGTCGATGACGCCGTCACCCATCATGCCCCGCGACACCAGCGGGTCGGCGGCCATCGGGACCAGCCAGTCGCAGATCTGGTAGCTGCTGATCCGGCCTTCGGCGCCGGCACGCGCGATCGACTCGGCCAGCGACGGATCCCACCACACGTGGAAGGTGTCGACCACGACACCGACCGTGCGCGCCGGATGCGGCGCCGCGAGGTCGAGGGCCTGGGCCAGGGTGCTGAGCACGGCCCGCTCGGCGCAGAAGACCGGATGCAAGGGTTCCAGGGCCAGCCGGATGTCGCGCTCGACGGCGTAGGGGACGAGCTCGGCCAGCCGTTCCGCCAGCCGGGCGCGGGCACCGACGAGGTCGCGGTCGGGAACACCCCCGACCACCATGACCAGCTCGGGGGCGCCCAGTGTGGCGGCGTCGTCGATCGCGCGGCGGTTGTCGTCGATCGCGGCGCCGCGATCGTCGATGCCGGTCAGAAAGCCGCCGCGGCACAGGCTGGAGGCACGCAACCCGTTGTCGCGGACGATCTTCGCGGCCTCGTCGACACCCGCCTCGGCAACCCGGTCGCGCCACAGCCCGATCGCGGGCAGCCCCGCGGCCGCGGCAGAGTCATGGCCGCCACACCGCCTTTCGACGCCGCGTAGGCCGCCTGCCCGATCTGCCCGTCGAACGCGGCGACCGAAGCGGTGTTGACGATCACCCCGCGTTCCCCGTCGACCGGTTCGGT
>NZ_LMVQ01000583.1 GCF_001545925.1 Mycobacterium sp. NAZ190054 | reverse complement strand
CGGCCACGGCGGCTGGCACGTCGTCTTGCTGATCCTGTCCGGCGTGCTGACCGCGCTGCCGCTGTTGCTCTTCGCCGCGGCCGCGCACCGGTTGGCGATGGTCACGCTGGGCCTGTTGTTCTACGTGTCGCCGGCGCGGTTGGCCGAAGACCGGCGCAGCCTCGACACCCGGGATCTGCCGAGCCGCACCGACACCCTCGGCGCGGCACTGTCCGGGACCATCGGCGGCCCGGTCGGACGGCACGCGCTGATCGGCCGCTCGCGGTTCATGACCCCGCTGCGGGTGATGATGATCATCGCCCTGGTGTTCCTGGCGCTGGGCTACTCGACCAAGGCCGCGTGCCTGCAGACCACCGGCACCGGCACCGCCGATCAGCGGGTCGCCAACTGGGACAACCAGCGTGCCTACTACCAGTTGTGTTACTCCGACACGGTCCCGCTCTACACCGCCGAGCTGCTGAACCTGGGCAGGTTCCCGTACAAGTCCAGCTGGGTGGAGACCGACGCGCAGGGCCTGCCGCAGGTGCAGTACGACGGTGAACCCGCGGTGCGCTACATGGAGTATCCGGTGCTGACGGGCGTGTACCAGTACCTGTCGATGACGGTCGCCAAGACGTACACCGCGTTGACGAAACTGGTGTCGGTGCCGGTGATCGCCGAGGTGGTGATGTTCTTCAACATCGCCGCGTTCGGGTTGGCGCTGGCATGGCTGACGACGCTGTGGGCGACGGCGATGCTGGCGGGCGCACGGCGGATCTGGGACGCGGCGCTGCTGGCCGCCTCGCCGATCGTGATCTTCCAGATCTTCACGAACTTCGACGCGCTGGCAACGGCTTTCGCGGCGTGTGCGCTGCTGGCGTGGGCGCGGCGGCGACCGGTGCTGGCCGGGGTGCTGATCGGCCTGGGGGTGGCGGCCAAGCTGTATCCGCTGCTGTTGCTGGTCCCGTTGGCGCTGCTGGCGGTGCGCACGGGCCGGCTGCGCGAGGTCGCCAAGACGACGGCGGCGGCCGTGCTGGCCTGGCTGGTGGTGAACCTGCCGATCATGGTGCTGTTCCCGCGGGGGTGGTCGGAGTTCTTCCGGCTCAACACCCGCCGCGGCGACGACATGGACTCGATCTACAACGTGGTGAAGTCGTTTACCGGGTGGCGCGGCTTCGACCCGGAGCTGGGGTTCTGGGAGCCGCCGGTGATGCTCAACACGGTGACCGCGGCGTTGTTCGCGGCGTGCTGCATCGCGATCGGCTACATCGTGCTGACCGCGGAGCGGCGGCCGCGGGTCGCGCAGGTGGCGTTCCTGGTGGTGGCGGCGTTCCTGCTGACGAACAAGGTGTGGAGCCCGCAGTTCTCGCTGTGGCTGGTGCCGCTGGCGGTGCTGGCGCTGCCGCACCGGCGCATCCTGTTGGCCTGGATGACCGTCGACATGCTGGTGTGGGTGCCGCGGATGCTCTATCTGTTCGGCGAGCAGAACATGGGCCTGCCCGAGGAGGCGTTCACCGCGACCGTGCTGTTGCGTGACGTCGCGGTGATCACGATGTGCGCGTTGGTGATTCGGCAGATCTACCGGCCGCAACTGGACCTGGTCCGTCAGGGCGGCGTGGACGATCCCGCCGGCGGGGTGTTCGACCGGGCGCCCGACGCGCCGCCCCGCCGGCTCCCGGACTGGCTTCGCCCCCGCCCCCTGGTGAATTCGGCGCGCTGAGCGACCGCCGGTGTCGCATTACGCGCCGGATTGGGCGGCGATACCGCGCCGAACGTACGAAAGATGACGGAACTCGACGCTTTCTCATCACAACCCGTACGTTCGGGGCGTCAGCCGCCCAGATCGCGGCGCCGCCAGGGCGCGATTTCGCAGATCAGCGCCCGTTCCTGTAGCCTGGGCCGGTTGCCGACGCAGGCGACCCTCCTGCCACGGACACGCCGTGGCCGACCAGACCAGAGGAGGTGATGGGTTTCTCATGCGTCCATACGAAATCATGGTCATTCTCGACCCCACACTTGACGAGCGCACCGTGGCTCCGTCGTTGGAGACGTTCCTGAACGTCGTCCGCAAGGACGGTGGCAGTGTCGACAAGGTCGACATCTGGGGCCGTCGGCGCCTCGCCTACGAGATCGCCAAGCACGCCGAGGGCATCTACGCCGTGCTCGACGTGAAGGCCGAGCCCGCGACGGTGTCCGAGCTCGATCGCCAGCTCAACCTGAACGAGTCCGTGCTGCGGACCAAGGTGATGCGGACCGACAAGCACTAAAGGGTGCCGCTCGTCGGAACCGCTGCGTAGGCTCGCGCCCAACAACGCCACCCCGGCGATGATCGCTTGCGCAAGAGCAGAGAGCACAGGAGGAACTTGTGGCCGGTGACACCACCATTACCGTCGTCGGAAACCTGACGGCAGATCCCGAACTGCGCTTCACCCCGTCCGGAGCCGCGGTGGCCAACTTCACGGTTGCGTCCACCCCGCGCATCTACGACCGCCAGAGCGGTGAGTGGAAGGACGGCGAGGCGCTGTTCCTGAGGTGCAACATCTGGCGCGAGGCTGCCGAGAACGTCGCCGAGAGCCTGACCCGCGGGTCGCGGGTCATCGTGACCGGACGGCTCAAGCAGCGTTCCTTCGAGACCCGTGAGGGCGAGAAGCGCACCGTGGTCGAGGTCGAGGTCGACGAGATCGGCCCCTCGCTGCGCTACGCGACCGCCAAGGTCAACAAAGCCAGCCGCAGTGGCGGCGGGGGCGGCGGATTCGGCGGCGGGGGCGGCAACTCGCGCCCGGCCGCCGGCGGCGGACCGGCCGAGGACCCGTGGGGCAGCGCGCCCGCGTCGGGTTCGTTCGGCGGAGCCGACGACGAACCGCCCTTCTGACATACCGATTCAGTGATTTCCAGAAAGAGATAGACACATGGCCAAGTCCTCCACCAAGAGGCGCCCGGCTCCGGAGAAGCCGGTCAAGACCCGCAAGTGCGTGTTCTGCTCGAAGAAGGGCAAGGGGCAGAACATCGACTACAAGGACACTCAGCTGCTGCGTACCTACATCAGCGAGCGCGGCAAGATTCGCGCCCGCCGGGTGACGGGCAATTGCGTTCAGCACCAGCGCGATATCGCGATCGCGGTGAAGAACGCCCGCGAGGTCGCCCTGCTGCCGTTCAGCTCGTCGACGCGATAAGGACCAGGACCAATGAAACTGATTCTCACTGCCGAGGTGGATCACCTCGGATCCCCCGGTGACGCCGTCGAGGTCAAGGACGGCTACGGCCGCAACTACCTGCTGCCCCGTGGGCTGGCGATCGTGGCCACCCGCGGCGCGCAGCGTCAGGCCGACGAGATCCGCCGCGCCCAGGAGCTCAAGAGCGTCAAGAGCCGCGAGCACGCCAACGAGCTCAAGCAGGCGATCGAGGCTCTCGACAACGTCTCGCTGACCGTCAAGGCGGCCGGCGACTCCGGCAAGCTGTTCGGATCGGTCACCGCGGCCGACGTCGTCGCCGCGATCAAGAAGGCCGGCGGCCCGAACCTCGACAAGCGGACCATCAGCCTGCCCAAGGCGCACATCAAGACGACGGGCACCCACGCCGTGGGCGTGCGGCTGCACCCCGAGGTGAACGCCTCGCTGTCGCTGAACGTCGTCGCGGGCTAGCCGGCTCTACCGGCTCCGGCGTGAAACGGCCGGGTGAGGACCCTGACGGGTCTTCGCCCGGCCGTCGCCGTTTCCGGTGGCGAACTTTTCCGGGCAAAGCAGCTCCAGCGAACCACACCGGTTGTTAACCTGCCCGGCCCCGGGACGAAACACAACACGCCCGAGACGGAAACCGGGCACGACACGCCGGGCAATTTCCCATCCACAGCCGTTCCACCGGCCTAAGGTGCGTTCATCTGCGCAAACGGCATCCGCGCAGAGAGTTGTCAACAGGTTCTCCCCAGCGCCTCAACATGGCGCGCCTGAGCTATCCACACTCCATCCACAGTGTCATCAACAGGGGCCGGTTGCGTCTCCGCCAGCAACGTCTAGCGTTGGCCGTCGCGGGTGCAGATCAACAGCCGATGAGCCACTTGTCGGAGACGGGATTTACAGTCGCCACATGCCGTTGTCGAATATGCGTTCGATCGCGATCAAAAGGGGGTGGGTCTCGGCGTGGCCGTCGTAGATGACTTGGGTCGGCCCGGAGATCGCGGCGACATGGAGCCGCCCCCCGGTGAGGATTTCGGCCGTCAGCCGCCGCAGGACCCCGCGGCCGAGCAGGCGGTGCTGGGCGGCATGCTGCTGAGCAAGGACGCCGTCGCCGACGTGCTGGAGAAGCTGCGTCCGGGTGACTTCTACAAGCCGGCCAACCAGATCGTCTACGACGCGATCCTCGACCTGTACGGGCGCGGTGAGCCGGCCGACGCGGTCACCGTCGCCGCCGAACTCGACCGCCGCGGCCTGTTGCGCCGCGTCGGCGGGGCGCCGTATCTGCACACGCTGATCTCGACGGTGCCGACCGCGGCCAACGCGGGCTACTACGCCGAGATCGTCGCGGAGAAGGCGCTGTTGCGCCGCCTGGTGGAGGCCGGCACCCGGGTGGTGCAGTACGGCTACGCCGGCGCCGACGGGGCCGATGTCAGCGACATCGTGGACCGCGCGCAGGCCGAGATCTACGACGTCACCGAGCGCCGTGCCGCGGAGGACTTCGTGATCCTGGAGGAGATCCTCCAGCCGACGATGGACGAGATCGACGCGATCGCGTCCGAGGGCGGCATCTCCAAGGGGGTGCCGACGGGGTTCGTCGAGCTCGACGACGTCACCAACGGACTGCACGCCGGGCAGATGATCATCGTGGCCGCTCGGCCCGGTGTCGGTAAGGCGCTGGCGTTGGACACCCCGCTGCCGACGCCGTTCGGCTGGACCACGATGGGCGAGGTGGCGGTCGGGGACTTCCTGCTCGACGCGGACGGATCGCCGACGCGGGTGGTCGCCGCGACCGATGTTCTGCTGGGGCGGCCGTGCTACGAGATCGAGTTCTCGGACGGCACCACGATCGTCGCCGACGAGATGCATCAGTGGCCGACCAGTCACGGCATCCGTACGACGGGGATGCTGCGTGCGGTGGCCGACACGGTGACCGCGGCGCGGACGACGGGTGCGGCGGGCACCAGCGGGGTGCTGGCGCCGGGCCGGATCGCGGTCGGTGTCAACTGGATCCGGCGGGTCCCGACGGTCCCGGTGCGCTGCGTGCAGGTCGACAATGCCGAACACCTGTACCTGGCCGGCAGCGGCATGGTGCCCACGCACAACTCGACGCTGGCGCTGGATTTCATGCGGTCGTGCTCGATCAAGCACCAGTTGCCCAGCGTCATCTTCTCGCTGGAAATGAGCAAGACCGAGATCGTCATGCGGCTGCTGTCGGCCGAGGCGAAGATCAAGCTGGCCGACATGCGGTCGGGCCGGATGAGCGACGACGACTGGACGCGGCTGGCCCGCCGGATGAGCGAGATCAGCGAGGCGCCGCTGTACATCGACGATTCGCCGAACCTGACGATGATGGAGATCCGCGCCAAGGCGCGCCGGCTGTCCCAGAAGGCCGGGCTGCGGCTGATCGTGATCGACTACATGCAGCTGATGAGTTCGGGCAAGAAGTACGAGTCGCGCCAGCAGGAGGTGTCGGACTTCTCCCGCAGCATCAAGCTGATGGCCAAGGAACTCGATGTGCCGGTGGTGGCGATCAGCCAGCTCAACCGTGGTCCGGAGCAGCGCACCGACAAGCGACCGCAGGTCTCCGATCTCCGTGAGTCCGGTTGCTTGACGGCGAACACGCGGATCCTGCGTGCCGACACCGGTGCGGAGGTGACGTTCGGGGAGTTGATGCGCACGGGGGAGCGGCCGCTGGTGTGGTCGCTCGACGAGCGCAAGCGCATGGTCGCGCGGCCGATGACCAACGTGTTCTACAGCGGGCACAAAGAGGTCTTCAAGGTGCGGCTGGCGTCGGGCCGCGAGGTCGAGGCGACGGCGAACCACCCGTTCATGACGTTCGACGGCTGGAAGCCGTTGGGGGAACTCGAAGTCGGTGCCCGGGTTGCGGTGCCGCGCCGGGTGCCGGAGCCGGTGCAGACGCAGCGGATGCACGACTCCGAGGTGGTGATGTTGGCGCACATGATCGGCGACGGGTCGTGCGTGAAGCGCCAGCCGATCCGGTATGCGTCGGTGGACGAGGCGAATCTGGCCGCGGTCGAGATCTCCGCGGCGTATTTCGACGTGACGCCGATCCGTGACGAGTATGCGGCGGCGCGGGTGACGACGCTGCGGTTGCCGGCGCCGTACCGGTTGACGCACGGCAAGCGGAACCCGATCGCGGCATGGCTGGACAAGCTCGGGCTGTTCGGCAAGCGCAGCCACGAGAAGTTCGTTCCAGCAGAGGTTTTCGCGCTACCTAACGATCAGGTCGCGCTCTTCCTGCGGCACTTGTGGGCGACGGACGGGTCGGTCCGCTGGGACGAGAAGCTGGGCATCGGCCGCATCTACTACGCGTCGACGAGTCGCCAATTAGTCGATGACGTGATGCAGCTGCTGCTGCGGTTCGGGATCGCGTCGAGGACTACCCGTACGAAGAAGGCCGGTTACCGGGATTCCTGGCACCTGGTCATCTCCGGTGCGGAGAGCCAGTCGCGGTTCCTCAGCCACATTGGTGTGCATGGGGTCAAGGCGGTTGCGGCCGAGGAAGTCCTCGCCAAGCTCAAGGGGCTTACGCGTAATCCGAACGCCGACACGGTGCCGCTCGATGTTTGGGACAAGGTGCGAGCGGGCCTGGAAGAACGCGGGATGTCGCACCGGAGGTTCGCCGCGGCGATGAAGACGCAATTCTGCGGCTCCACCATGTGGAAGCACTCACCGAGTCGGGGCAGACTGCACCGTGCTGCCGCGGTCCTCGAGGGTCGCGAACTGCACGATATGGCGACCAATGATGTGTTCTGGGACAAGATCGTCGAGATCACCAGTATGGGCATGCATGATGTGTACGATGGAACCGTGCCGGGCACGAGCAACTTTGTGGCCCAAGGCATTTCGCTGCATAATAGTCTCGAGCAGGACGCTGATATGGTCATCCTGTTGCACCGCCCGGATGCGTTCGAGAGGGATGACCCGCGCGGAGGCGAGGCGGACCTGATCCTGGGCAAGCACCGTAACGGCCCGACGAAGACGATTACCGTTGCGCACCAACTGCATTTGTCGCGCTTCGCGAATATGGCAAAGCAGTAGTGCTGGATGATCGCGGCGACGGGTTCGACTGCGCGACATCGCGATCGGTACTCACCTCGAGACCGACTCGGAGGCTCCGGTTTTCGCGATCGGATTGACGGCGCTTGAGTGCCGGCGTTTCAGCGCCGTCGGTCGGCGTACTTGACTCGCCGTCATTGCCCGCGTCGTCGGCCGAATCATCCTCGGCTTGATCGGAGCCGATCGCGCACTGACGATTTGGCCCACCGGCAGGGCGTAAACTGCATTCGGTGACAATCGGTTTGATCTCCGCACTTCCGCAGGAGCTGGCACACCTTCGCAGTGTGATGAGTGATGTCCGCGGTGTAAACATCGCCCACGCCCGTTTCGAGACCGGGTGGCTCGACGGGCGCGATATCGTGCTTGCCGAGACAGGTATGGGCAAGGTCAATGCAGCATTGGTGACAACGCTGATGGCCGATGGATTCGACTGCCGCACAATAGTTTTCTCGGGAGTGGCGGGAGGGCTGGATCCAGAACTGCATGTGGGAGATGTCGTCGTCGCCGATCGGCTGATCCAGTTCGACGCAGGTCTGATCGAGGGCGAGCAATTGCGAACCTATCAGGCCGGTCACGTGCCGTTCATCAACCCGACCGACCGTCTCGGATACGACGTCGACACCATGCTGCTCGACAGGGTCAAGGGAGCATTGCAGGGTCTCAACCTGCGACCGCTGTCGCCGCAGGCGGGTGGTGAGGGACGACCTGCTCAGATCGTTTACGGCACCGTCCTTTCCGGCGACCAATACCTGCACAGTGCCGCGGTTCGGGCTCGGCTGCACGGTCAGTTCGGTGGTCGTGCCATCGAGATGGAGGGCGGCGCGGTGGCGCAGGTCTGCGAGGCGTTCGGTATCGACTGGCTGGTGATCCGTGCGCTCTCGGATCTGGCCGGCGAGGATTCCAGCTTCGAGTTCAATCAGTTCGCCAGCGAGGTGGCCGCGGCATCGTTCATGGTGCTACGCACACTCCTGCCGGCGCTCTGACCGTAGCGACCTCTTGCCCCCCTACCTACCAGAAGGTAGGCTGGCTGGCATGGTCACCGGCACGTCCACCGTCGACGCGATTCTGCAATGTGCGCGCTCGTTGATCGTCGCGGGCGGCTATAACGGATTCAGCTACGCCGACATCGCTGCGGTCGTCGGTATCCGCAAGGCGAGCGTTCATCATCACTTTCCAACGAAGGTCGACCTGGTACGGGCCCTGGTGAAGCAATACCGTCACGAGGCCGAAGCCGGGATCGCCGAAATCGAGCGCCACGTTGCAGATCCACTCGACCAGCTGCGCAGTTACACCGGGTACTGGGAGTCCTGTATCGGTGATCCCGAAACCAGTTACTGCCTATGCGCACTACTCGCGACGCAGATCCCCGTTCTGCCTGAGGAAATCGTGCTCGAGGTACGCGCATACTTTCGGAGTCTCTCGGCCTGGCTCACGTCGGTGCTGGAACGCGGTGCGCGCCAGGGCGGCATCAGCTTGACCGAGGACGCCCACTCCGAGGCGGAGGCGTTGATGGCCGCCGTGCACGGTGCGATGTTGGCGGCGCGGACCTACGGCGACCCGCAGGCGTTCGCCATGATCACCAAACCGGTGATCGACAGGCTTCGATCAGATTCTCCATCGGCGGACGGCCGCACCTGAACAGGCAGCTTTTAGGTAGATAGCAAACCCCGGACGTCGCACAACGCGCGGCTCGGGTTAACCCGTCGTGCGCGGGTCTTGGAACTGGAACGGGCAGGGCGTGGGTGTGACCCCGCTCTGGATGCCCGTGCCTTCAACAGATGACAGGAGCAACAATGACGACGACAACCGGCAAGGCGCCCCGCGATGTCGGGGGCAGCACGTGGCTGAAAAACTACTATTTCGCCCGTGCGGCGTTCTCCATCGTGTGGGTGGGTGCCGCTTTCGGCCTAGCCGATGGCAAGATGGCTGTCATCGCTGCGCTCTTGCTGATTTATCCGGCCTGGGATGCGATCGCCAATCTCGTTGACGCACAGCGTAATGGTGGTCTTCGGCGCAATCCCACGCAGACCTTCAACACCGCCGTCAGCCTGGTGACCACCGTCGCAGTTGCCGTTGCCCTGAGCCAGGGCATGAATGCGGTGCTCGGTGTGTTCGGGGTGTGGGCGGCGTTGTCGGGCCTTCTTCAATTCGCGACCGGAGTACGTCGCTGGAAGGGTTATGGCGCGCAGTGGCCGATGATCCTCAGCGGTATCCAGTCCACGGGCGCTGGAGTGATGTTCCTGATCGAGTCGAATGCGCCTGAGGTGCCGCATATTACGGCCATCGCCCCTTACGCGGCTTTCGGCGCGTTCTACTTTCTGATATCGGCGCTATGGCTCACCATCAGCGATGCCCGACGCCGTAACAGATGAGACCCGATCATCGATTTTGGGTGGCGGCGGACTGCACTCTTGCTCGACAAGGAAATACATAGTCACGACCCGTTCTGGCGAACTTCGACGGGCCGGCCACCGGCGCAGTGCTCTGGAGCGGGCTGCAGGTGCCGTTGGCCGACACGCCTGCCGTGTTGATGGCGGCGTTGACGGCGTCGGGCAGTAAGCCGAGCTGACGATAGATGTCGTGGCGCACCTTCGGCGCGGCGGAGTTCACCGGCAGGCCCGAGACAGGCCAGTTGTGAAACTGCCCCCGGCCCACCACCATCGAGATCGGCGCCCCGATGTCCACCGCGCGCTCATAGAGCAGCAGGTTGCCGGGCAGCAGTATCTCCTCGTTGCCGACATACATCGTGGTCGGTGGCAGCGCCCGCAGGACCTCAGTCTCCATGCGCAACGGGCTTATCCTCGGATCCGCGTTGACGACGCCGTCGAAGGTGTGGAAGCGAGCAAAGTATTCGACGGTGACGGTGTTGAAGAACGGGTCGTCGATGCCCGCGCCGTCATTCTCCTGCGAATAGTCGGCTTGGCCCGAGATCACGACCATGCTTGCCGGCACTTCTTCACCCCGCAAAATCAGCTCTCGGGCAGCGGCAAACGCGTACGTGGATCCTGCCGAGTCGGCGTAGATACTGACGTTCTCGGCACCGCGATCGTCGATCACATGCGAGAGGTAATCCGCCATCCCGGGCGTGACGTTGAGAATGGAACCCGCCTCGGTCCTCGCGAGCGGGTACAACGGCACGAGCACCGTCGCCCCGGTTTGACGTGCCATCTGGGTGTAGTCGACCCAGTGCAACAGATTCGGCTGGAAGATGTTCCCGCCACCGTGGATCGCGACCACGGTGGCGCCGGTCGGTTTGGGCGGTTCGAATTCCCAAACATTCCAGACGTTTCCCGGCCATACCTCGAACTCGGTCTTACGTGCGTTCAACCCCAGCGTCAGGAAGAACGGAGGATTCTCGCTGGAGAGCAGCCCCCCGACGATGGCGGCGAAGGGGATCCCGAAGAAGCCGGTGATGTCGCGCACCACCCGTAGGGCGGCGAGCGTCAACTGATCGATGATCGTCGGTGTCGGGGTGTAGGTCAGCGAGTTCTCGACCACCTGTACCGGAACTCCTGCAACCGGGGTGTCGGTGACCAAAGTCTGGGGCGTCGTCTCAAACTCGCGTCGCGCGGACGCCAACAGCACCCACATGGCCGGCTCGCCGGGCGGCGTTTCCGGCGCACTGCCAGTCGCCGACGGATCGAGCAAGCCGCCGAGCAAATTCGACACCACACCGGCTATCAACTCGACAGGCTCGGCGGGGACGGCCGCAGCAGCGGTCTGCGCCGAATCGGTGCTCTGCACAGTCGGTCCCGCCGCCGAAACGCTTGCGAGGGAAACATCTCCGATCGTCGCCGTCAGCGGTGCTGTTGCAACGCTGGGCGGTTGTGCCGTCGGCGCGGTGAGTTCAGCGTCATCAACATTCGGCACAGCCGTCGGCTCGCTCGCCGCGGCGGGCGAAGTGATTGCCGAGTTCGCCGTCCGATGCGTCGTGACGTTGTTGTCGGAATGCGAGTTGCCGCTGGGCTGAAGTAGGGGCGCCGTCGCAGGAGCGGTCAGCGACGTCGGGTCCTTCGATGTCGTCGGCTCAGTATTGGAGGGCGTGGTCGACGGCGTGGCGCTGCTAGGGGAGTCGTCGGTATTCACGGCGGTGTTTGGATCGTCCGACGTTGTCTGCGCGTCGGTGGATGTCGAGGATTCCGAAGGGGAGTCAGTCGAGGCTGCGGTCGGCGAGTTGGGGGAGTCGTCTGTGCTCGCGGCGGTGTTTGGATCGCCCGACGTTGTCTGCGCGTCGATGGATGCCGAGGATTCCGACGGGGAGTTGGCCGAGGATGCGGTCGGCGAGTTGGTCGAGGTTTCCGACGACGAATCGGACGACGAATCTGGCGGTTCGGCTCGGGCGACCCCATGCCCGGAAAGTACTGCCACGCCGAAACCGAGCGCGACAACTAACCCAGCAAATCGACCCATGCCTCGCACCTCCCCCTTGCGAAGGATGTCTTGCACGATAGCAACCTCACTGGCAAAAGAGAACAGGTAGGCGGCATCCGAAGAGGTAAGGTGTTCGCCCGATCCACGCGGTCTTGCCTATGCTCCGACCAGGGTCGTGCACGGTGCGGAAAGATGCTTCGATCGGCAGATGGTCCAGGTCGTCCAGGTGAACTTCGTAGTCTCAGATTCGGAGCGGAGCAGAGACTTCTACCAGAGACTGGGGTGCGCCTTCCGTCCTCGTAGCCGCGTGGACGTGGAGGCGGTCGAGGCCTGGGTCTCCACCGGGCCGGGCGTCACGATTGTGCTTCATTCGCCGGAGTTCGCGGCCTGGTGGGACGCGAGTACGCCGGGCCCCGCGCCCGGAGGACCCCAAGTCGACCTCGAGCTGGACTCGGCGCACCAGCTGGATGCGGTGGTCGGCGAGCTCAGCAGGGCGGGCACAACGATCGCCAAGGAACCGACCGACATGCCCTGGGGTCAGCGGTTCGCGATCATCATCGATCCGGATGGGCACCGCATCGGTCTCAAGGCACCCATGGCCGATTCGCCGCGTGGTTCGATTCCTCGTGGATGACGTGGACGCACGAGCGGGTGGTCTCCTTGAACGCCGGGTCCCATGGGTGTTCACCGTTGTTGAGGAGCGTCCAAGGCGTACACGCTCATCAGAAACTCGTCGACCAACGGTACGACCTCCTCGAGGTGCGTCTCCAGTAGCCAGTGGCCGCCACCGGAAGGTGAATCGGCACATTGGGCAGGTCACGCCGGTAGGTGCGGGCCGACTCTTCCGGCATGTAGCCGTCATGTGGTCCCCACACGATGAGCGTCGGCGGCTGATGCTCACGTAGGTAGGCCTGTTCGGCGGGGAACCAGTCAAGGGTGTTCGGCTGGTCCTCGAGGAGTCGGATCAGATTGGTGATGCGTTCGGGCGTCGACATCAGTGACCAGTGCAGGGTCCACAGGTCGGGGCTGATCCGGTCGGCCACATCGTCGGGCAGTTCACCGCGGAACTCGGTCTCGAAGCCGTGCCGCGTGACGTGCTGGGCGATCTTGCGTCTGGCCGCAGGACCGGGATTGTTCCATGATTCCTTGAGGAAGTCGTATTTCGGCCCGAACGCGTCCTCGTAGATGTCGCCGTTCTGGATGACAAGCCCCGCGACGCGTTCGGGTTTGCCGATGGCGAGCTGAAAGCCGAACTGAGAGCCGTAGTCGTGCAACCAGATCACATAGCGGTCGAGGCTCAATGTGTCGACGAACGACTGGAGGAAATGGCTGTAGGCAGCGAACGTGTAGGAGAAATCCTCGGGGGAAGGTCTTGCGCTGTAACCGAAACCGGGAAGATTGGGTGCGATCAGGCGCCATCTGCCGCCGAGGCCGGCCAGAAGCTGTCAGGCGAGCTTCGCCAGCGCCGTCTCGGGGTTGTATCCGGCGAAGCCGTCGAGTTCGCCGTCACGCAGCCGGTTCACCCACGCCGGGTCGGCGAGCAGCGCACGCCCGATCGCCACGATGTCGAACTCACCGGCGTCGAACTGCTCGACGAGGCGGTCGACGGAAGCGGGCTGGATGACCTGGCCTTGCTTCTCACTGCGGAACTGCGTCTCCAACCCGACCGAGCCGACCGCGATCACCGGCAATCCGGTGACCTTCCGGGTCCATCCCGCCAGGCTGAGCTCACCGTCATGGTCGGGGAACGCCGGGATGTAGTGCCGGCGCGTCGAAGGATGAAAGACATCCACCCCGGCCTCGGCGAGTGGGGTGAGCAGATCCTGCAGCTGCGTCGGGTCGTCGGCGATGGACGCCGCGTAGTCGGTGCCTTTCCACTGGGAGTATCGGAAGATGATCGGGTAGTCCGGACCGACTGCCGCGCGGACCGCCGCCACCACCTCGGCCGGGAAGCGAGTGCGCGCGGCGAGGGATCCGCCGTAGCCGTCGGTGCGTAAATTCGTGCGCTCCCAGAGGAATTCGTCGAGCAGGTATCCATGGGCGCCGTGCAGTTCGACGGCATCGAAGCCGACCTCCTGCGCCGTCCGCGCACTTTCGGCGAACAGTTCGACGATCCGTGGGAGTTCGTCGGTCTCCAGCGCGCGTCCCCGCGGCTGACCGAGGCCGTCGACGCCCGAGGGGCTGACAGGGACCACACCGTCGGCGTCGTCGCGCTGCGCACCCTGATGCCACAACTGGGCGGCGACCGTGCCGCCCTCCTGGTGGACGGCGTCGAGTACGCGCGACCAGCCCGCGAGCACGTCGTCGCCGGCGAGTGTGGGGATTGACGGCGGGTAGCCCGCCGTGGGATCCGGCAGCCGGACGCCTTCGGTGATGATCAACCCCACGCCGCCGGCGGCACGGCGACGGTAGTACTCGGCGACATCGGCGCCCGGGACACCGCCCGGGGACGCCTGCCGGGTCATCGGCGCCATCGCGAACCGGTTGGGGAGGGTCAGTGAACCGACGGTGAGCGGTCGAAACAGATCGTCAATAGCCACGCAGATGTGCAACGCGGCACCGGCGCCGCTGATTCCGCATCACCCCGCCGAGGACCGGTCAGACCTGCGCGACGCGCTCGCCCCCGGGCTTGTCGGCCTCGAGTTGGCGGGTCAGCTTGTCGCCCTCGATGTCGAGGTCGGGGACGAATGGTTGGATCCGCTTGGGCAGCCACCATGCGCGGTCGCCGAGCATCGACATCACCGCGGGCACAATCATCATGCGGACCACGAACGCGTCGATCAACACGCCAAACGCCAGCGCGAAGCCCATCTGTTTGATCATCGGGTCGGCGTTGAAGACGAACCCGGCGAACACCGACATCATGATGATCGCGGCCGCGGCCACCACCCGGCTGGCCTGGCTGAACCCGTGCGCCACCGCCGCATCGCCGCGGTGGCCGTGCACGTGGGCCTCTTTCATCGACGAGACGAGGAACACCTCATAGTCCATCGCCAGGCCGTACAGCACGCCGGTGAGGATGATCGGCAGAATGCTCAGCACCGGCCCGGTCGCGCTGAGCCCGAAAAGCTGCTGCAGCCAACCCCATTGGAACACCGCGGTGGTCGCTCCGAACGTGGCCAGCACACTGAGCAGGAACCCGATGGTGGCCTTCACCGGGACCGCGATCGAGCGGAACACGACCAACAGCACCAGCAGTGACAGGCCGACGACCACGGAAATGTACAGCGGCACAGTGTCGCCGAGACGGCCGGAGGTGTCGATCCCCATCGCGGTGATACCGGTGACACCGAGCTTGACGTTGTCGACGGACGCCAGGGCACCGGTGTGGTCGCGGATGTCGCGCACCACCTGCGCGGTGCGTTCGTCGGTGGGCCCGTCGACGGGCACCACAGAGAAGACCGCAGTGTCGGCGGCGTCGTTGACCTGCGCGAAATTCACCGACGCGACACCCGGCACGCGGCGCAGTGCGTCGTACACACCGACGATGTCGGCGTTGCTGAACTGCACGCCGTCCTCGGTGGGCTCGGCGGCAACGACGAGCGGGCCGTTGTAACCCGCGCCGTAGTGTTCGGCGATCAGGTCGTAGCTGTCGCGCTGCGGGGTGCCCTGGTTGTAGCTCGACCCCGCGGGCAGGCCCAACGACATGCTCAGCGCGGGCAATGCCAGCACGGCGGTCACCGCTACACCCAGCAGGGCGACGGGTACGCGTCGGCGCAGCACCGCGCCCACCCATGCGTTGGCGAACCGATGGGTCTGCTGGTCCGTTGTCGCCTGTTCGCGGGCCTTGGTTGAGCAGATCCGTTCGCCGACGAACCCGAGCAGCGCAGGCAGCAGCGTGAGCGCAGCGATCACCGCGACGATCACCGTGGCCGCGGCGGCGAACGCCATCGTCGTCAGCAGTGAGATGCCTACCACCGACAGCGCCACCAGCGCGATCACCACCGTCATTCCGGCGAAAACGACTGCGCTGCCTGCGGTCCCGACCGCGCGAGCGGCGGCATCGCGGGCCGTCAACCCTTGGTCGAGGATGAGCCTTCGCTGCCTGTTGACGATGAACATCGCGTAGTCGATGCCGACCGCCAAACCCAGCATCAGGGCCAGCACCGCAGTCATCGACTGCATCGGCACCAGATGAGAGAACAAGAAGGTGCCGCCCACGCCGACGGCGACCGCCGTCAGCGCCGTCGCCAGCGGAAGACCCGCGGCCACCAGCGAGCCGAGCGTGACGACCAACACCAACGCGGCCACCATCAGGCCGACAATCTCGGCGGCGCCAACGATCTCGGGCATCTGCGACATGCTCGCCGACGGCAGCACCGATAGCTCGGTGCCCGCCACCGCGGTGGTCGCGGCGTCGACGGTGTGCTCAACCGTGCCGCTGGGCAGTTCCTGGGTCTGCTTGTCGAACTGGAACTGCAACAACGCGACCGCGCCATCGGAGGACACGAGCACGCCGGGCACCGGCTGGCCGTCGACCACCAGCGGGTGGGGCGCGTCCGCGGCTGGCGGTGCCTGTGCCTGGGCCTGCGCGACCGCCGCCGAGGCAGCGATCGTCGGGCTCAGCGGCCCCTTGGCCATCTCGGCCTGCGCCATGGCGGCGGGATTCAACACGTGGTCGGAGTGCGAGACCGCGTCGACGGCCTTCAGCAGCGCGCCACGGTTCACGCCATCGTCGACCCGCTCGCCCTCGGGCGCAGCGAACGCGATCATGCCCTGACCACCGGCCAGTTGCGGCATCCGCTCCGCTAGGTCGTCGATGACCTCCTGGGCGGGTGTGCCGTTGATGCGCATCTCGTTGGAGACCTTCGGCGGGTTGACCGCGAGGATGCCCGCGACCACCGCGATCAGCGCCAGCCAGATCCCGAGCACGCGCCACGGCCGGTCGAACGCCAGGCGCCCGATGCGATGCAGAAGTGTCGACATGGAAGTGAGAGTAGGCTCCCAAATGAGAGTGAGCTATCATTTGTCGCGAACGCCACCTCCGGCCCGCGGGGGAGACGCACGACACGGTTCGAAGGCGGTGTGCATGGAGACGATGCGAAGGCGGTCCGATGCGTTCGCCAACGTCGCCAAGATCCTCACCGCGGCCCGTGAGGTCTTCGCCAAAGAGGGTGCGGCGGCGACTTTGAGCCAGGTCGCCTCCGCGGCGGGTGTGGCGAATGCCACGCTCTACCGGCACTTTCCGAATCGGCAGGCGCTCGCGGCGGCGGTCTACCAGGAGATCCTCGAAAATGAGATCAAGCCGGCGATCATGGCGCTCGGCGAGGACGCCCCGCGCGAGGCGTTCATCGAGGCGCTGGCCCATCTCGAGGACGTGATGTTCGAGCAGCGGCCGTTGTTGTCGTCGCTGGAAGACCTCGCCCAGCTAACCGAGCGGCTCATCATCCGCGATCGTGACGACCTCGATCAGATCGTGTCGCAGGCCCGTGCCCGGGGCGCGCTGCGGCCGGATCTCACCACCGAGGACGTCGCGGCGTTCGTGGCGATGGTGACGACGGGCTCGGTCGCCATGAACCAGCCCAAATCGCTGCGGCGGCGCTACCTGAGCCTGATGCTCGACGCCTTCAACCCCGGCGACGCGCTGGAATTGCCACAGGCGTGAGACGGGTCGGAACCCACGTTCTTTATCTCTGTCGGCCAGTCACCGCGGGAAGGTGACGGGCATTGTCTGTACCGACACGGTGGATTCACGGCGCCAGCGCGCTCAGCACCGCGTGTGCGGCTGTGACGCGGGCGGCGATCGGGAAGTTCTTGTTGGCCAGCATCACGATGCCGATGCGCCGTTCGGGCACGAACGCGGCATATGCGCCGAAGCCGTCGGTCGATCCTGTCTTGTTGAAGAATGCCGTCCGGCCGACCGATTGCGCGGCGAGCGGGAGCGCAGCCTGGGGACTCATCGCCATCTCGGCCGAATTGCCGGCCAACAGCTGATCGAGTGAGACCGGGTACGGATACTGCTCCCAGCCCAAACCCTGCACCATGGGACCGACCTCGTAGTAGCCGACTTGCGTGCCCTGCACGGCTTCACGCAGCGGCGGCTCCAGTCCGCCGGGGTCGATGTTGCGCTCGACGAAGCGAATCATGTCCACGGTCGTCGACTTGACGCCGTAGGCCTCCGCGTCGAACACTCCCGGGTTCACCCGGACCGGCTCGTTGGTCTTGTCGTAACCCCACGCGTAGGAATCCATCGCGCTGTCAGGCACATTCACGAAACTGCGAGCCAGGCCCAGACCGGGCATGATCTGCGACTGCAACAGGTCGGTGAACTCGCCGTGCAAGGCTCGCGCTGCGAGGTGGCCGAACAAGCCGATACTGGGATTCGAGTACTGCCGTCGCTCGCCGGGTGCTGCCGTGGGCCGGAACTGCTGAAAGTACGCGATCATCTGCTCGTCATCGGTGACCGACTCGGGGAATTGCAGCGGGAGGCCGCCGGCGGTGTAGGTGCCCAGATTGATGAGTCGGGCGTCGTCGATGGGTGCACCGGCCAATGCCGGGAGAAACCGGCTGGGATGGTCATTCAGGTCCAGTGTCCCTTGGGCTGCGGCGTAGCCGGCCAGCGTCGCAGTGAATGTCTTGCTCACCGAGCCGATTTCGAAGAGCGTGTCCCTGGTGACCGGCGCCTGTGTCTGCTTGGAGGCGACGCCGAAGTCGAAGAAGTGCTGACGGCCGTCGACCGTAACGGCCACCGCCATACCCGGCACGTCGTATTGATCCAGGAGCGGTGCGTAGGCGCGTCTCACGGCGTCGGTGACCGGATCGGCCGACGCGACCGGCGCATTCGCAACCCACGCCGCCAAGAGAGCCGCCGCGGCCAAGAGTCGGCGGACGGTTGACCATCTTTCCGGAAGGGCAGCGGGCACTCCCAGATGGTATCGACGCCGGCGAGCCGGGCCGGAATTTGCATGGTGTCACGGGTTTACACACCGAGTCGCATCCCTAGGGCTTCCTGGCGCACGGCATCCGTTGCTGATCCTCAGTTGCCTGCCGAAGCCACAGCCGATCATCCCCACCAGGCCATCCTGCGCATAACAGGCTGGGGGACCGCCCGTGCCGCCCTAGTGCGTGGGCGTGCCACCAGCGGGACTCGGACGCGGTGCGGTGAAGAACGCCGCGACGACGGCGATCACACTGACCACCGCCGCGACCATGAAGGCCGCATGCACACCGGGCAGGTCCGGGGCTCCTCCCGACTGGGACGCCATCGTCATCACCGTCACGAACAGCGCCGTGCCCGCCGCTCCCGCAACCTGTTGCAGCGTCGTCAGGATGGCGCTGCCATGGGAGTAGAACCGGTCGGGCAGGACGCCGAGCGCGTCGGTCATCAACGGCGTGAACATCATCGACAACCCGACCATCATGATCGTCTGCAGCACGATGAGGTGCCAGATCGGCGACGTTGCCGACAGCAACGTGAATCCCCACAGCGACGCGCACAGCATCAGCGACCCGGGCACGACGAGCACCCGAGCGCCGTGGCGGTCGTAGGCACGTCCGACCAACGGGCCTGCCAGACCCATCAGTAGTCCACCCGGCAGGCTGGTCAAGCCGGCGACCAACGCACTCTGTCCCAGCACGTCCTGCACGTACAGCGGCACCATGATGATCGCGCCGAACAGTCCCATGAACCCGAGGATCACCAGGGCCAGCGACACCGAGAAGCGCCGGTAGGTGAACGGCCGCAGATCGAGGAACGCCCGGTCACGCCGCTGCAACTGCAGCTGGCGCGCCCCGAAGAGCGCCATCGCCACCGCACCGACCGTCATCGGCACCCACGCGGGCAGGCCCTGGGCGCCGTGGCCTCCCATCAGCGACAGCCCGAACACCAAGCCCGCGAACGCGATCGCCGACAGCGGAACTGAGATGACATCGATCGGAGTCGGGCTCTGGCGCTCGTCGGGCA
>NZ_LMVQ01000582.1 GCF_001545925.1 Mycobacterium sp. NAZ190054 | reverse complement strand
AAGACGTATCACAGCGGTGGCAACGAGATGATCGCGCTGAGCGGGATGGACCTCGATGTCATGGACGGGGAGTTCCTCTCCCTGTTGGGGCCCAGCGGATGCGGCAAGTCGACGGCGCTCAACATCATGGGCGGACTGCTGGCACCCAGTGCGGGCACCGTCACCTTCGACGGCAAGCAGATGGCCGGGCCCAGCCGCGATGTGGGGATGATGTTCCAGCAGGCGGTGATGTTCCCGTGGCGCACCACCATCGACAATGTGCTGCTTCCCGTCGAAGTGTTCGGGCAGTCGAAGAAGAAGTACCGCGAAAGAGCCGAGGAACTGCTGTCCATGGTGGGGATCGCGGAGTTCGCGAAGTCCTACCCGTGGCAGCTGTCGGGTGGCATGCAGCAGCGGGCGGCGCTGTGCCGGGTGCTGATCCACAGCCCGAAGCTGCTCCTGCTCGACGAACCGTTCGGCGCCCTCGACGAGTTCACTCGCGAGTCGATGAACTCTGAGCTGCTTCGACTGCAGGCGCATAGCAAGGCGACGGCAATCCTTGTGACGCACAACATCAACGAAGCCGTCTTCATGTCGGACCGGATCGCGGTGATGAGTGCACGACCGGGCCGGCTGGTCGAGGTCATAGACGTGCCCTTCGAGCGGCCGCGCAGCCCCGAACTGGCGCTGACGCCCGAGTTCGCCGCGCTCGCCTTGCGGGCGCGAACACTGCTCGGGTTGTCATGACCTCGGCATTGCGGGTCCGGCCCTCGAAAGCGGGCGTTGCCAGGCCCGGAGCCGAGGGTAACAGCTGGTGGCTCAGCCTCGGTACGGTCCTGCTGTTCGCGCTCGCGTGGGAGGTGGTGCCGCGGTTCCTCGAAGACCGAACGCTGTTCCCGACGCTGTCGGACACCCTGGCGGGGCTGGCGAGGCTGGTCTCGGCCGGTTACTGGTGGGAGGACCTGGGCGGCACGCTGTTCTCGGTCGTCATCGCCTGGTTGATCGGCTGCAGCGTCGGCCTGGCTGCTGGAATAGCCTTGGGCACAGTGCCCTTCGTCAGGACAGCGATCACACCGTATGCCATCGCCGTACAGGCGCTGCCCAAGATCGTGCTCGCGCCCTTGTTCATCGGGTGGCTCGGCTTCGGGCCGCCCAGCAAGATCGCGATCGCGGTGGTGATCTGCTTCTTCCCAGTCTGGATCGACACCATGGTCGGTCTCGCACTTCCGAAGGCCAACGAGTTCAAGCTGATGCAGTCGCTGAATGCCACACGCCCACAGATCTTCTGGAAGTTGCAGCTGCCATCGGCGGTCCCGATGATCATGGTCGGTGTAAAACACGCGATGCTGCTCGCGTTCACCGGGGTGCTGGTCGCCGAGATCCTCTCCTCCTCGGCCGGCGGGCTGGGGACGCTCACCAAGGAGTTTTCGTCACAGCTGAACATGCCACTGACATTCGCGGTGGTCATCGTCGTCGTCATCATCGCGATCACGCTGGTATCGCTCATGGACGTGATCGAGCGCCGGGTCGTCTTCTGGTCTGAGGAATCGAGGTCACGCAAGTCATGACGACCCTTCAAGAGCGTGTCACCGAATTACGCGCCGAGGCTCCGACCAGACGGTGGACGATGTCGCCGTATGTGGTCACCGCGTTGATCGCACCGCTGATCCTCGGCGTGTGGTACCACATCACCAACAACGGCTTGGTGCCGTCGATCCTGCTACCCACACCCCAGTCCGTCTTCGAGGCGATACCGCGGGTGATCGGTGCGAACGGATTCTCCAGCCACGTGCTGCGCACCGTCACGGAGATTCTCGGCGGCTTCGCGCTCGGCGCGGTCGTCGGTTTCGCCCTCGGACTCCTGCTGGGCTCGTCGATCCGCCTGCGCACGGCGTACCTGCCCTTCCTGTCAGCCCTGGAGGCCATCCCCACGGTGATCCTGGCTCCGGTCATCATCACCTGGTTCGGCTTCGGCATCGAGGGCAAGATTTTCCAGGCGGCGATCGCGTGCTTCTACGCGGTGTTCATCACGACCCTGAGCGGACTCGGCCTGGCCGAGCCGAATTCGGTCCAGCTCATGCGCTCGCTGTGCGCGTCCAGGTGGCAGATCATGCGGATGCTGAAGATTCCCGCCGCATTGCCGGTGATCTTCGGCGGGTTGCAACTCGGTGCGACCACCGCCATCATCGGTGCGATCGTGTCGGAGTTCGTGGGATCCGATGCAGGGCTCGGATATCTCTTGCAGCGCTACCGGTCCGGCTTCGACACCCCTGCGGTGTGGGTCATCATCGGTATCTTCCTGCTCTTCGGACTCATCTCCTATCTGTCCCTCTGGTTCGCCGAACGCAAGATCGTGTTCTGGCGTTCCGCCGCTGTCGCACGACCCGACCTGGAGAAGAAGTGACCACTGACATCCACGCCCACATCGTCCCTGAGTCGTTCATCAACGAGCTGGCGTCCGAGATCCCAGCTGCGGCACCGAAGATCGAGAACCGCAGCGATGGATGGTATTTCAGCTATCCGAACGGGCGCGTGAGTGGGCCGTTCCCCGCGGGCATGTTCGACGTCGGCGCCCGGCTGGCCGATATGGACCGCGACGGGGTGACTGTGCACGCGTTGTCGGTGCCGCCTCCGCAGTTCCAGTACAAGCTGGAGGCCGCGGCCGCGGTGGCGCACGCGCAGTTGTTCAACGACTCGCTGGTCGAGGTCGTCCGTGCCCAACCCGACCGTTTCGTCGTGCTGGGCCACCTTCCGATGCAGGACCCGCAGGCGGCGATCGCCGAAGTCGAACGTCTGGTCTCGGTTCCGGAGGTGGTCGGCCTGGAGGTGGCCACCAACGTCACCGGAACCAATCTCGGCGACGACAGCTTCGCCGACCTGTGGACCGCGATCGCCGACGCCGGCCTTCCGGTCGTGCTCCATCCCTCCGATGTGGCGGGCCACGACCGCATGCACGACTACTACCTGCACAATTTCGTCGGCAACCCGACCGACTCGACGCTGGCCGCCGGATCGCTGATCTTCAGTGGTGTGCTCGAACGCAATGCGTCACTTCGCATCGCACTGCTGCATGGCGGCGGATTCCTGCCGTATCAGATCGGCAGGTTCGACCACGGCTGGAAGGTGCGGCCCGAGCCGAAGTCGCGGATCGACCGGCCGCCGTCACAGTACCTGGACCGGTTCTGGTTCGACACGCTCACCCATGACCGCGCTTCACTGGAGTTCCTGTTGCAGCGGGTCGGTGCCGACCGTCTTGCGCTCGGCACCGACTATCCGTTCGACATGGCCGATCCCGATCCCGTCGGCAGCGTGAGTGCGGCGATCACCGATCCGGTCGCGCTGGAGAAGGTGCTCGTGCACACGCCGCAGCAACTGCTGACCAGAACGGTTGCCGTCAGCCATGCGTGAGTGCGACGAGCTGGTCCTCACCGTTCTCGTCGACAACTACATCGACATGCTGATGTCGAACTCGCCGGGCATCACCCGTCAGGGAATGCCGGAGCATTTCGGTGCGCGCCGCGGGACGCCGCTCGCGGAGAACGGCATCTCCTTCCTGCTGAGGGCGACGACGGCCGGGCGCACCACCACAATCCTGTTCGACGCCGGGATGAGCCCGATCCCGTTGGTGCACAACGCCCGGCTGCTCGGGATCGACCTCACCGAGGTCGATCAGGTGGTGCTGTCGCATGGGCACCCCGACCACTTCGGCGGGATCTACGCTGCGCTCGAGCAGATCGGCTACCGCGTCCCCGTGCTGGTGCACCCGTCGGCATTCACCCCGCGGCTGATCCAGCGCCCTGACGCCACACTTCAGTACTTCAACAAGGCGCTCACCGAGTCGGAGTTGACCGCTGCCGGCGGTGCCGTGGTCCCGTTGAAGGATCCGCTGGAAATCGCGCCAGGTGTGATGACCAGCGGGGAGGTACCGACCACGCTCGATTTCGAGGAGGAGGTCCCGGTCGGTCGGATGTCGGTGCGTGACGGACACGTGTGCGCCGACCCGATCGAGGACTACTTGACATTGAGCATCAACGTCAAAGGCCTCGGCCTGATCGTGCTCGACCCGTGTGGACACGCGGGCGTCGTGTCGGCGGTCGACCACGCGCTGAAGCTCTCCGAGGGTGCGCCACTGCACGGCGTGCTCGGCGGTTTCCACCTCGGGCATGCCGGCATCACTCAGGCCAAGGTCGATCGCACCGTCGACGAACTTGTCAAGCGCAAGCCGGCTTGGGTTTCCCCCATGCATTGCAGCGGGTTCCGCACCCAGCGGGCGGTAGCCGAGCGGATGCCCGATGCGTTCAAGCTCATGACGGTGGGCACCGTCGTACGCTTCGCGGCCTGATGCCGTTACACGGCCGAATACCCGAGAAGATGGGAGAGTTGGCGGCCGGCGTCCCGGACCGCGGTACCGAATTCTTCGACCCGCGTGACGTCAAAGCGGGTCGAGGGACAGGTCCACAGAATCGCGGCGACGCAGTAGCCGTCGGCACGTCGCACCGGGGCGCCGATTCCGCGGCCCCCAGCGACCCGTTCACCGAGGCTGACGCTGTAGCCGCGCTTCCGGTCCTGTTCGACGAACTTCCGCAGCAGTTTCCGGTCGGTGACGGTCTCGCTGGTCATCGGCATGACGGTCACGCTGTCCAAATAGGCGCTCGCCTCGTCTTCCGGCATCCCTGCCAGAATGGCGCGACCCGCGGCGCCGGCGTACAGAGGGGACACCACGCCGGGCTCGATGACGTATCGGATCGCCTGCCTACAGTCGATGCGTTCCTGGAACCTCGCTTGATTGCCTTCGCGCACAATGAAATAGCAGGTTTCATCGAAACGAGCCACCAGGTCGCGGACGATGGGCTCGGCCAACCCCCACAACGAGTTGTGGGTGTGCAGAACCTCTCCCAGCGAGGACAACCGGCGTCCGACCTCGAATCTCCCCGTCAACTGCGACTGCTCGACCACGTCGAGCGCAGCAAGCTGGTTGAAGATCCGGCTCACCGAGCTCTTGTCGATACCGGTTGCGCGCGAGACCTCGCGGACGCTGATCCCGTCGGGTGCGGCCGCGACCGCTTCGAGCAGTGTGAACAACTTGGTCGCGACACCGCGATGTTCGGCCTCGGCGGAGAACGTCGGCGTGGCGTCGTCCATCTCGTTACTTGTCATGCGCACCCCCTCAGATGCTCGGTACGAGAGTAGTCGGCGAACCGACCACAGGCGGGTACCGCCGATAAGACGACGTCCCGGTTTATGTGTAGCAGACTCCGCCGCGCACGTGCCAAATCATGGGGACGATGTCGGCCCAATTCGGTTGAGATCAGGGCCATGACATCGCTGGATGCGCATCCGTGCATGGGCGGTAGTGCGACTTCCCGGTAATTCGAAAAAATAGGACAGTGTCTCGTATACTCATACACGGCGCACACGCCGCGTTGCCGTCAAACGTCTCGATGGAGGAACACGTGGAACTGGCAGGACTCACCGTCGGGCGCTTTCTGGAACAGGCTGTCGAAGAAGTGCCCCACGACCCGCTGCTCATCTGGGACGAGCGGCAGATCTCTTACCGGGAGTTCAACGAGAACGCCAACCGTGCCGCGAACGTCTGGCGCGACCTCGGGGTGCGCCGCGGCGATCACGTCGCCTTCATGGTCGACAACAAACCCGAATTCCTCTACGCGTGGTTCGGGCTGGCCAAGCTCGGCGCCACGCTGGTCGCGGTCAACACCGGATTCAAAGAGCGCGAGACGCACTACATCCTGGAGCACTCGCAGGCGAAGTTCGTCCTGGTCGACGACGCCTACGCCGACGTCATCGCGCCCAGCGTCGACACGCTGCCCAGCCTCGAAGCGGTATACGCGATGCAGCCGGGATCCCAGTTCCCCCATTTCGGTGAGTTGATGGACAAAGCGGGAACGTCGGCGCCCGAAGCCGGCGACGTGTCGCCCGACGACGTCGTGAGCTTCATCTACACGTCAGGAACGACCGGTAATCCCAAGGCTGTCATGCAGTCTCAACGAAACTTCGTCTTGACGGGCCAGGCTTATCCGCATTGGATGCGGATGGAGAAGGGCGACCGTATCTACGCGTGCCTGCCGTTGTTCCACATCAATTCCCAGGCGTACTCCATGATGGGGGCCATCGGTGCCAGGGGGGCGATCGTTCTGGCGCGCCGGTTTTCGGCCAACAAGTTCTGGGACGACATCCGCAGGCACAAGGTGGCCGTCTTCAACTTCATCGGCGCGATGACCCTCATCCTCAGCAAGAAGGAGCCGGCCGCCGACGATCTCGACAACAGCGTCAAGGTCGCCTACGGCGTGCCGGCTCTACCGGGTGAGCTGCGGGAGACGCTGGAGAAGCGATACGGGATGACGGTGATATCGGGCTTCGGGATGAGTGAGACGACATTCGGACTGCTCGAGCCGTTCGACGATCGACGCCGGTCCGGCGCGATGGGCTTCCCTCGCCAACATCCCGATCCCGCCGTCCCCCGCACGGAGGCAGCCGTTGTCGACGAGAACGGGAATCACCTGGGCGACAACGAGGTCGGCGAACTGATCCTGCGCGGCCCGGCGCATATGCTCGGCTATTTCAAAGATCCGGAGAAGACCTCCGAAGCGCTGCGCGACGGATGGCTGTACACCGGGGACATGGCCCGTCGGGACAGCGACGGCCAGTATTACTTCGTCGACCGCAAGAAGGACATCGTGCGTCGCCGCGGTGAGAACGTGTCGTCGTTGGAGGTCGAGAACGTCATCAACGACCACCCCTCCGTGTTGGAGTGTGCGGTCATCGGTGTCCCGTCCGATCTCACCGATGAGGACCTTCTGGTGTTCATCGTCGCTCGCAACGGTGCCGAGCTCGACTTCGACGAGATCGGTGACTGGGCCGCAGAACGATTGGCGCGCTTCAAGGTTCCGCGGTACTACAAGCAAATCGATGCGTTGCCGAAGACCTCGACGCAGAAGATCGCCAAGCACCAGCTTCGCTCCGCCGCCGAGGAGAAAGGATACGATCGTGACTTCGCAACGTCGTCCCGGTGACGCGCCGGCCGTCGAACGGCCGATCCCGCAACTGCGCGGCGAGGAGAAGCAGTACTACGCCGACCTCAGAGAACACCGCCTGCCGTATTACCCGTGCTCCGCATGCGACGCTGTGCACGCTCGCCCTCAGGAGTTCTGCCCGGCGTGTGGCCAAGGCGTCCAGCGGCAGTGGTCGTCCGGTCAGGGAACGGTGTATTCCTTCACGGTGCAACAGCGTGCCGGGCATCCGTACTTCGCCGACGCCGTTCCGTACACGATCGCGCTCGTCGACTTCGACGAGGGCTTCCGGACCCTTGCCGATCTGACCACACCGGACGGTGAACCCCGCATCGGTCAGCGAGTACGGGTCGAATTCGAGGATGTGACAGAAGAGATGACTCTCCCGCATTTCGTGGCGGTGTCATGAGTATCCGGGGCACGGCAGCCATCGTCGGCGCCGCAGAGGTCGACACCTGGCAGACACAGGGACGGTCACCGGTGGGTCTGATGGCAGAGGCCACCAGGCGCGCCGTCGCCGACGCCGGCCTGACACTGGGTGATGTGGACGGGTTGTTCAGCGCCAGTTCGCATTACTCGTTCCCGACGATGAACCTCGCCGAGAAGCTCGGCATGCATCCCCGGTACACGGATTCCTCCAACATCGGCGGTGCGTCGTTCGTGAGCCACGTCGGGCACGCCGCCGCCGCGATCGCGGCAGGTCTGTGTGACGTCGCGGTCATCGCCTACGGCAGCACCCAGCGATCCGACATGGGCAAGCTGGTGAGCCGCGCCGAGTGGTCGGCCTATGAGGAGCCCTACGGCCTGATCCATCCGATCTCGTCCATTGCGCTGATGGCGCAGCGACACATGGCCCAGTTCGGCACCACCCGCGAGCAACTTGCGTCGATCGCGGTGTCGGCGCGGCAATGGTCGCTGCTGCACCCGAATCCGCCCTACCCGAAGCCGCTGACGATCGAGGATGTCGTCGAATCGAAGATGGTTTCGACGCCTCTGCACGCCAGAGACTGCTGCCTCGTGACCGACGGAGGTGCCGCCGTGGTCGTGACGTCCGCCGAACGTGCCGCGTCGCTGCCGCACCCGCCGGTCTATCTGCTGGGTTTCTCCGAGTCGAGCAATCATCGCGCCGTCTCGGCCATGCCGGATCTGACGAGCACGGTGGCATCGAAGACGTCGAGGACGGCGCTGGACATGGCGGGCCGCTCACTGGCCGACATCGACACCTCACACGTCTACGACGCATTCACCGCCAGCCTGCTGATCCTGCTGGAGGACATCGGATTCTGTGCCAAGGGTGAGGGTGGACCGTTCGTGGCGGACGGCAACATAGCGCCAGATGGCGCGGTGGCACTGAACACCAACGGTGCCGGCCTGTCGTTCACGCACCCGGGCATGCTCGGGCTGTTCCTGCTCACCGAAGCGGTGACCCAGCTGCGCGGCGACGCAGGTGCTCGTCAGGTCGCCGGTGCGCAGACGTCACTGGTGCACGGTATGGGTCTCACGCTCGCCGCGCACAGCACGGCGGTCCTGTCGACGAGCGCGGAGTAGGGGCCTGCCGGGGTCGAGTGCGGCCAGGGTCGGCTTCCGGTCTGAGCGTGGGCCAATCCTGTCGTCGCTCATGCTGGCGCTGAGCCTCGTTGCGCTCGACTCGACGGTGGTGGCGACCGCGGTCCCTACCATCGTCGCCGAGCTGGGCGGCTCCGCGTTGTTCCCGTGGCTGTTCTCCGGCTACCTGCTTGCTCAAGCCGTGACCACACCGGTGTTTGCCAAGCTTTCCGACATGCTCGGGCGCAAGCCGGTCATTCTTGTCGGAATCGCGCTGTTCACGGCCGGTTCGATCCTGTGTGCGTGCGCATGGTCGATGCCTGCGCTGATCGCCGCCAGGGTGGTGCAGGGACTGGGAGCCGGTGCGGTGCAACCGATGTCGGTCACCATCGTCGGTGACATATACACGCTCACCGAACGCGCCAGAGTGCAAGGGTATTTCGCCAGCGTGTGGGCGGCTGCGTCGGTGGTGGGACCCACCTTCGGTGGACTCTTCGCACAGTGGGGGATATGGCGTGGGGTCTTCGTGTTCAACGTGCCGCTGTGCCTGGTCGCCGCATGGATGCTGCTGCGCCGCTACCAGGATGCCTTCGACCGTCGCGAGGCGCGCGTCGACTACTACGGAGCTGTCCTGCTGACGTCGGGGCTGTCGCTGCTGGTGCTCGCGATTCTTGCCGGGGGACAGGCCTGGTCGTGGACGTCGGCACCCAGTATCGGGTCGCTGGTCGCGGGCGGCGTGTTGCTCGTCCTATTCGGGGTGGTGTCCCGGCGGGCTGCAGAACCGATCCTGCCCGGCTTTGTTCTCACCCGCCGGCTCCTGCTGACGACGACGATCGTCGGACTGGGTGTCGGAGCGATACTGATCGGTCTCACGTCGTTCGTGCCCACCTACCTCGAGGGAACGGTCGGTGCGGAGCCGGTCTACGCGGGCCTGGCGATGACCGCACTCACCATCGGCTGGCCCCTGACGGCGGGTCTGGCCGGGCGCATCTACCTGCGGGTGGGATTCAAACGGACCGCAATGGTGGGCGCGACGGTGGTGGTGGCCGGGGCCGTCGGGCTGCTCGCCATGGTCGATCATCCCAGCGTGCTGCTGGTGGCTTGCCTGTGCTTTGTCACCGGCTGTGGAATGGGGCTGCTGGCACTGCCGTGTCTGATCGCCGCCCAGTCGAGTGTGGATGCGGAGGACCGCGGCGTGGTCACCGGTGCGCACATGTTCGCACGGTCGTTGGGCAGCGCCGTCGGGGTCGCCGTATTCGGGGCGATGGCGAATTCCGTCTTTCAGGGCCGAGAAATCCAGGGCTCGGCGACCGTGCAGGCGGGCACGGCGTTGGTGTTCGCGGGTGTCGTGGTGGTTGCGGTGGTCAGCGCGGTGGCGGTCGTCGCGATGCCTGCGACGCCGCCGGAACTTGAGGTATCCGCGACATCAACGAGAAACGAGGAACCACACCAGGCTCAGGAACGTTCCGCAGGACCGAAGCCCTCAACGCCATCGCCGTCCAGTAACCCCCGCGACTCCCACTCTGACGTCCCCAATCAAACGTCAACGGCTACAACGACTTACACAGAGTCTTGACAAGCCCTCCAGGTCCGCGCAGGCGACCCTGTCTCGGGTTGTACCCCGGTCGTTCTCGCCGCCGAGGACCGGGCCGGTTCGATGCCGTGTGCGAGGCCGTGGGCGGCGTGTATCCCGGCGGTGAAGCGCTGCACTGATCGGATCATGTGGATACCGAGCAGCTTCTGTCGTAGTCGGTGCCGGCGGCTCAGTGGTCGGTAGAACATGTCAGCCATGCTTCCGCCGGGGGCGCTACACGAAAAGTGGCCCTAGTGCCGTTGTTCGTTAAGATAGTGACATGCATACGGTCGCGATTCTCGCCTACGACGGAATGTCGGGCTTCGAGTCAGGCCTGGCCGCAGAGATCTTCGGCATGACCGAATTGTCGGAGCAGTTCTCTGCCGGCTTGGTTCGGCCCTGGTACAAGGTCAAGTTGTGCTCCGAACAGCAGGAAATCCGGCTGGTCGGTGGTGCCGTCGTGCGCACTTCCTACGGGCTCGACGATCTGGCCGCGGCAGACACGGTGGTGATCCCCAGCGTTCGCGACGTGACCGCACCCACCTCGCCGGAGCTGGTCGAGGCGATCAAGACGGCCGACGCGCGGGATGCGCGATTGGTGTCGATCTGTTCAGGGGCGTTCGCACTTGCCGCGGCCGGAATACTCGACGGGCGTAAGGCGACAACGCATTGGATCTACACAGAACTGCTCCAAGAGCGGTATCCCGGCATCGACATCGATCCGGCTCCGCTGTACGTCGACAACGGGCGGGTGCTGACCAGTGCCGGGTGCGCGGCCGGTCTGGATCTCTGTCTGCACATCGTGCGCTCCGATCACGGCGGTCGGGTGGCCAACGACGTGGCGCGGCGGTTGGTCATCTCGCCGCACCGGGCGGGCGGGCAGGCTCAGTACATCGAGGTGCCGGTCCCTGAGCCGATGGACGACGGCCGGATCGCGGCCGGGATGACGTGGGCGATGGCGAATCTCGACAGGCCCATCACTCTCGACGAAATGGCTGAGCAGTCGATGATGTCGCGGCGGAGCTATCTCCGTCAGTTCGCCAAGGCCACCGGTACGACACCGATCAAGTGGTTGATCACGCAACGGATCCAGGCCAGTCTCGCGCTGCTCGAAGCGACGTCGTTGTCGATCGAACAGATAGCGGTGCGGGTGGGATTCGAGTCGCCGTCGACCTTCCGGCACCACTTCGTCCGGCAGATGCAGACCACCCCGAGCGACTACCGCAGCGCATTCACCGGGCAAGCGGTGTGAGGTGAGGCGGCGTGCCGCCAGCCGCAAATACTGACGTAATCGTCACTCCGTTCCGTTCACAGGGCCGTCCCGCGACCCTGCTCCGGTGCCCTCGGGTGGGATCATGCCACCCGGGTCGATGTGTTGCTGGCGCCACGGTCTGTGCCAAGGCAAGGAGTGCGCGAAGTTGTTTACCATCAGTTGCCATGATCGGAGAAGTGCTGCACGTGACCTGGTCGCGCAGCGGTTCGCGTACAGTTTGACGCGTTCATTCGCGGGGTGAGACGGGCTCTCGTTGCACTTGGGTAATTCGCTGGAATGGCTGGTCAGTCCATACCAGATGGGTCGGTCCGATGGCTGTCGACATTGCTCGATCGTTTGTGTGAGCAAGAATTTCCGCATTGCGCAACTGCGGTGACGTTTATGGCTTATGCTCGTCCGTGCCGAGCTGACGGCGGTGGATCCGCATAGGTTCAGCAAACAGACCAGAACAAAATACGGCGCGGAACGACGATGTATGACGCAGGGGAGGCGTCCCATCGCCGTCGCTGGAGTGACCGCAACTCAAGCGTCCGGGGGTGCCTGATCAGGCCCGTGGGACTGCCGCCGCAGCAAACGAAGGATCAGTATGTCTGCGACTCCGGCCCGGCACCGCGTCCCGCGTAGGGACCGAAGCACCCCACAGCCCGACTTCTGGGCGGCTCGGGCTCTGGTGGACAACGCCGGTGGCCCTGCCAAGCATGCGCGGACAGAGACGTCGAAGTTCGCACTGCCGATCGGTCGGGTGGGAGCGCTCGCAGTCTCACTCGGAATCGGGTTGGCGGTGGCCAACTCCGCAGGTGTCGCGTACGCGGACACGGACACCGACACGGATTCCTCAGTCTCGTCGGGGTCGAACGACGCCGAGCCGACATCGCCGGACCCCGGGGCCGAGGCGGACCCGGAGGAGGAATCCGACACCGAAGACGTCGATGTTCCGTCGGATCCGGAAGACGAGGAACCGGGTGACGAAGACGTCCCCGGCGGCGACGAACCCGACGTGTCAGATCCCGAGGCCGAGAATCCCGGACCGCCCGTTTCCGGCGCAGACGACGAGCCGCCACTCGAGGAACTACCAGAGGAAGAGCCCTCGTCGTCGCCCCCAGACGCCGACGACCATCCGGTCACGCAGACACCTGCGCCCTCACGAGATTCCGACGAGGCCCCGCCCGATGACGAGTCCGCGGTAGAACCCGAAGAGCCAGCCACCGATCTCGATGAGGGCCGGGAACCGCCGGCCGACACCGTCGTCACCTCCGGCAACGATGCGACCACCGATGTCGTGACCGCACCGGAGAGCGCGCCGCCTGTCGCTTCGTCGGCCCCTTCCGGCGAAGAGGCGGCGGAATCGGTCGACGTGATCACCGCCCTGGTCGCCGGCCTGGTGTCGCCGCTGGTCGACCCGGCCACGCCCGCGCGCGTTCCGTGGTTCGACGGTTTGTTGGCGTGGGTGCGGCGACAGATCAACCACACGTTCTTCAACGACTCCCCGGAGTGGGGTCCGGTCACGAGCCAGCAGACCGTGACCGGCCAGGTCATCATCGACCTGGCCGCCCGTGACCCCAACGGTGATCCGTTGACCTACACCATCGTTCAGCCTGAACACGGGTCGGTGTTCAGAGACCCGATCACCGGCAAGTTCGTGTACACGCCCAACACCCTGGTGACGGGCACTCCGCTGGAGGACAGCTTCAAGGTCGTCATCAGTGACTCCTCGGAACATCTCGAGGGTGTGGCGGGCCTCATCCAAGGGGTGTTCCATTTCCTGGCCCGCGCGATCGGGATCGCCGAACCCGATGAGGTGACTCTGCTGATCCCCGTCGTCGCCAACCCCATCGTCGAGGTGCCGCCCGTGCTGGTGGTATCCCCGATTGCGGGCGGCACTACCGGCGATGCGATCACAGTGAGCCCGATTGTGGTGATCACTGATCTGGACTCCGACAGGCTGGCTTCGGCGACCGTGAAGCTCAACGACGCGGCGGCCGGGGATGTTCTGGGCTGGGGCTCCCTTCCGCCGGGGGTAACGGCGACCACCGGGAACGGTTCTGTGACGTTCACGGGCGCGGCGTCGGTCGCGGCGTATCAACAGCTGCTGCAGTCGGTGACACTGACCTCCTCGGAGATCGGGATCAAGACCATCTCGTTCTCGGTGATCGACGACCAGGGGAACGCAAATCCGGTTCCTGCCGGCACCGTGGTCACGGTGCTGGGATTGCCCGTCGAGGTGCCGCCGCTGGTGGTCGTCACTCCAGTTGCCGCCGGGACTGTCGGCTCACCGGTCACGATCACTCCGATCGTACTGATCACAGACGTGGACTCGGCGGAGTTGTCTTCGGCGACAGTGGAAATCGCTGATCCCGCGGACGGGGACACCCTGGAATGGGGCACGTTGCCGCCGGGAGTGGCCGTCACGACCGGGGACGGCTCCGTGACGTTCACCGGTGCGGCGTCGGTAGCCGCGTATCAGCAGCTCCTGGCTTCGGTGACCTTGACGTCGACCAGTGCGGGACTGAAGTCCGTGAGCTTCTCCGTCGTCGACGCTGACGGTAACACCAGTGTGGTGCCGGCAGCCACCGTCGTGACCGTGCTGGGTCTGCCGGTCGAGGTGCCTCCGCTGGTGGTGGTGTCTCCGGTGGCTGCCGGAACTGTCGGGTCCGCGATCACGATCAGCCCGATCGTGATCATCACGGACCTCGACTCCGACGAATTGGCTTCGGCAGCTGTGGTTGTGGAGAACCCGGCCAGCGGGGATGAGTTGCGGTGGGGTGACCTGCCCAGCGGAGTGTCTGCTGCCTACGCCGATGGTGTGCTGACATTCACCGGCGCCGCGTCGGTAGCGACCTATCAGCAACTTTTGGCGTCGGTGACGCTCACCTCGACGGGCGCCGGCATCAAGTCCGTCACCTTCTCGGTGACAGACGACCAAGGCAATGCCAGTGCTTTCGCCGCCGGCACGGTGGTGACCGTGCTGGGTCTGCCGGTCGAGGTGCCTCCGTTGGTGGTGGTGTCTCCGGTGGCGGCCGGAACTGTCGGGTCCGCGATCACGATCAGCCCGATCGTGGTGCTCACGGATCTGGATTCCGACGAGTTGGATTCGGCCAAAGTGGTTCTGAACGACCCTGCTGACGGTGATGCGTTGGATTACGGGTCGTTGCCCGTGGGAGTGGAGGCGAGTTACGTCGACGGGGTGTTGACCTTCACCGGTCGCGCCTCTGTTGAGGATTACCGTCAGTTGTTGGCGTCCGTGACCTTGACTTCGGCTGGTGCGGGGTTGAAGTCGGTGAGTTTTGCGGTCACCGATGTCGACGGCAACACCAGTGTGGTGCCTGCGGGCACGGTGGTGACGGTGCTGGGTGTGCCCGGGATCTCGGTCCCGCCGGTGGTGGTGGTGTCTCCGGTAGCTGCCGGGACAGCGGGTTCGCCGATCACGATCAGCCCGATCGTGGTGCTCACGGATTTGGATTCCGACCAGTTGGATTCCGCCACGGTCACACTCAACAACCCAGCTGCTGGGGACAGTCTCGAGTTCGGTTCTCTGCCCGCTGGTCTGGAGGGTAGCTACATCGACGGTGTGTTGACCCTCACCGGTCGCGCCTCGGTGGAGGTTTACCGGCAGCTGCTGCAGTCGGTGACGTTGACCTCGACGACGGCCGGGTTGAAGTCGGTGAGTTTTGCGGTCACCGATGTCGACGGCAACACCAGTGTGGTGCCGGCGGGCACGGTGGTGACGGTGCTGGGTGTGCCCGGGATCTCGGTCCCGCCGGTGGTGGTGGTGTCTCCGGTAGCTGCCGGGACAGCGGGTTCGCCGATCACGATCAGCCCGATCGTGGTGCTCACGGATCTGGATTCCGACCAGTTGGACTCCGCCACGGTCGTTCTGCAAGACCCGGCCGACGGCGACGTACTCGGTTACGGGTCGTTGCCTGCGGGTGTCGAAGCCAGTTATGCCAACGGCGTTCTGACATTCTCCGGGACTGCATCGGTGGCTGCCTACCAGCAACTGCTCGCCTCGGTGACGTTGACGTCGAACATGGCTGGGCTCAAGTCTGTGACCTTCGGCGTTGTCGATGCTGAGGGCAATACGAACTCGGTGCCGGCGGGCACGGTGGTGACGGTGTTGGGTGTGCCGGGGTCGTCGATTGCGCCGGTGCTTGTCGCGACGCCGGTGGCCGCTGGGACGGCGGGTTCGCCGATCGTGGTGAGCCCGATTGTGGTGATCGCCGATCTGGATTCCGATGAGTTGGCTTCGGCCACTGTGACTGTGGGCGATCCCGCTGCTGGTGACGTGTTGGGTTGGGGTGACCTGCCGGAGGATGTGGAGGCCAGCTATGCGGATGGCGTGTTGACGTTCACCGGGGCGGCGTCGGTGGAGGCGTACCGGGAGTTGTTGCAGTCGGTGACGTTGACCTCGACCGGTGGTGGCATCAAGTCGGTGAGTTTTGCGGTCACTGATATTGAGGGCAATACGAATACGGTGCCGGCGGGCACGGTGGTGACGGTGTTGGGTGTGCCGGGGTCGTCGATTGCGCCGGTGCTTGTCGCGACGCCGGTGGCTGCTGGGACGGCGGGTTCGCCGATTGTGATCAGTCCGATTGTGGTGATCGCGGATCTGGATTCGGATGAGTTGGGTTCGGCCATCGTGACTGTGGCGGATCCGGCCGCTGGTGATGTGTTGGGTTGGGGCACTGTGCCCGAAGGGATCTCCGCTGAGTACGCCGAGGGCGTGTTGACGTTCACCGGGGCGGCGTCGGTGGATGCGTACCGGGAGTTGTTGCAGTCGGTGACGTTGACCTCGACCGGTGGTGGCATCAAGTCGGTGAGTTTTGCGGTCACTGATATTGAGGGCAATACGAATACGGTGCCGGCGGGCACGGTGGTGACGGTGTTGGGTGTGCCGGGGTCGTCGATTGCGCCGGTGCTTGTCGCGACCCCGGTGGCTGCCGGGACGGCGGGTTCGGCGATCGTGATCAGTCCGATTGTGGTGATCGCAGATCTTGACTCCGATGAACTGGGCTCGGCCACAGTGACTGTGGGCGATCCCGCTGCTGGTGACGTGTTGGGTTGGGGTGACCTGCCTGAGGGTGTGGAGGCCAGCTACGCCGGCGGTGTGTTGACGTTCACCGGGGCGGCGTCGGTGGATGCGTACCGGGAGTTGTTGCAGTCGGTGACGTTGACCTCGACCGGTGGTGGCATCAAATCGGTCAGTTTTGCGGTGACTGATATTGAGGGCAATACGAACTCGGTGCCGGCGGGCACGGTGGTGACGGTGTTGGGTGTGCCGGGGTCATCGATCGCGCCGGTGCTTGTCGCGACGCCGGTGGCCGCTGGGACGGCGGGTTCGCCGATTGTGATCAGTCCGATTGTGGTGATCGCCGATCTGGATTCCGATGAGCTGGGTTCGGCGACAGTCACAGTTTCTAATCCTTCGTCTGGTGATGTGTTGGAGTGGGGAGATGTACCGGGCGGTGTGGAGGCCAGTTACTCGAACGGTGTGTTGACGTTCACCGGTAATGCCTCTGTTGAGGTCTATCGGGAGTTGTTGCAGTCGGTGACGTTGACCTCGACCGGTGGTGGCATCAAGTCGGTCGGTTTTGCGGTGACTGATATTGAGGGCAATACGAATACGGTGCCGGCGGGCACGGTGGTGACGGTGTTGGGTGTGCCTGGGTCGTCGATCGCGCCGGTGCTTGTCGCGACGCCGGTGGCTGCTGGGACGGCGGGTTCGCCGATTGTGATCAGTCCGATTGTGGTGATCGCCGATCTGGATTCCGATGAGCTGGGTTCGGCGACAGTGACTGTGGGCGATCCCACCGCTGGTGACGTGTTGGGGTGGGGCACTGTGCCCGAAGGGATCTCCGCTGAGTACGCCGAGGGCGTGTTGACGTTCACCGGTAATGCCTCTGTTGAGGACTACCGGGAGTTGTTGCAGTCGGTGACGTTGACCTCGACCGGTGCGGGTTTGAAGTCGGTGTCGTTCGCGATCGTCGATGCCGATGGGAATGCCAGTGTGGTGCCGGCGGGCACGGTGGTGACGGTGTTGGGTGTGCCGGGGTCGTCGATCGCGCCGGTGCTTGTTGCGACGCCGGTGGCTGCTGGGACGGCGGGTTCGGCGATTGTGATCAGTCCGATTGTGGCGATCGCCGATCTGGATTCAGATGAGTTGGGTTCGGCGACAGTGACGGTGAACGATCCCGCCACTGGTGATGTGTTGGGTTGGGGTGACCTGCCTGAGGGTGTGGACGCCCACTACACCGATGGGGTGTTGACGTTCACCGGCACCGCGTCGGTGGATGCGTACCGGCAGCTGCTGCAGTCGGTGACGTTGACCTCGGCCGGTGCGGGGTTGAAGTCGGTGTCGTTCTCGATCGTCGACGCCGAAGGCAATGCCGCCACGGTGCCGGCGGCCACGGTGGTCACGGTGCTGGGTCTGCCGACCGCACTGCCGCCTCTGGTGGTGGTTTCCCCAATCGCGACCGGCACAACGGGTTCTGCGATCGTGGTGAGCCCGATCGTGGTGATCACCGATCTGGATTCAGATGAACTGGATTCGGCCACCGTGACCGTGAACGATCCGGAATCCGGCGACGTCCTGGGTTGGGGCACTGTGCCCGAAGGGATCTCCGCCGAGTACACCGACGGCGTGTTGACCTTCACCGGGACCGCGTCGGTTGCGGTGTACCAGCAGCTGCTGCAGTCGGTGACGCTGACCTCGACGGCACCGGGCATCAAGACGGTGGCGTTCACGGTGACCGACGACCAGCACGAGACAAGCCTTGTCGCAGGGACGGCGGTTACCGTATTGGGCCTGCCGACCGCGGCCACCCCGGTGGTGCTGACGTCGGTCGTCAGTGTGGCCTACACCGCCGGATCCTCCGGTGTGTCGGTTGATGCCGGCCTGATCGTGCTCGACGCCGATTCGGAGATGATGACGGGTGCCACGGTGACGATCGTCAATCCCGCGTCGGGCGACCTCCTGACGTTCGGGGATCTGCCCGAAGGTGTCACCGCGACCTACGGCAGCGGCGTGCTGTCCTTCGATGGCACGGCCTCGGTGAGCGCCTATCAACAGCTCCTACGGTCGGTGAAGTTCGCGAGCGAGTCGTCCGCACTGGCCACCATCAGGATGATCTCGCTGCAGATCACTGATGACCAGGGACGCTCGAGCATTCCGGGAACGGTAGCCGTCACCGTGCTGTCGGTGCCGATCCTGGCCAAGCCGGTGGTCGTGACCTCGCTGGCGAACGTCGCCTACACAGCGGGGAACTCGAGCGTTCAGGTCGACTCGGGTCTGCTTCTGCTGGATGCGGATTCGGCGACCATGACGGGTGCGGTGGTGTCGATCGTCGGCGGCGCAACTGCGGGGGAGAGCCTCGGCTGGACGCCGCAGGACGGCATCAGCGGCACCTACACCGACGGCGTCCTGACATTCGAGGGTTCCGCAACCGTGGCCGCATATCAGCAATTGCTGCGGTCCGTCACGTTCTCGACGACCAGCGAAGCGCTGGCGTCGATCAAGAGCATCTCCTTCGTCGTCACCGACGGCCAGGGCAATGTCAGCACCCCCGGCTTGGTCGCGGTGACGATCGTCAAGTCGCCGTTGAGGATTGCGCCACTGGTGACCACGTCGCTGGCCAACGTGTCCTACACGGCAGGGGCCGGTGCCGTCACGGTGGATCCGTTCGTCAGTGTTCTCGACCTCGACTCGACGGCCCTGCAGGGTGCGACAGTCAAGATCGCCGGCGGGTTCGCATCCGGAGACGTCCTGACTTTCACGGCGCCTGAGGGCATCACCGGTGTGTACGACAGCTCGACTGGAACACTGACACTGACCGGCACGGCGAGCATCGGCATGTACGAAGAGGCGTTGCGGTCGGTGCAACTGGCGACAGGCGCCGGCGCGCTCGCGTCGCTGAAGACGGTGTCCTTCCACGTCACCGACGCCGAAGGAACCGCGAGTCTGCTTCCCGGCAATGTCGTGGTGACGGTGCTGACCGCACCCTTCAACCTGTCGCCACTGGTGACGACGCTCCTGGGCCCGATCTACACCGCGGGAAACAGTGCGGCGAAGGTCAACCCGCTGTTGACGGTGATTGACCTGGACTCGTCGACGATGTCGGGCGCGGTCGTGCAGGTCACCGGCAACTTCTCCGCGGGAGACGTTCTCGGGTTCACCCCGGTGGGCAACATCAGCGGCAGCTACGACAGCGCCACCGGCATTCTGACGCTGTCGGGGACGGCGAGCACGCTGCAGTACCAGCAGGTGTTGCAGTCCGTGACGTTCTCGACAAACGCGTCGGCCCCGACCGCCGTCAAGACGATCACCTTCACGGTCACCGACACCCAAGGCGGCACGAGCCTGCCGGCGACAGCCCTGGTGACGGTGCGCGAGAACAACAATCCGGTGCTCACCGCTCCCTTGGGTGGGGGTCTGGTGTTACTCGGTCTTCCCCTGCTCAGCCCACTGGCCGTCATCAGCGACGACTCGGAATACCTGCAGCAGGCATACGTGAAGATTGTCGACAAGCGGGCCGGGGACACGCTTGTCTGGGATGCGCCAGCCCATATCCAGGCTTCCTTCTCGGGAGACACGCTGACCCTTGTGGGCCAGGCCACCGTCGCTGAGTACCAAGCGGTGATTCGCTCGATCAGGATCAGCAAGGAGTTCTCGCTGCTTCCCACCTCCCGCACGATCAGAATGCAGGTGCAGGACGTGCACGGGCTGTGGAGCAACACCGAAGAGAGCACGGCGTTGTTCCTGCTCGCATAGCACTGCTTCGCCGTCGAAGGCGCGGGATCTGTTGACTCCGGGCGTCGGTGACCCACAATGATGCCGTGACCGACAGCTTTACCGAAAGCTTCGCGGCGGCGCTGCACGGCTACGGCGACAGACCGTGCATCGAGTTCGACGGGAGGTGGTTCACCGGCGATGAGGTCGCGGCCTACGGTGCGCGGATCGCGGCCACTCTGGGTGAAGCCGGTGTCGCCGACGATGCTCCGGTCGGGTTGATCGTCCGCAACCGGTTGCAGCACGCCGCGGCGATCGCGGGGTTCCTGGCTGCCGGGCGCACCGTGGCGATGATCTACTCCTTCCAGTCTCCGGACGCGATCGCTGGCGATGTCGAGAAGCTGAACGTTTCGGCGGTGGTGGCCGACCCGGAGGACTGGACGGAACCGGTGGTGGCGGCCGCCGCACGAACCGGGGCCGCGGGGCTGGCGATCTCACTTGACGCACCGACGGTGGGCTGCGTGGCCGGCCTCGAACGTTGCGATACCTCACGCCCGCACGCGCCGGCCGAGCCCGGTGTGGCCTTGCAGATCCTGACCAGCGGTACCACCGGGCCGCCCAAGCGTCAGGCGCTCAGGTTCAACGTGCTGGAGCGCACCGTCTTCAGCGTCACCGCCGGTGAGAAATCGTCTGCGGATGCACCGCCGGAGTTCGCATACTGGCAGTTCGGCGGAATCGGGGTGTGTCAGTTGATCGCCGGCCTGTACAACGGCCGTCGCATCGCGATGCTGGAACGGTTCACCGTCGACGGCTGGGTGGACGCCGTACGGAGGCATCGGGTGGCCCGCTCCGGGGTGCAGCCCGCCGTCATCCGCATGCTTCTCGACGCTGACGTGCCCAGAGAAGATCTCGCGTCGCTGGAGTTCCTGATCAGTGCTTCCGGGCCGCTGGATCCCGAAACCCGCGACGAGTTCGAACAGAAATACGCGATCCCGATCCGTCTGGCCTATGGCGCAACCGAATTCGCAGGCTCGCTGTGTGCGTGGACCCCTGATGCGTTGGAGAAGTACGGCGACAAGAAGCGCAACAGTGTGGGGCGGGCGCTGCCCGACACCGACCTGCGCGTCGTCGACCCGGAGAGCGGAACCGAACTGGCCGCCGGACAGCATGGTCTCCTGGAGGCCAAGGTCGGCCCGATTGGCCCGGACTGGATCAGGACGACCGACATCGCCAGCATCGACGAGGACGGCTTCGTCTTCCTGCACGGTAGGGCCGATGGTGCCATCAATCGAGGCGGTTTCAAGGTGCTGCCCGAAGCGGTCAGGCGCGTCCTGATCACCCATCCCGGGGTGCGCGACGCCTGCGTGGTGGGCGTTCCCGACGCCCGTCTCGGGCAGGTGCCTTTCGCGGCCATCGAGGTCACTGCCGGCGCCGCTGCTCCGGCCGAGGACGAACTCAAAGCGCTGGTGCGGCAGGCGCTTCCCGTCTACAACGTGCCTGTCGCCTTCGCCATGGTCGACGAGCTGCCGCGCAATCCGGCACTGAAGGTGAGCCTGCCCGCCGTCGCCGCGCTCTATACCGGGGACGCGCGCCGCTGACGGTCAGACGCTGCCGAGGTCGGCGGAAAGCCAATGCCTCGGCTCGACGAACACGGCCACGCTCTCCCCGTGTTCCCGCCGCGCGAATTCGAGGTAGCCGTCCACCTTCTCGGGTGCGAGGTAGCGCTTGGTCATCTCGACCAGTTGTGCGTCGGTACCGGGCTCGATGCGAAGGACCGGGCCGTCGACGGCGACGTAGCGCACGGTGGGCTCCACGCGGTCCACCATCAGGGAGAGATGGCCGCTCGACTGGATCAACCGGTGCTTGCGCGAGCCCGCACCGGTGGTGAACCAGAGCTCGCCGCCCGGCGTGTACTGGTACCAGATCGGTACGGTCAGCGGCCCCCGCCCGTCGCCGGCCGAAACCGAAAGCGCCGCGACGTGCGGCTCGGCGAGGAACTGTTCGCGTTCGTTCTTGGAGAGTGCCATAAATCGCACGCTACTGATCGGCGGTGACAACCGGGTGGCGTCCGCGAATCGGCATAGAGTCGGGTTCATGCGCTTCGGAATCTTCGTCCCCCAGGGCTGGCGACTCGACTTGGTCGGAATCGAACCGCGCGATCAGTGGCAGGTGATGCGCGACCTCGCCGCGTACGTCGACGCGGGCGAAGCCTGGGACTCGCTGTGGGTCTACGACCACTTCCACACGGTCCCGGTGCCCACCTCCGAGGCCACCCACGAAGCGTGGACGCTCATGTCCGCGTACGCCGCCACCACGTCGCGGATCAAGCTCGGGCAGATGTGCACCGCGATGAGTTACCGCAACCCCGCCTACCTCGCCAAGGTCGCCGCCACCACCGACATCATCTCGGGCGGACGGGTCCAAATGGGAATCGGAGGCGGCTGGTATGAACACGAGTGGCGCGCATACGGGTACGGCTTCCCGTCCGCCGGTGTGCGATTGGCACGCCTCGACGAGGGCGTCCAGATCATGCGAGACGCCTGGCGCGACGGAGTCGTGTCCTTCGAGGGGAAGCACTACCAGACAGACGGCGCGATCGTCGCCCCCCGGCCGCTGCAACAGGACGGGATTCCGTTGTGGATCGCCGGCGGTGGCGAAAAGGTCACGTTGCGCATCGCGGCGAAATACGCGCAGTACACCAACTTCACCTCTGAGCCCGAAGGCTTCGCCCACAAGTCGCAGGTGCTCGCCGAGCACTGCCGCGACCTCGGAACCCATTTCGACCAGATCGTCCGATCGTCGAACATCAACGTCGTCGTCGGTGAATCCGAGGCCGACGTCAAGGAACGGCTGGGCAGGGTGCGCTCGCGTATCGGCGGGCTGACGGGGGAGCCGGCCGCCGATGCCATGCTGAAGTCGATGAACACCCCGCAAGCGGGCAGCGGAACCCCTGAGCAGCTCGTCGACGCGCTCCGACACCTCAGGAACCTGGGGTGCGAGTACGTGATCTGCTATTTCCCCGAGGCCGCCTACGACCGCTCCGGGATCGAGCTGTTCGAGCGCGAGGTCATTCCGGCGCTGACCTGAGAACCATCGGATAGCTCGCTGACGAGCGTGCAGCTCTGAGGCCGGGACGAACGCCGGACACCCACGCACGCGAAGGCAGGGTCCCGACGATGGCAAGCGTCTCGCCGCGCGGGACGACGAGTACGCCCAAGCCGTCCGTGATCGCAGCACGGCCGGACCGCCAGAGCAATGTCGTTCGCCGAGCGATACCGCAGCACAATTCGCGAATTCGTGAGCGGCGAAGTGGAGCTGTCCGGCCTCGGCAGGCAACGGGTGCGCGACCACCCACTGTGATCCAAATCATGCCAAGCGCCGGCGAAGGTGCAGGTCACGACTGGGTTACGGACGTCGGTGGATCGAGACCGAATGGGTTTCCGACAAAGATCGCTAGCAAACTCACAGCTAATATTCACCGTCGCGTTTATTGCCTTCGCAACCAGTCCCGGGCCTGTCGGCTAAAAAGCGCTGTAAGCAGTGTTGCAGGCCACATACCATGGTGCTAGCGTCAGGTCCGTTACAAGGCAATCGGACGAATACTTTCCGAAACAGCTAATTGATTGGCCTTCACTGAAATGCCGGGCCAATGTGCAGGGGGGCGAGCATGAAGGGGCTGCATTCGAGTAACGGCCGCTATGGGGCGACAGCGGCGACGGCCTTGACAAACCGAAATCTGCATGGCCTCGAGACGGCCCGTTCTCTTGATCCACGGGTTTGTCGCCGCGTACATCCTGCGCCTGCGCTGACTGTCAGCCAGGTGGTCCCGGTCGGCGGCAACTCAGCGGACACGACCTCGAACGCGGCCCGTCGTCGCCTCCCGGACATCGAGGTGGTGCCCCGGGAAAGCGTCGGTAAGGGCGACGTCCTGACGGCAGGCAGTCAGGTCCACTCGGGCGAACGCGTCGAGGTCATTGCGTGAATGACGGGCACGCTGGGGGAGGCGGGCCCGTCACTCTGAGAGTTGAACCGGGGGGTCGGATCTTGTGCCGTGCATGCTTTGGTGCGGACCGCGAGGAATACCTAGGCCTCTGCGCGTCCTCGCCCTCGCGGGAAGGTGCTGAGCGACGGAGCACGGCGCGATGACGACGGTCCTGCGCATCGGCATCGTGGTCCCGCGCTTCGCACCCTTCCGCGGTGGGATGGAGACCTATGTGGCATCCGCCGCCGCCGCGCTGGCAGCAGAAGGCGCGGAGGTCACCGTCATCACGCAGGCGCCGCGGGCGGCCGCGCTGCCCCGACAGGAGGTGCGAGACGGATATACCGTCGAGCGCCACCACCTGCCGGTTGGCGACATCTTCGACCTGCCGGCGCCGGCAGCGGCTCGGGCCGCGGGCGAGACGGGCCGCTTCGACGTGGAGTGGGTGCACAACTATCACATGCCGTTGGCCTGGTTGGCCGCCGAACATGCCACCGCCCCAGTAGTTTTCACGCCGCACTACCACGGGGTGGGCCATACCCCGCTGCGGCATGCGTTGCACCGCGCATGGCGACCGGCCGGCCGGCGCCTCATGGCGGTGAGTCGACGGATCGTGGTCGACACCGAGGCGGAGGCCTCGTTGGTGCTGCGCGACTTCCCGAGCCAGGTGCAGCGCGAGACGGTTTCGGTGATACCGCCCGCGGTGGCTGATCCATCTCGCGGACACGACCCGTACCCGCATGTCGGCAACGTGGTGTTGACCGTGGCGCGTCAGGAACCGTACAAGCGCACAGACCTGCTGGTCCGGGCGGTCGCGGAGCTGCACCACCGAGGAAGGCCGGCGCGGCTGGTTGTCGTGGGGGACGGTTCCGCCCTGCCTGCTCTGCGCCGGCTGACCGTCGAACTCGACGCGGAAGATGCGGTGACGTTCACCGGCGCGGTGGATGACGACGCACTCGGACGGTGGTGGGCCACAGCAGCGCTCTACGCCACCGCCAGCCGGCAGGAGGCCTACGGGATCGGGCTGGCCGAAGCACTCGTGGCGGGACTGCCGGTGGTGGTCAGTGACATCGCTGCTCACCGGGAGGTCGTCGAGCGTGCCGGGCCCGGGGTGGCGGCCCGACTGTGTACGACTGACAGCACGGACACGGCGACGGCTCGTCGTTACGCCGATGCGATCGACGCATTGCTTTTCATGGCCGCATCGAGCCGTGATCGCGGGCCACAGTGCAAGCTGCCGAGCGCCGGTCAGGTGGTCGGGCAACTTCTGGAGACGTTGTCTGCTGCGCGCAGGGTTGGGAGTCGAGTGTGACTTCCGTTCTCGACACCGGTGATTCGCCCACAGATGCGGCGTCGCGCGCGAGGAGTTCCGACCGGTCGGAACCCCTCACAGGCGGACGCCACCGTCGGCTGATTCTCGCTCTGACCATGCCGCCGATCGGTGCCGGACTGATCGTGCTGTCGCATCACCATGCGGCCGGCCTTCCAGAGCCCGACAACATGCAGTTCGCGGTGTACTGGGCCGGCTTCCTGAGCGGGATGCTGCCCCTCGTCGGCCTTGCCTGTGCGCGCTCGGTCGGCGGCGTGACACGAGCGTTCGCAGTGGCCGGGATCGGTCTCTTCGGCATGGTTCCGCGGCTGTTGCACCCGACGCCCTCTGGTTCCGACGAGTTCGTGCATCTGCGGCAGGCGATGGAGACGTATCTCGCCGGGGATGTCGGTCACGATCTGAACCTGCTGCCGATCACGAAGGAATTCTTCGGCCTACACCAGGTGATCAGCGCTGTCGCTCATCTGTCGGGGCTGCCGCTCTGGACCTCCGGACTGGTCGTGATCTCACTTGCTCACGTGCTGTCGGTACTTGCGGTCTACCAGCTGGTCCGCAACGTCGGCGTCCCCGCGCCCGGGGCGGCCGTGGGCGCGGTGGTCTACACGCTCAACCCGTCCTGGATGTACTTCAACGTCGCAGTGTCGTACGAAAGCCTCGGACTTCCGTTGGTGCTGTGGTGTTTAACGGCGGCGGTCGCCGCCGGGCGCGCCACGACGAACCCTGCGGTGCGGGCGATCGCCATGGCGATGTTCTGCTTGGTTGCGCTGCCGACGGTCCATCATCTGAGCACGGTCATGCTTTGTCTGATTCTGGCGTTGCTCATCACCGCTCGTCTCGTGCCCTGGTTCCCCCGGGCCGCATCCGGCGATCTGCACAACCATCAAGAGCGGGTCTGGCCCCTCGCGCTGATCTGGTTCTGTTTGCTGTCCTCCATCCATCTCTGGTGGTCGGAGAAGTACGGCTGGCTCATCAATTATCTCGGGCCCGCGCTGAGCGAGGGATTCTCCCAGCTGTCGCGAATACTCGACGGTATCGGCTCGACTTCGGGACAACGTTCACTGTTCAAGAATTCGGCGAACCCCATCTTCGAAATCGTGTGCGGCTACCTGTTTCCGTTCGTTGCGCTCGCTCTCTTCCTCTGGGCGGTCACCGTGCTCTGGCGCAACCGTCGTCGTGTGGGCTCCGCGCTCTGGGGGTTCGCGGCGCTCGGCGCGATGTTCTTCGCCAGCATGCCGCTGGTGCTGACCAGCGGTGGCGCCGAAGGGGCGCACCGGTCATGGGGCTACAGCTTCGTCGGCCTGGCGGTCATCTGCGGGATGGCCTGGTCGCTGGGCCCGCGCACGCCTGGTCTTGTCGCCGCGAAGTGGCCGTCGGTCTCCAGTGTGCTGCGTAAACCACCGGTCAGGACCGCTGTGGGGTGTCTCGTGTTCACCGTCATGGCCTTTGGCAGCGCAGCGTTGGGTGTCAACGTTTCTCACCGCTTCCCCGGCAGTGCGAACGTCGGTGACGACGCAAGGTCGATGTCGTATGAGGGCCGGAGCGTGGCCGAGTGGCTTGAGGCGCATGCGCCGGTCGACACACCGGTATTGGCGGATCGTTACGTGTCGTCCCAGCTCGGGTCACTGGGCCGGATGTCTGCGCTGCGGCCCAGCATGAAGTTTCCTATCTGGGAGATCTATCTGAATGCAGAACCGGTGCGTCCGGAAGTGCTCAAACAGATTTGGGATTCGAAGGTCGCCTATTTCGTGGTGGACTCCCGAATGGCGCTCACCCGGCCGCGCCTGGGCACATGGTTCACCAGGGAGGAGCCTGGGCGCGGCGGGACCGAACTGGTGCCGCAGGCCGCTCTCGACCGATTCGACTGCTTGCCGTGGTTGAGCGGTGTGTACGCGGCAGGACCGCTGACGGTCTACAGAGTCGACCGCTACACGTTGCGCCGTACCGCGGCGGGTAGCTGTGAGGGGTGGGTGGGATGACGGTGATCAAGGGCGACCAGGCCACGTCCGACACCGCCGAACACGAGGTCGGCGATCGTCCGGTCGACTCTGACACGTTGTCGCACAACGCGTCACCGAGCCCCGACGTTTGGAGTGCAGTTCGATGCGGCGGGGATTCGGGGCGTGGGTATTCAAGCGCCACCCGACGTGGACTTCACCGTCAGCCCTGGTACGGGCAGCTGAGGAACGTCGCGGCCCGGGCGGTGCCGGTGACGCCGCGGACGCGCTGGGCGCGCGTTCAGGTGCTGGCGGGATCATTGCTCGGCGTCGGCTGCCTGGTGGCAGCGCACCGGCTTCAGCCGGACTCGGGCTCGCTGTTCGCCCCGCCCACCCGCGCGGTCGAGTGGCTCGTGTTGGTGTGCGGGGTCGTCGGGGTCTGGTTGGTCCCCGGCCTCTGGTTGTCGGCGCTGTTGATGCGCACCGGGGCGGGGCCGGCTGGGTGGCTCGGTTCCCGAATCGCCACGACGCTCGCGTGGTACGTGCTCGTCGGTCCGACCATTCATTTCATGGGTGAAGGCGCGCGGGTCACACCCGCCGGCGTTCTGATTGCCACTGTGGCGGCCACGGCTGCGGTGTGCGCCGGCCTGGTACTGGGCCTGTCGTCTCGGCCCAGCCGGTTCTGGCAGCGTGTGCTACTGGCCGCGCTGATCGGGGGCGGCTGTGCGCAACTGGCGATGTGGACGTGGATGTCCCTGTGGTCGGCCGGCATGAACTACTCGCACATTCGGCGTCTCGGCTGGGCGATCGTGCTCGTGTGCGCTGTCCTGGTGATGCTCGGAACGCTCAGCCGTCCCAAGCTTCCCGGACTGCTGACCAAGCAGAACCTGCCCACGCTCGTGGTCGTCCTGCTGGTCTTGGTGGGGACGGTGACGGGACTGCTGGCCACCGCCGCGCGCTGGTCACCTGCGCAACGGATGCCGTCTGCTTACGGCATCGAACAGATCCCCGCACCGCCCGGCGTCGATGCGGCGTTCGCGCTGACCCCGATGGGAGGGGACGGCGGTCAGCTCATCCAGCGGGCGACTTTCGCGGGTTTCGACATGGCGGGACGGGAGGTGCCTGTCGACGCTCGGCTCGACGGCGGGGGGCCGGACGGCCGAGTGTCGTTGCTCATCACGCTTCAAGACCGGGACCGGTCGGCGGTATGTGCTCGGCCGTCCGATGACACGGCCCGTACCGGCGGACCCGCCAAGCTCACGATTCGGGATCTGACCTCGCGGGTCCGCGCCCAGGCCGTCTTTCCCGACGGGTGGTGCAGCCGATGACGACAACCCGTCCGCTCAAAGTCCGTGGCCTGCTGGGCAACAGCATGTCGCTGCTTGCGCTGACCTACATGTCGTCGTTGCTCGGCTACGTCTTCTGGGTGCTCTGCGCACGGAGCGTGTCACCGGGCGCGATCGGCATGGCGAACACGGTGATCGCGGCGATGACGCTCGTCGCGATCCTGGCCGCTGCCGGCTTCATCCCCCTGCTCACCCGGATGCTGCCGGGCGCAACACCAGAAGAACAGAGCGGCCTCTGCAGCGCTGCTTTCCTCGTCACCGCGCTCGTCTCAGGCTCTGCCGGAACTGTGGCGTCGCTACTCCTGCCGGACCACCTGCGCACCACCATCGGCACCGGTTGGCTTATCGCGATGGTGGCCCTCGGTGCCGTGGGCACATCCTCGATGTTCGTCGTCAACGCGTCATTGTTGGGCATCCGCCGAGCCGAACTGTCCTTGCTGGCCACCGCTGTGGGCAGCGTGTCCCGACTCGCCGCGATCGCGGTGATGCTCACCGTGGGGGCCGTGGCTGTCGGCGTGGACGCCTCCGCCACCCACACCATCCTCGTTATCTGGATCGCGTCCGTGGCGCTTTCGCTGGCGATCGCGTTGCGCTCGCTTTCGCGTGCGGCACCTGAACTGCGGTTCCGGGTCCACGCTGCCGCATTCCTGCGAGTACGGAACTCGGTCGGATGGGATCACGTCGCGACACTTGCGGTGCGGGCCCCCGCGTTCGTCCTACCGATCCTCGCGGCCACGCTGTTTCCTCCCGAACAAGTCGGATACATGGCCGTGACGGCCATGGTCGCCACCGTCTTCTTCTCCGTGGCCGCCGCGGTGTCGAACGCGCTACTGGCTGAATGCGCCGACGACCCGGCCAAGCTCGGCGCGCAAGCGCGCCGCGCATCACGACTGATCGCTGCGCTTCTTCTGGTCCCCGTGGTGATCACGTGCCTGTTCGCCACGGAGATCCTCAGCATCTTCGGGCCGGGCTATGCCGACTACAGACTGTTGCTGATCCTGTTGCTGTTGGCCACATTTCCCGATGCCGTCATCAACGTGGCGATGACGGTGATGCGCATACAGCACCGCCTTCGGCTCGTCGCCTTCCTGGCCGTGGCCGGCGCCACGATGAGCATCGGCGGTTCGTGGCTGCTGATGCCGCATTTCGGGATCTTCGGTGCCGGCGTGGCGGTGCTCACCGCGCAGCTGACCGTGGCGCTGGCTTTCGCGGCGGTAGGTCCCTACCGGCCCCGGATCGGCGTGCGTGGCCGCACAGGCGGTGGGGCCCGTGTCCCGGCCGGAATCGGCGGGGAGGCCCGTCGGGACACGGCAGAGGGGGTGCGTCGGTGATGCGCTGTGCGGACTCCCGGATGGACGGATTACGCATCCTGCACGCGATGGACAGCTTCCTGCCCAACGTCGGAGGCCTGGAACTTTCGATCGCCGCGCTGGTTCGCGCTCAGGTGCGCCGCGGCCGGGTGGTCGCCATGGCCACGGCGCATCACCCGAACGCACCGGATCGCGAGGAGATGGACGGCGTCGAGGTGCACCGTCTACCGATGGCGATGGCGCACGTGCCGGGTGCGTACGCCTCGCCGACGCACCGCTTCTTCCCGCCGGTGCCGGATCCGTTGTTCGCGCGGGCGTTCGCCGGTCTGGTGCGTAGCTTCCGCCCGGACGTCATTCACGTCCGCGGATGGATCCTCTACAGCGTGTTGGGTGCCGCCCGGCGCGCCGGTGTCCCCGTCGTCGCGAGCGCCCACGACCACAGCCAGGTCTGCGCGACCAAAGTGATGCGGTACCGCGGGCAGAGCCTGTGCTCGGCACCCGGCCTCGGCAAGTGCATCAGCTGCGCCCACTCGCAGTACGGGCTCAAGGGGATTCCGTTGGCAGCCGGGCTGCACCAGTTGGGATCGAGACGGCATCGCGAGGTCACCCTCTGGACGGCGACATCGTCCGCGTTGGCGGCTCGCGGATCGGCCCCCCGTCCGGCCGACAGCGTTGCCATGACGGTGATCCCCACGTTCATCGACGACGACCTGCTCAGCCTCGCCGGCGACGGACGGACGGCGCACCGCCCGGACTTCGTGCCCGCCGACGGCCCGTATCTCTTCTATGCCGGGGCGCTCGGGACGCACAAGGGTGTCGACATCCTGCTCGACGCGTACACCCGTCTGCGCGCATCGGGAATCGACACGCCACTGGTCCTGGCAGGTCTGCCTCGCGCCGACTTCGCCGTGCGGAACCGGCCTGGTGTGGTCGTCGCGACCAACGTGCCCCAGCGGGCGGTGGTGGCCGCGTGGCGACACGCCACCGTCGGCGTGGTGCCCAGCGTGGTGCCCGAAGGATTCGGCCGGGTGGCCGTGGAATGTCTGGCCGGCGGCACTCCGTGCGTGGTCTCCGCCCTGGGGGGTTTGCTCGACATCGTCACCGACGGCGTCGAGGGTCTGCACGTGCGACCGGGCGATCCCGCGGACCTGGCCCGCGCGATACGTCGCCTGCTCGACGACGAGGCCTTGCGGTCACGGATGGGCGCCGCCGGGCCGGCGAAGGCGGCGGGCTTCACCTTGTCTCGAGTCGCTCCGCGGCTCGATGAGGTGTACCTGCAGGCCATGAATGAGGCTGCGGCCGGACCGCGAAGGCACCGAACGTTGTCGCGCAACCGCGACAGCGCGCAAACCGAGCCTGGAAAGGGGAGGATGTGAGCACCACCGCACCCACAGCTGAAAGCTCCGCTACGAGTTCGGAATTCGCGAGATTTCCGCTGATTCTGATGTATCACTCCGTGACACCGTACGAGGAGGATCCGTACGAGGTCACCATGACGCCACAGCGCTTCGAGAAACAGATGCGTTGGCTACGACACCGGGGGCTCCGAGGTGTCTCCATGACGGAGTTACTGGGCGCGGTCGCGCAGGGGAAGGCGCGCGGTCTCGTCGGGTTGACGTTCGACGACGGATATGGGGATTTCGTTCCGTACGCGTTGCCGATACTCCGGCGACACCATTTCACTGCGACGCTGTTCGTGCTCGCCGGCAGACTCGGCGGCCAGAACGAATGGAGCCGCCCGGGCCCGAACAAGCCGTTGCTGACGGCCGACCAGGTGCGCGACCTGGATCGGGACGGCATGGAGATCGGCTCTCACGGTCTCAAGCACATCTCGCTGGTGCAGGCGGCGGATCCGGAGCTGGCCGACGAGACCACACGAAGCCGGGCGATCTTGGAAGACCTTCTCGGCAAGCAGGTTCGCGGTTTCTGCTATCCGTACGGATACCTCGACCCGCGTATCGTTCAGGCCACGCGCGCCGCGGGCTACGACTATGCCTGCGCCGTCGGACCGACCCCGTGTATCGGCCGATACGCCATTCCGCGGACCTACGTGCACGACCGTGACACGTTGTGGCGGCTCGACGCCAAACGGACGGTCTCAGTCCTCACCGTCGGCAACCGGTTCGGAGTACGGCGATATCGAGGAGGCCGATGATGCGGGTGGTGGTGGTCGGCCAGGGCTACGTGGGCTTGCCGTTGTCCGTCCGCGCCGCCCAGGTCGGACACCACGTCGTCGCGTACGACATCGACGAGTCCCGGATCAAGCGACTGCTCGTCGGTGAGTCCTACATCGAGGACATCACCGACGAGGAGCTGACCGCGATCCTGGAGGCGGGCACCTTCCACCCGTCATCGGAGGCGCGGACGTGCGCCGCGTTCGACGTCGCGATCATCGCGGTACCCACGCCGCTGCGCGAGGGCGTACCGGATCTGCGCTATATCGAGAAGTCCGCGGAGACCCTGGCCCGCTACCTCCGGCCGGGGGCGACCGTCATCGTGGAGTCGACGACCTATCCTGGAACGACCCAGGAACTGGTGGCACCGATCCTGGAGAACAATTCAGGGCTGCTCGCCGGCACCGACTTTCACCTCGGGTACAGCCCTGAACGGATCGATCCCGGTAACACCACCTGGACCCTGATCAACACTCCGAAGATCGTTTCGGGCCTCGACGAGGCATCGCTGGCGTCCGTCAAGGCCTTCTACGACACCATCGTCGACACGACGATACCGGTGGCGTCACCGCGTGAAGCCGAGCTGGCGAAGTTGTTGGAGAACACCTTCCGGCACGTGAACATCGCGCTCGTCAACGAGATCGCCATCTTCGCACACGAACTCGGCATCGACGTGTGGGATGCGATCGATGCCGCGTCGACCAAGCCGTTCGGATTCATGCGCTTCACACCGGGGCCGGGGGTCGGTGGTCACTGCCTGCCCATCGATCCGTCCTACCTGTCATGGTGCGTCGAGCGCACCCTCGGCCACAACTTCCGGTTCGTCGAGTTGGCCAACGACATCAACGAACACATGCCCGACCATGTGGTCAGGCGAATAACGCTGGGGCTCAACGCGCAACGGCGCTCGGTCAACGGTTCCCGCATCCTGCTGCTGGGGCTGTCGTACAAGAAGAACACCGGCGATGCCCGGGAATCACCGTCGGTACGGGTGGCGCAACTCCTGGCCGCGATGGGGGCCGAGGTTCTCGGTGCCGATCCTCACGTGGTCGAGTCGACAGCCATCGACGGGTTGGTGCGCCGCGTCGAGCCGACCTCGGAGGTGGTCGCGTCCGCTGACGCCGTCGTCCTGCTGACCGACCACGATGCATTCGATTTCGACCATATCGTCCCGAACGCGAAGTTCGTTCTGGACTGCCGCCACCGCGTCGAGGGTCCTCATGTCGAGTACGTCTGACGGTGGCAAGCGGGCCATGAAATGTGTGATGGCGGTGGCGGTGTGCCTGGCGACGGCCGTCGCGCTCACCGTCTTGCCCGGCCGCTGGCCCGGGACCGCCGATGCGCAGGACATCGGACAGCAACGGGGGTTCGCGTTGCCGACGTTTCTGGTGACCGGATACGACGGACCGGACGTCGAGCAGTCCCTGCGGGAGATCAAGGCGCTGGGCGCGAACTGGGTTCAATTCAACCCCGCGTGGTATCAGGACGGCAGGACCTCGAGTCGGATTCTCCGGACGTCGAAGTCGGTGAGCGACGCGGGCCAGGAACGAGCTATCCAGCTGGCCCACCAGATGGGGTTGAAGGTGCTTCTGAAGCCCGCGCTCAATCTGGAAGGTGTCGGCAGTAACCACATCGCCCCTGCCGACCACGAAACCTGGTTCGGCGCCTATACGGAATTCATCACCCATTACGCCGCGATGGCGCAGCGGCTCGGCGTCGAGCAGTTCGCGATCGCCACCGAACTGTCGTCGATCACCCACAACCGGGAGGGCTGGTTGCGGGTGATCCAAGCCGTGCGGGACCGGTACGACGGCCCGCTGACCTATGCGGCGGGCCCCGACTGGGAACGCGTTCCGTTCTGGGATGCGCTGGACCTCATAGGAATCGACGCCTACGCACCGCTGAGCCCGACACCCACCGCTGACGTGGCGGCCCTGCGGCGCGCGGCCGAGACCTATCTGGACCGGTTGGCCGCGATGGCGGCGACGCATGACCGCAAGATCTTGTTCACCGAGGCCGGCTTCACAAGCCAGCAGGGAACGGCCACCGACCCCTCCAGCTGGCGTATCAGCGATGTGCCGAGCCAGGCCGAACAGGCCGCGGCCTATGAGGCTGTGCTCGCCACATTCTCCGACCAGCCGTGGTGGGCCGGAATCTACTGGTGGGTGTGGATAACCCCGCCGTTCACCGAACCGGAACCGCTCGATTTCTCGCCGAAAGACAAGGCAGCAGAAGAAGTGATTCGTCGATGGTGGGTGGCATGAGTATCGACTCCCTCACGAACACCTGCACGGAGCCACGGACGGAAGGCACGATAGACGATGTCTAGTTCTGGATCCTCGTCCGGTGCCTCGAAAGTGACCGGGCAGGTGGCCGCCGCGGCCGGCGGTGCCATCGAGGTCAAGCCGATCACCGACGCCGACGTGTGGGCGGTCGCGGAGTTCCTTCACACGGAGTTCGTCCAGCTCGGCTTGCGCAGGGCGAGGGCTGCTGCGGAATGGTACCGGGCGATGTCGCCGCCCTGGAATGTCGAACAACCCAACCATGGCTATTTGATGCGCCAGAACGGGCGGGTCATCGGGGCATATCTCGCGTTGTACTCAGAGCGGATGATCGACGGGATTCCGCGCCACATCTGCAACCTCGGAGTGTGGTGTGTCGCAGAACAACACCGCGCGGCAGGTTTACGGATGCTCAGGAAGCTGCTGCGCCAACGGGAGTACACATTCACCGACCTGACGCCGAACCCCCACGTGGTCAAGCTCAACACGCGGCTCGGCTTCACCGCCCTGGATACCGAGACGGTGTTGACACCCAATCTTCCGTGGCCGCCGTGGCGTCGTGGCGTACGGATCGTCGACACGCCCGGCGAGATCGCGCCATTGCTCTCCGGCGGCAACCTTCGGATCTATCGCGACCACGCCGCCACACCTGCTCACCACGTCGTCCTGACAGCGGCAGGCAGGAGCTGCTACGTCATCTTCCGGCGGGATCGCCACAAGGGCTTGCCGGTGTTCGCCTCGATCTTGTACGTCAGCGATCACGATCTGTACCGACAGTGGAGCCGGCATCTGTCCCGGTATCTGCTGCTGCGTTCCGGGATACCGGCGACACTGGCCGAATTGAGGGTGGTGGGTCACCGACCGTCGGGATCGGTGACCGTGCCGGGCCGGCCGAAGATGTTTTTGAGCAGGGAACTGGAACCGGACCAGATCGACTATCTCTACAGCGAGCTGACATGTCTCGGCTGACCGGCGCGATCCTGCCGGCTCGCCTCGAAGCGGAGATCCGGGCATGAGCACCAACCTCCACCACCTCATCGAGGAACGCGCAGAGACACACTCACAGTCGCCGGCGCTGACGTTCAAAAACCAGACGTTGACCTATCACGAGCTCTGGGAACAGGTTCGGTCCGCGGCACACGGGCTCCAAAAGATCGGCGTATCCGGTGGGCAGCGCGTGGCAGTGTTCCTCGACAAGCGAATCGAGACCGTCGTGGCGATCTATGGTGCCACGGCCGCGGGTGGTGTCGTCGTCCCGCTCAACCCGCTGCTCCGTCCCAACCAGGTCGGTCACGTACTGCGGGACTGCGGTGTCCGCGTGCTGGTGACCTCTGCCGAGCGGCTCACCCTGATGCGCGACGAACTCGCCTCTTGTCCGTCGGTCCGGGCGGTCGTGGTCGTCGGAACGTCCACGGACCCCGGTGTCGAGGCAGGCAGTCCTCAGGTGCACCCTTGGGTCAGGCTACTCGAATCAGAGTGTCACACACCGCTTCCCGATATTCCCGACAGTGATGTCGCAGTCATCATCTACACATCCGGGAGCACCGGAAAACCCAAGGGCGTGATGCTCAGCCATGCCAACGCGATCGCGACCAGCCAACAGCCGTATCTCGGCAATACCGCCGATGACGTGATCCTGGTTGCGCTGCCGTTGAGCTTCGATGCGGGATTCTGTCAGCTGACACTGACCTTCGCGGTGGGGGCCCACGCGATCCTGATGAACTATCTGCTTCCCGGCGACGTCCCGCGGCTGTGCGCCAGGCACCGTGTCACCGGTATCACCTGCGTCGCGCCGCTGTGGATCCAGATCGCCGAGGCGAAGTGGCCCGACGACGCCAAGGCGTCCCTGCGGTACTTCGCCACGACGGGGGGTCGAATGCCCAAGACGATCCTGGAGAAGCTGCGCGAGGTGTTCCCGGCGGCCACACCGTTCCTGATGTACGGCATGACAGAAGCGTTCCGGTCCACTTATCTCGATCCCAGCGAGGTCGACCGCCGACCTGATTCCATCGGCAAGGCGGTTCCCACCGCCGAGATCCTCATCGTCCGCCCCGACGGCTCACCGTGTGACCCGGGGGAGGAGGGCGAGCTGGTGCATCGAGGCGGGCCGCACATCGCGCTCGGGTACTGGAACGACCCCGAGCGCACCGCGGAACGTTTCCGGCCGGTCCCTGGGCGCGCCGAGGACGGCGGGACGATCGAACCCGCGGTGTGGTCCGGCGACAGGGCTGTCACCGACGACGACGGCTTCATCTACTTCATCGGCCGTCGGGACGAGATGATCAAGACATCCGGCTACCGGATCAGTCCCACGGAGGTCGAGGAAGTCGCATATGCGACCGCGCTGGTGCGCGACGCGGTGGCGTTCGGCGTGGAAGACGAGGCCCTCGGTCAGCGCATCCGTCTGGTGGTCGCGCCCGCCGTCACGGATTTCGACACCGACGCCCTGCTCGCCGCGATGAGGTCGCGGCTGCCCCAGTTCATGGTGCCGAGCTCCGTGGTGGTCCTCGAGACACTGCCGCGCTCGCCCAACGGCAAGTTCGACCGGACCTTGATACGCGAGGAGTTTGGCACGTGAATCTACGCCCCATGATCGCGGCGTTCGGCAGCATCGACGGCCAGCTCGCCGTCGGTGGAATGCCGCTGGACCGCCTCACCGCCCGGGTCGGTTCCACCCCGTATTTCGCCTATGACCGCCGGCTCCTGACCGAACGGGTCGAAACGCTGCGTGCGGCACTACCGCCGGCGCTGAAGCTCAGTTATGCGGTGAAGGCCAATCCGATGCCGGCGGTCGTCCAACATCTCGCCGGACTGGTCGACGCCCTCGACGTGGCCTCGGCCCTTGAGATGCAGACGGCGCTCGACACCACGATGCCGGCGTCGCGCGTGTTCTTCGCCGGTCCGGGCAAGACCGAGGCCGAGATCGTGCAGGCCGTTGCGGCGGGGGTCACCGTCGAGATGGAATCGGAGACCGAGGCGCGACGAGTGATCCGCGCCGGTGACACGCTGGGTATCCGCCCCCGGGTCGCGCTTCGGGTCAACCCCGATTTCCGGGTGAAGGGCTCGGGGATGCGGATGGGTGGTGGGCCGCAGCAGTTCGGAGTGGATGCCGAACAAGCGCCTGACCTGCTCGCCGATCTTGCGACCGCGGATCTGGACTTTCTCGGCTTCCATGTGTTCGCAGGTGCCCAGAACCTCAACGCCCAGATCCTGTGCGAAGCACAGCGGCAGACCGTCGAGCTGATTCTGGGGCTTGCCGAGAAAGCGCCGGCTCCGGTGAGGTACGTCAATCTCGGTGGCGGGTTCGGTATCCCGTACTTCGACAAAGATGTGCCGCTGGATATCGCGCCGCTCGGGGCCAACCTCGCGGAGCTGGTCGGTGACGAGATCACGCCGAATCTTCCCGAGGCGGAGGTCGTCGTAGAGCTGGGTCGCTACATCGTCGGCGAGTGTGGCGTGTACGTGACCCGAGTCGTCGACCGAAAGGTGTCCCGGGGACGTACGTACCTCGTGGTGGACGGCGGAATGCACCATCAGCTGTCGGCATCCGGCAACTTCGGGCAGGTGATTCGGCGTAACTACCCGATCGCCGTCGGGAACCGCCTGCATGAACCCGCCGAGTCGGCTGTGACCGTGGTCGGCTGTCTGTGCACCCCGCTCGACCTCCTCGGCGACGACGTCACCCTGCCCGACGCCGACGTCGGAGATTCCATTGTCCTGTTCCAGGCCGGCGCCTACGGTCTGACCGCCAGTCCGACTGCGTTCCTTGGCCATCCGCAACCTATCGAAGTGTTGGTCTAGCGCCATGGACATCGGAGAGCGCAGCCCTTACCGGCCACCGGGCCCGGCACGCAGCACCCTGTTGAAGGAAGCGCTGCAACAGACCCGTGCTTATCGGTTCGCCGGCATGATCTACCACGACTATGTCCTCGGAACCCTGACGAGGATCAAATACACCCGCAGATACAACGCGAGGCGCAACCACGACGGGACACCGCGGCGGACGATTCTCTTCCACCCCGAGAAGCCCGGCCATTCCGAGGTCCTGTACAAGATCTGCAAGACGCTCGGCTACTCGATAACCGACTCACCGGCACAGGTTCCGGACCTCGTCGTCGCCTACGAGGACGTCACCAACCGAGCGCACAACGAGCTGCTGGCCGGCTTCGCCGTCGACCGTCCCGTCGTGAACATCCGCTGCGACGACATCAGCAAGGTCAGAGTCGAAACCGTCTTCCAGGAAGTGTTCGACTACGGCACCTTCGTCGATCCCATCGCACACCGGGGGCCGTGCGTGGTGAAGTCGAACGCTAACGCAATGCACGACGGCCGGACGGTCGACTGCCCTGTAGCCACCATCAGGCGAGGAGCGGTGTACCAGCGGTTGATCAACAATGTGCTGGACCACCAAGCCGTGGACATCCGGGTACCGGTCGTCGGCACGGACGTTCCTTTCGTCTACCGGAAGTACCGGAGCTTGCGGTCGCGGTTCAGCAATACGAACACCAGCGTGGAGATCGACTCCGCCGACTCAGCCTTCTCCGCCGAGGAGATGCGCAAGATCCAGGAATTCGTCCAACGCCTGGGTCTGGACTACGGCGAGCTGGATGTGTTGCGAGACGTCGACGACGGCCGCATCTACATCGTGGACGTGAACAACACCCCGTGCGGTCCCCCCAACCACCTCGACAAAGCAGATGTCGAACGCGCGATAGAGATGCTGAGCGAGAGCTTCGAGACGCAGTTCATGGCACGGCGCGCCCCGGTGTCGGCTGCCGCGCGTGAAGAAAGGCAGCCGGACGGTGAGGTACTGCCGACGACTGGTGCGGAGTTGGTGCTCGCCGCCGAGGGGGTGGAGACCTCCGACGGGCTCTCAGAACCATCCATTTCAGATGAGCGGCTGTAACAGCCGTTCGGGCAAAGGAGTACGTGAATGAACTACAGCCAGGACACCCTCGATCGATTGAAGATCGTCATCGTGAAAACGCTCGACATCCAGGACCGCGCCGACATGCTCGATGCGTCCACCGAATTGTTCGGAAGCATGCCCGAACTCGATTCGATGACTGTCGTGACGCTTTCGGTCAACCTGGAGCGTGAATTCGACTTCGAGATCGATGACGAGGACTTCACCGGAGAGGTCTTCGACACCATCGGCACCCTGGCCGACTTCGTCGAGAAGAACAGGCGATGAGACTTCCGACGGCGGCGACCGGAGGTCCGCCGGAGAACTGTGGCGAGGGGGCGGTGTCGTGTTCACGGAGCTATCGGGAGGAGTGGTGTGATGCGTGTTGACGAGGGTGTGGAACTGCTCCGCTCCGATCGTGGGCGGCGCTGGCTCTACCAGAACGTGCGCAAGCGGCTGCGGTCGCATCATGAATCCATCTGCCTGCGAAGGGATTTGACTGAGCCGTTCACTCCGCCACCGGCGAAGATTCCGTTCGTAGTACGACAACTTCAGCCCGATGACGATCTCTCGCTGATCGCCGACGAGCCAGGCCTGTCACCGCAAGTCGCGCAGCTTCGCGCCGACCAGCGCTGGCTCCTGGAATCCGACCTTCCGAGGCCGTGGGTAGCCATCGACCAGGACGGGGCGGTGGGCTTCATGGCGTACCTACTGACGGCGGAGGACAACGCCCGCATCGAAACACTGTGGGGAGACTGGCTGCCCCAGCTCAAACCCGATGAGGTCATGCTGGAGGGGCTCTTCACCTCGGCGAAACACCGAGGCCTCGGACTGGCACCCGACGCCGGCACCGTCATGGTGCAGAAGATGGTCGACCGCGGCATCCGCTACGGGCTCGGATTCATCCTGACCCGCAATTCTTCATCGCTTCGCATGGGCGAGAAAGGTGGATGGATGCCCTATCTCAGGCGGGAAGAAGACTGGTTCCTGTTTCGCCGCCGCGTCCGATTCCTCCCGTTGAACGGCGAGTCGAGCTGAGGCGTCCGCTGGCGGTGCTGCACCAGGTCGTTCTGAACCCCATCGATGGAGAACCGAGTTGTCAAACATGATGCCGCACCACCGGATCCGGGTGACCCGCGATGCGCGCCTGCCGCCCTTGGCGTGGTGCGTGTACGCGCGCCGCGGCGGCGATGTAGAGCTGTTGTGCGGTGTGGGCGTGGAAGTGCGTGATGACGGGTTCTTCGAGGGGGCGTGGGCCGGCGATGCCGCTGCTTTCGACTTCGTGTCGAGGACAGACGTTTTCGGTTCCGGTGGCCGTATCGACGGCGATGAATTGATCATCGTCCCGCCGAGTCACACGCTGGAACGGATACAGTTCCTTCAGCGTGACGATGTGACACTGATATCGAATTCGCTGGTCTTTATGCTGGTAGCCGCAGGCGCCGAGCTGGATCTCCACCACCGCACCTACGCAGACGACTTCACGAATGTCATTCACCACGGGATAAGAGCATTCGACACCACGATCCCGGTGCGCTTCTCCTGCCCGGCGGGCGGAGTGCGCGGCGGGGTGGCGCATCTGGTCTACTGCCACAACGTCCGCTTCCACCAGAACGGCTGTGTCACCTTCCACGAGAAACCCGCAGGGCCGCCGTTCGAAACGTTCACCGGTTACGTCGATACGCTGCGTCGAGTTCTGCGTCAGACGATCGAGAACGCGGCATCACCGGGCCGCCTCAGAAGATACACACCGATCGCCTCCATCTCGTCGGGGTATGACTCGGTGGCCGTTGCGGCCCTGGCCAGATCACCGGGTTGTCGAGAAGCGGTGACTTTCAGCCATGCGCGTCCCAACGGAGGTCCTCTTCGGGTAGATGACTCGGGCACGGTGATCGGCGAGACCCTCGGGTACCGCGTCAGAGAATTCGACCGGGAGGAATACCGGAAGAGCAGGCCATTTCCGGAAGCCGAGTTCCTTGCCACCGGGATGAGTGGTGAGGATGTGAACATGCTGGCGCTACAGCGCGATATCGCGCACCGTGTCTTTCTCAGCGGCCATTACGGCGGCCGGGTCTGGGATGTCCACAGCGCTCCGGACTCGCACCTGTGCCGGAAGGACATGAGCGGTGCTTCGTTGAACGAGTTCCGGCTGCGCGTCGATTTCATCCACATTCCAGCTCCGTTCATCGGTGCGCGCCGGCAACCCGAGATCTTCACGATCGGTAACAGTGAAGAGATGAAACACTGGTCTGTCGGCACCGATTACGACCGCCCGGTGCCTCGCCGCATCGCGGAGGAGGAAGGGGTGCCGCGGCACAGTTTCGGTCAGACGAAGCTCGCGACAGCTGCGCTGTTACACGCTGACGGGGAATCGGCATGGACATCGGTCACCCGGGACGCCGTACGCCGATATGCGCGTGATCTCCACCTGCCTCTCGCAACCCGTCTCGGCTATCTCCGTGACGCGTTGAAGCATTCGGCGTTGTCGTTCGCGTCCCGCGTACTGCACAGGTTCGGCCGCCTCCATTCTGTGCCCCGGCTGTCGGCCAAACCGGTCGGCATTCACAGTCATACGCGCCTGGGTCCGGTGCCGTTCATCTGGGCGGCCGGTGTCATCGCCACGCGCTACCAAGCGGCAGTCCGGGACTGGCTCAGCGAGATCGGCGGTCAGGAGCTGGAGCCCAGTGACTTGCCCGAGACTGCGAAGGAGGCGTAGATGTCCCTGAAGGACAATGTGTTGCGGACCGGTGCGGTCGACTGGCTCGCCGGATACATCACGCCCCGCAGCATCGGCGAGTATCTCGGCCCGTCGGCAATGGATACACTCATCGCGCTCCTCTGGCGCCGCGAACGGCGCAGGGGTGACGTCATCCCGATGCTGTGCAGCCGCTTTCTGCGGGCCGGCGGGACGGCGATCGATGTGGGCGCGAGCTGGGGGATGTTCACCTATCACTTCGCGCGACTGGTGGGTACGGCCGGCACCGTGTACAGCTACGAACCTCACCCGGCGAACGTGAAAGTTCTTCAGAAGCTGGCCGACGTGAATCCCGCGGTACGGTTCCGCCTTGCGGCGGTGTCCGACGTCGCCGGTGAAGCCGACCTGCTCGTTCCGAAGTCCCATCACCGTTTGGTGACAGCACAATCGAGTCTCACCCACGGCTTCGACGGGTTGGCGAGAGTCGAAGTTCAGAAGATGGCGGTGCCGACCGTCGTGTTGGACGACGAGATTCCGGATGACGGCGCGGTGGACTTCATGAAGGTGGACGTCGAGGGCCACGAACTCAACGTGCTCAACGGTGCCCGGTCGATGATCGACCGACATCGACCGCCGCTGTTGGTCGAGATCGAACAGCGGCACATATCGTTTCCCATCGGCGAGGTCTTCGACACCATCCAGGGCCTGGGTTACCAACTCTTCTATCTCGATCGACGATGCCTCAGACCTATCGGTGATTTCGATCTGCAACAGGATCAGCTGTCGCTGCTGAAGGAGGACGAGTTCAACCCGTTCGGTATGCCGGCAGAGTACGTGCACAACTTCTTCGCCGTTCCCGACGTCACGCTGTTGCAGGGTCTGCCGGTCGCCTGAACGCTGTCACGGTCACTTGTCTGACGGTGCCCGTTGGGCGCACGTCGACTTGGCCTCGATGCCGGCGAAACGATCGGCGATCCAGTGTTCCACCCTCGGCGCGGCCTTCCAGAGGATGGTCTGGTGGTCGGCGCTTGCGATCTCCGTGAACTGGATGCGCCCACCCAGCGCGCAACTCTGGGAGACCGCGGTTTTCACCCAAACCGGTAACACGAGGGAATCCCGTCCGCCCGCGATGACGAGCATCGGCTTTGTCAGCGGCCGCTGAGGCAGCGCGATCTTGCGCAGTGCCTCTCGCAACTCGGCGACGTCAGCCTGCGTCGTCGGCCTCAGTTCATTCGACTCGCGGACTCTGCCGACAACAGATGCCCACGGCACCGGCACCGGCAGCGAAGTGCGGTGCGCCTCGCGGTCGGCGGGCTTGCAGTGGCTGAGCCGCTTGCGGTGCGCCTCGTCGGAGCCGTGCAGGAACGCTCGAGTGTCGAGCCCGGGGTTGTAACGGGCCAGACTGATGACGAACAGCGGAAGCAGCGCGCGCTGCTGTTCTGTGAGCGAACCGTTCCACGCCAGGTCCGCCGCCGGTGTCGCGTTCGCCGACGGCGCCAGGGCAACGCTTCCCATCAGCTGCAGGTCGTGCCCGTAGAAGTCGTCCAATTCGTTGGCGGCCCATACCGCTTGCCCGCCCTGCGAGTATCCGAGCGCAACCCACCGTGTGGACACCAGCGGTGTGAGGCGCCGCAGCGCACGGACCGCATCGATGGTGTTGAACGCCGCCGTGCGCGGCTCCAGGTACGGGTGTGCCCCCTGCGCGCCGAGGCCCTCGTAGTCCGTGAGGGCGACGGCGTACCCGTCGGACAGTAGCGACTGCACAAGCGGTGCATAGCCCTGGAGATCAGGCTGCCGGGAAGGGCCGCAGTCGTTTCCGATGCCGGTCGTGCCGTGGGCGGCGGAGATGACCGGCCAACCGTCAGGCGGTGGAGTCCCCCGTGGTAGGAAAAACGCCCCCGACACGTCGCGGACTGCGCCGTCCACACCGGAGAGGGATCTGTAGACGGCCCGCCAGGCGTTGCCCAGGACGGCATCGTGGTCGTCGAAAGGGGGTTTGTACGGCTCCTGGCTCACCAGCTGCCCGCGAGTCCGCCAGGCGTTCCCGTCGATCTCCGGCAACGGCATGACGATGGGGTCCGATATGGCGGCCGATGGTAGCGGGGGCTCGTCGTTCACCAGCGCCAGCAAGGGGAGTGCCAGAACGATGACGAGCACCAATCGCCAACTCGACGTGGCGAACTGACGGATTGCGGTATAGGAAGCGCGTCCAGGCCTGGGAGGATGCCAGCGCATCAGAGTACTGCCGACGCGTAGAGCCCGGTGCGGCGTGGCTGTGGAAGCCCCATGCCTTCGACCCTAGCGAAGGGGTCGCTCTACAGCCGCCGGTTCGGCGTACCGCGGCGCGCTCCCCGGCCCGACATCACCCGGTGCGTGCTAGACCACCGTGCCGTTCTGGCTGCCGAGCACGATGTCCGTCCCGTTGCCGGTGACGATGTTGCCGGCAATGAGGTAGTCGGTCACGCCGCCGTTGGTCCACAGGCCGTACTTGTCGTTGTCCGTCACCGTGTTGTCCTCGAGGACCGCCCGCACAACGTCGTGGAGCACGATGCCGCTGCCGTTACCGTAGATGGTGTTGCGGCGGATGTAGAGGTCTTCGAGCGGCGCGAGGTCGGCTTTGATGCCGGCTTCCAGGTTGTCGTAGAAGAGGTTGTCCTCGATCCAGGTGTTGTTGCTGTTGTTGACGATCCGCAGACCGCAGGTGCAGTTGTAGACGACGTTGTGGTGGATCCAGTTGTTGGGGCCGGAGTTGTCGTGCATCTTGTCGGTACCGATGACACCGCTGTATTCGCCGATCTCGATACCGGCGCCGTTCGCGCTGATCGACGTTCCGTCACGGACACAATCGGCGACCGTGTTGTACCGGATCTCGTTGCTGTACTCGTCCTCACCGTGGAGATCGATCGCGCCGGACACCGCACCCGTGATCGTGTTGTGCTCGACGAGGTTGTGGTGGGCGCTCTCCTGGATCAGGATGCCGTGCCGGATGACCGGACCGATGGTGTTGTGACGAATCCAGTTGTTGTGGGAGCCGCTTCCGTCGATGTTCACGCCGTAGCCGGAGCCGCCGCCATCGAGCGCTGACGCATTCTTGATGATGTTGCCGTCCACCAGAATGTTGTTTGCGTTCTGAAGAAAGATGCCGAAACGCCGGTGCCGCTCGACGAACAGATCTTTCACCGCGATCCGCGAGACCTGTCCACTTTCCGAACCCAGACGGACGCCGGCGTCGTAGATCTTCCCCGAGGCCTGGGTGATCGTGAAGCTCGAGACGGTCAGATTGTTCACCCCGGGGGCGGCGTAGATGACCGCATGCGGATTCGAGAACAGATACGACCAGGTCGAGAACGCGCTCGTCAGCACGGTCGATTCCCGCGACTGGCCGATCAGCGACACCCCGGTCTTCAACGTGATCGTCGACTTGACGTGGTACGTCCCGTCGGGGATGTACACGACGTCGCCGGCTTGGGCCGCGTTGATCGCCTTCTGGATCGCCGTGGCGTCGTTGTCGGACGACTTGCTCGACGTCGCACCGTAATCCCGGACGTTCAAGGTCTTTCCGGTGGCTTGGTCCGCGTGCTGGAACGGGTCTTTCAACCCGGCGTCGTAACCGCCCGGACTCTGGGCCGGTTGATCCTGCGACCCACTCCCGGCGTCGCCGGTGCCACCGGCGGGATCGTCGGCGGCCACCTTGGCGATGGTCACGGTGACCGTCTTCACGATGGTGCCGCTCGCGGTGCCCGTGCCCCCGAAGATCTTGTCCCACATGCCCTGGAAGCCGTGGGTGTGCTCGTCGGCGTTGGTCTCCCGCACCACGACGGTGAACGTGTCGGTCCCGCCGCCGGCGGCCAACTCCGCCGACGGTGTGTAGGTGTAGTTGCCGTCGATGCCCACCTGCACGCTGCCACGCTTCGGACCGGCGGACAGTTCCACCTCCAGCGGATCACCGTCGGGATCGCTCGCGCCGACGGTGCCGGTGACCACGCCCTGGCTGGACTGGCCCGGCTTCTGCACGGGTTTGGCGGTCGGCATCTTGTTGAAGTACGTGCGCTGGAAGTTGAGGAACAGCGCTCTCAGCAGTTCCGCCAACGTCGTCGGGGCTGCCGGGCTCTCCGCCGCAGAGACCGTCGCTGTCTGCATCGGTGCCACGGTTCTCGATGCCTCAGCCACCGTAACGCTGTCGGGCTCGACGGCAGCCGACGACGAAATGGCAAGGGCGGGAGCGGATGCCGGTGGTGACGTGTCGAGCGGGTCACTTGCGGGCTCGCTGACCTTCACCGCGACGTCCGCCGGCCCGAAATCCGTCTCTTCGGTAGACACGGATTCCTCGGCGGGTAGCTGGTCAATCGCGGTGGCAGTCTCCGACCGGGTGGCGCCCCGGTTCTTGACGCCCGGCTCCTCGGGGCCGACCGGGGCGGTGTCCTCGGAAGCCTCGGCCCCTGCGCCGTCGGTATCGCGGTCAGCGGCCTCCTCGGGGACCGCGTCGTCGCCCTCTTCCTCGGACGGAACCTCGTCTGAAACCTCTTCGGCCACCTCGTCTTCGACGGCGTCGGGGTCGCTGTCGACGTCGGGGGACTCGTCGCCGGCGTCACTGTCGGCTTCCGCAGCGTCACCGTCGTCACCGGTGTCGTCGGAGGCCTCGGCGGACGGGGATGACTCACTCTCCGCCGACGCACTGCTGGCGGGACCGGTGGAACTCGCCGTGTCGTCGGCATAGGCCATTCCGGACCCGGAGATCGCCGCAGCAATGCCCACGCTCACCGCGCCCGCGGTCAGCCACGCGTACGGTTCGACCCTGCGGCGCTTACGTCCCGACCGCCGGCTCGGCCGTTGCGCCTCCTGCGGTGAGGGGTCGTCCCCCGTAGTGTGCGTATCGCGACCGACGCGGTCCATGGACGACCCCCGATGTTGAAAACCGACCGGGCGCCTGCCCGGCATGAACATGTTGGGGCATCGGAACAATTTTCTGCAGCAATTTCGGACTCGCTGCCCATCTTTGCAATTCTGGCAAAAGCGTGTTCAGTTGCCATAACCATGCTTATATGTGGAATTGCGCTGTACCGGTGCACGGAAAGCACGGGTCAGTCATTGCCACATACGGGATCTGTCAGGATAAACCTGTCGAGCAGCTGGTGGGTCGAGCGCGAGGGCCGGACGGTTCAGACTATTGTCGCCACCCGGCCGAGGTGCGCTTGATCAGTTATCGGCAAATTTATCTGGATCGTCATATGGATGTGTGAGTTACGTCTCAGCAAGGCCGAGGGTCGGCCACCGAGGCGCCCCCCAAGGCGGGGGTTCGCTTGCCGCGAGCGGCGTGGGTCCAGATCAGATCGCGGGCCCGCGCAGGTCGTCGGCGTCCTTGATGACGTAGCCGTACCCCTGCTCGGCGAGGAAGCGCTGGCGGTGTGCGGCGTACTCGGCGTCGAGGCTGTCCCGCGAGACCACCGAGTAGAAGACCGCGCCGCCCCCGTCGGCCTTCGGGCGCAGCAACCTTCCCAGCCGCTGCGCCTCTTCCTGCCGGGAGCCGAAAGTCCCCGAAACCTGCACGGCCACACTGGCTTCGGGCAGATCGATGGAGAAGTTCGCCACCTTGGACACCACCAGCGTGCGGATCTCACCGCGGCGGAAGGCGTCGAAGAGCGCCTCACGCTCGGCGTTCTTCGTCGATCCCTGGATCACCGGCGCGTCCAACTCGGCGCCCAGCTCGTCCAACTGGTCGAGATACGCACCGATCACCAGGGTCGGCTCGTCCGGATGCCGCTCCAGGATCGACTTCACCACTGCGATCTTCGTGTGCGCCGTCGCGCACAACTTGTACCGCTCATCGGGTTCGGCGGTGGCGTAGAGCATGCGTTCGTTGTCGGTCATCGTGACGCGGACCTCGATGCACTCCGCCGGTGCGATCCACCCCTGCGCCTCGATGTCCTTCCACGGTGCGTCGTAACGCTTCGGGCCGATCAGCGAGAACACGTCACCTTCGCGTCCGTCCTCCCGGATCAGGGTGGCGGTCAGCCCGAGGCGCCTGCGCGACTGCAGGTCGGCGGTCATCCGGAACACCGGCGCGGGCAGCAGGTGCACCTCGTCGTAGATGATCAGGCCCCAGTCGCGGCTGTCGAACAGCTCCAGATGCTTGTACTCACCCTTCGTGCGGCGGGTGATCACCTGATAGGTGGCGATGGTGACCGGCCGTATCTCCTTGCGCTCGCCGGAGTACTCACCGATCTCGTCCTCGGTCAGGGTCGTCCGGGCGATGAGCTCACGTTTCCACTGCCGGCCCGCGACGGTGTTGGTCACGAGGATCAGGGTGGTCGCGCCCGCCTTGGCCATCGCGGCGGCACCCACCAGCGTCTTCCCGGCGCCGCAGGGCAGCACCACTACGCCCGAGCCGCCTTCCCAGAACGAGTCGGTGGCCATCTGCTGGTAGTCGCGCAGGTGCCAACCGTCCTGCGCCAGGTCGATCGGGTGGGCCTCTCCGTCGACGTAACCGGCGAGGTCCTCGGCGGGCCAGCCGATCTTGAGCAGCATCTGCTTGACCCGGCCCCGCTCGCTGTTGTGCACGATGACGGTGTCGTCGTCGATGCGGGCGCCCAGCATCGGCGCGATCTTCTTGTTCCGCAGCACCTCCTCGAGGACGGCGCGGTCGAAGCTGACCAGGGTCAGGCCGTGCGCCGGGTGTTTGACCAGCTGCAGGCGGCCGTAGCGGCCCATGGTGTCGACGATGTCGACCAGCAGCGGCTGCGGCACGGCGTAGCGCGAGTACGTCACCAGCGCGTCGACGACCTGTTCGGCGTCATGACCCGCAGCGCGGGCGTTCCACAGCGCCAGCGGGGTGATGCGGTAGGTATGGACATGCTCGGGCGCGCGCTCGAGCTCGGCGAACGGCGCGATGGCGGCGCGTGCCGCGCCGGCTTGTTCGTGGTCGACTTCGAGCAGCACCGTCTTGTCGGACTGCACGATCAGCGGGCCGTCGGTCACGCGGCACCTCGGTGGTAAGTCATCCCACCCATTATCCGGATTCTGCGGACACCACCGATGTCACCCGGTGGATGGCGAACTCCCGCACCCGACCCGACGCCGGGTCGTAGGCGGTCAGCTGCCCACCGCGGACGTTGATCGGGGCCACCACCCGCTGGGTCGCGACGCCGGCCGGGTCGACATACCCGATGACCACCGACTCCTGATGATGGGCGGCCTGCTGCAGCTCCGAGATCGCCACGGCGGGGTCCAGCCGCAACCCCGACGACGGTGCCGACGCGACCTTGCGCAGCACGGCGACTATCGCGGCGAGCGTCTGATCCGTCGGCACCGGGTTGTGCCGGTACCCGCGGCGCCGTCCCGGTGCCGGCACGCGTGCCCCGCGGCTGCGCAGATCGACGATCGCGCCGGTCGCGTCCTCGGGGGCGTAATGGCCACCAAGAAGGTTGACGCTGACGTCTACGACGGTGACAGCTTCGTAGCCAGCGTGACAGCCCGTCCCATCCGCCTAATGCCTAACCGACTCGCCGGTGTCGTTTACAAC
>NZ_LMVQ01000581.1 GCF_001545925.1 Mycobacterium sp. NAZ190054 | reverse complement strand
CGCCTTGATGCCGTCGGGCGGGCTGAGCGCCCCGAACACCACCGCGGCCGTCACCTCGCCCATCGAATGGCCGATGACCGCGTCGGGTTTCACGCCGTAGGACTGCCACAGCGCGCAGCGGCGCTGATCGTCGGTGGCCGTCGTCTTGGTGAGCAGACCGGCGGCGACGGCCGCCGCGACCGTTCTGCTGGCCGTCGAGTGGTCGACCCCCAGCAGTACGGCGACGTCACCGATGGAGGCGCCGCCGTCCTCACACCGCTCGACCGCGCGCAGCACGCGCCACTGCGGCCGCTGCCGCGCGGTGTGGATTCGTGTCAGCAGGTCGTCGAGTCGGTCGTAGCGGGTCTGCGGCACCAAATATGCATAGCACATCGATATTTGTGCCGCCGAATCGTCGGTCAGCCGCTGGGCACGTCCGGATCGTCGTCGGCAGGCGGCTCAGCTTCCCGCCACTCCTCCGCCCGCGAGCTCCGGTTGCCCTGCAGCGTGCCGCGCAACTCGTCCTTGAGGGCGTCGTCCTCGCGGGGACCGTGCTTCGAGCTTCCGCGTTCCATCAGTCCACATCCTTCAACGGGTCGTGGCCGATCGTCATCAGCCGGTGGCGCCAGTGGTCCTGCCCGGCGGTCGGTTCGAGGTCGGCGCGGCGCTCGGAGTGGATGCGTTCGATCACGTTGCGCATCACGCGTTCGTCGTCGTCGGTCAGGTCGACGCGGCGCTTCTGCAGGATGGCCAGGACATGCCGGCCGGTCTGGGTGCCGGACTGATCGGGCAGCTGCTCGGATTCCTCGTCGGCGGACCGAACCCGCAGCCAGTCCGAGAGCTCCCGTGACGTCATGTTGACGACGCGGTGGAACTCGTCCCAGAGCTCCTGTTCCACTTCGACGTGGCTCATCGCGTACCTCCGTTGTCGTTCCGTACGCCCGAACGGCTACCCACGATCGCCGTCACGAATCGCGGGCACGTCGATCCGGGCCAGGTCCTCGGCGATGACGAGGTCACCGTCGAACACCTCCCGGGCCTCGGCCCGGTGCGCGTCGGTGTCGGGATAGCGCTGGGAGAAATGGGTCAGCACCAGGCGGCGGACCCCACACTCGCCGGCCACCCGCGCCGCCTGCCGCACGGTCAGATGACCGTGGCGGGCGGCCAGGTCGGCGTCGCGTTCCAGGAACGTCGCCTCGATCACCAGCAGATCGGCGCGCTCGGCGAGAGCGTAGACCGCGTCGCACAACCGGGTGTCCATCACGAACGCGAAGCGCTGCCCGCGCCGGGGCCGCGTGACATCCGACAGCCGCACCGGTCCGGCGCCGGTCTGGACGACGCCGGCGCGCTGCAACTGGCCGACGGCCGGGCCGGTGACGCCGAAGCGCTCCAGCAGCTCGGGCCGGAACCGCAGGCCGTCGGGTTCGACGAGCCGGTAACCGACCGCGTCGACCGGGTGGTCGAGCCGGCGGGCTTCCAGGGTGCCGAACGCCCCGGCGGCGATCTCGCCGTCGGCGGTCACCGGGTTCTCCCGCACGTCGGTCACGTCGTGGAAGACGGAGGCCTGCCGCAGCCGGCGGAAGAAGTCCCGGCCCGACGCCGGATAGTAGGCCTCGACCGGACGCGTCACGCCGTCCAGGGACAGCCGCTGGAGCACGCCCGGCACCCCCAGGCAGTGGTCACCGTGGAAGTGGGTCAGGCACAGCCGCGTCACGGCCGACGCCGGCACACCGGCGAGCAGCATCTGCCGCTGGGTGCCCTCGCCGGGGTCGAAGAGCAGCCCTTCGGCGTCCCAGCGCAGCAGGTAGCCGTTGTGGTTGCGTTGCCTGGTCGGCACCTGGCTGGCGGTGCCCAGGACGATCAGTTCCCGGCCTGACACCCCCCGACCCTACGGCCGGGAGTCGTCAGACCTCTTCGAGCGCCTCGCCGATCTCCTGGGCCACCCGGTTGTGCTCCTCGTGGATCAACAGGTGACCGGTGGCCAGCACCAGGGCCACCGGCCACTCGATGATCTCGGCGGCCGCCAGCACCCCGAGGGCGCCGTAGAATGCCAACTGCTCGGGTCTGGGCAGGCGGACGCGGCCGAGCACCGGCAGCTGCACCGCGAAGGACTGCGCGTCCCGGACTTTGCGTACGGCGTCGCGGTGCGACGTCGCCTGACGTGAGGATTCGGCCATTCGTCGCCTTTCGGTCATGGCGTGTTGGTCGTTCAGACGCCTGCCGTCCGGACCGTGGACGTCGTGCCCATCTCCGAAACCAGCGCTTCTTCGGACCCCGTGTCTGTGGTTTCCCATTTCGTCGCGATCCCGTTGCGCGAAATGTACGCCGTGTTGTGGCGGCTCGGCGTCGTGGACATCGACGACTGAAACCGGCTCACGATCCGGGGCGCCACAGCGGCCGCTGCCGTCGCGACCCCCGCGGTGCCCAACGCCTGCGCCCAGCCCATCGGACCCAGCGGGGTGCAGCCGAGGAACTGGCTGACGCCCGGCGTGCTGATCAGCGCACCCATCGTCAGCAGTGACCCCGCGGCGGTGGTGACCACCAGCGGGCTGTGCGAGTCGATCAGGGTCTGGCCGAGCTGGGTGGAGACCAGCGCGACCAGCGCCACGGTCGAGGCCCGCCGCGGCCGCAGCGTGAAACCGGCCATCAGCCATGCCGAGGTCGCCGCCGCCGGCGGGGTGGACACCGCCTCCGATGCGCCGATCGCCTTCGGGGACGACCTGCGCCAGGTGCTGCTCGGGCTGCGCCGGGCCAAGTCCACCGTCGAGCGGCTCAAGCTCGTCGGCAAGCTCCCGGCCTCACTCGGTGTCGAGATCCCGGTCAACAGCGAGCCGCGCACCGGCATGTCGATGGGCGAGCACGCCGCGGTGACGGCCAAGGAGATGAGGGTCAAGCGGGTCGACCAGGACGAGCTGGCCGCCGCCAGCCACCGCAACATGGCCGCCGCGTACGACCGCGGGTTCTTCGACGACCTGGTGACGCCGTTCCTCGGGCTCTACCGGGACAACAACCTGCGTCCGGACTCGTCGACCGAGAAGCTGGCCAAGCTCAAGCCGGTGTTCGGGGTGCGCAACGGCGACGCGACGATGACCGCCGGCAACTCCACCCCGCTGACCGACGGCGCGTCGGTGGCGCTGCTGGCCTCCGAGGAGTGGGCCGCCCAGCGCTCGATCCCGGTGCTCGCGTACTTCGTCGACGGTCAGACCGCGGCGGTCGACTACGTCAACGGCCGTGACGGCCTGCTGATGGCGCCGACGTACGCGGTGCCGCGGCTGCTGGCCCGCAACGGCCTGACGCTGCAGGACTTCGACTACTACGAGATCCATGAGGCCTTCGCGTCGGTGGTGCTGGCGACGCTGGCTGCGTGGGAGTCCGACGAGTACTGCAAGGAGCGGCTCGGCCTGGACGGTGCGCTGGGCTCCATCGATCGGTCCAAGCTCAACGTCAACGGCTCGTCGCTGGCGGCCGGGCACCCGTTCGCCGCGACCGGCGGCCGGATCGTCGCGCAGCTGGCCAAGCAGCTCGCCGAGAAGAAGCGCGAGACCGGACAGCCGGTCCGCGGCCTGATCTCGGTCTGCGCCGCGGGCGGGCAGGGTGTGACCGCCATCCTGGAGGCCTGATTTTTTGTCGCCGAAATGGCATTCCAGCAGGGAAAAGTCGAGAGGCCATCTGCTGGAATGCAAGTTCGGCAAGAAAGTTTCAGGACGCTGTAACGCCGTCGGCGGGGGTGCCGATACAGGGGATAGCTCCGTGTTGCCGTCTGACCCCCCGACCCGACGGCAACACGGGGCTCTTGGTTTCAGAGCATGCAGATCAGCATGTTCGGACGCTGCTGCGAGGCCTCGACCTCTGACCTTCGGCAAAACCATTGACTTCGGCAACTGATCGGTTGACCATGTCAAGGTATGGCGTCGGTGGTCGGCGAGGTCCGGGAGTTCAACCGCTTCTACACGAAGGTCATCGGTGTGCTCCAGCCCGACCTCGTCGGTTCCCCGTTCGGATTGACGGAGGCGCGGGTCCTCTATGAGATCGCCAATGCGGACGACGCCGCGGTCGCCGACATCCGCGCTGCCCTCGGTCTCGATGCCGGCTATCTGAGCCGGCTGCTGTCGGGCTTCGAAGGCGCGGGCCTGATCGAGCGGGAGGCCTCGGTCACCGACCGTCGCAAGCAGGTGGCGCGGTTGACCGAGACCGGCCGAGCCGCCTTCGCCGACCTCGATGAAAAGCAGGTCGAGGCGATTGAAGCGCTCGTCGCCGGTCTGGACCCGACCGCCCGTGACGAGATGACCGCGGCGATGGCGGTCATCCGCCGGGTTCTCGGCGACGGTGACCGCCCACCGACGCTGCTGCTGCGCGGGCCCGCGCCCGGGGACCTCGGCTGGGTGCTGGAACGTCACGGCGAGCGCTACGCCTCCGAGTACGGCTGGGGCGCTGCGTTCGAGGCACTGGTCGCGCGTGTGGTCGCGGACTTCGCCGGCGCACGCGACGAGCGAAGCGCCATGTGGATCGCCGAACTCGGCGGGCGCCGCGCGGGAAGTGTGTTCTGTATGCCGTCGGACATCGCCGGCACCGCTCAGCTTCGGTTGCTGCTCGTCGAACCGTGGGCCCGCGGTGCGGGTGTCGGCAGCGCGCTGGTCGCCGAGTGCCTGAGATTCGCCAGGCGGTCGGGTTACCGGCGGATCATGCTGTGGACGCACAGTGTGTTGACCGCGGCGCGACACATCTACGCCCGTGAAGGTTTTCACCTCGATCGCACCGAGTCCCACCAGGATTTCGGGGAGGCGGTCGAGGGCGAGTTCTGGTCCCGTGACCTCTGAAATCGCCTCTTCACTCGGGCTCGGCGCAGGCGTAGCATTTACGGCACGACGGGTTCGGGAGTGACGGAGATCCGAAGAGCCGACAAAGGGATGAAAGTCGGTCGCGCGAGACATGAGAGACGCGCCCAGTGTCCTCCCGAACCCGCCTTCGTGTCCGGGGGCCGGCGCCTTGAGGGTGTGGACAGCCCCACCATCACCAGACCGGTCTGCACTGTCGCGAAACTCCCGGCCGACGGGCGACCATGGTCGATGTGACCGCGCCGACGAGCCCACCCGCCGACCCGACGACCGTGACCGATCCGCTGCCCAGCCGTGCCCGGACCGACTGGCGCCGAACTGTTCTGGCCCCGCTGCGTCCGCCGGCCTGGCGGGCCTACCTCTACGTCCATCTGGTCAGCGTGCTGGCGCTCGTCGACGTCGTGTTCCTGTTCGCCGCCGGTCTGGCGTCCGGGCTGTTGATCCTGACGGTGATCGGCATCCCGCTGCTTGCACTGCTGGTGCTGAGCGGCAGGGCGTGGAACCGGCTGTACCGGGCGCTGGCTCAACTGGTGGACGTGCAGATCGACACGCCACCGGCGTTCGCGCGGCCCGCCGGCCGCCTGCAGACCGTGACGGCGGCGCTGACCGATACGGTCGGCTGGCGCAGCCTCGGCTTCCTGACGCTGCACGCCGTGCTCATGACGCCCATCGGCTTCCTCCTGATCCTCGGCGTGGTGGTGTCTGCGACGCTGATCGTCTCGCCTGTCGTGTGGTTGCTGACCCGGGAGCCGTTCATCTCGTTCGGGGAGCCGGTGGAGTCGCTGGGCTGGTACGCGCTGTTCTCGGTGGCGGGTGTGGTGGCGCTGTATCTGCTGGGCTGGGTGATGATCGGCATCAGCCGGGCGCATGTCCGGCTGGCCGGTGCGCTGCTCGGACCGACCGGGCGCGAGCGCAGGGTGGCCGAGCTGGAGCACGCGCGGGCCGGCGTAGTGGACGACTCGGCCGCCCGGTTGCAGCGCGTCGAACGCGATCTGCACGACGGTACCCAGGCCCGGCTCATCACGGTCGCGATGGCGCTGGCCCGCGCCGACAAGCACCTCGCGACCGCCGGCGACACCACCCCGGCCCGCGCGCTGGTGTCCGACGCGCTGGCCAACACCAAGGACACGCTGGCCGAGCTGCGTGACCTGATCCGTGGAATCCGCCCGCCCGCACTGGATCTCGGGCTCGGACCGGCCGTCCACACGCTCGCGGCCCGCAACCCCATACCGGTGGAGGTCACCGTCGACCTGTCCGTGCGCCCGTCGATCGGGGTGGAGACGATGGCGTACTTCTGCGTGGCCGAGCTGCTCGCCAACGTGTCGAGACACTCCGGCGCCAGCGCTGCGGCGGTGCACGTCGCCGGTGATGCGGCGGAGCTGCGAATCACTGTGAAGGACAACGGGTCCGGCGGTGTGCAGGTCGGCAACGGGTCGGGGTTGACGGGCCTGTCCCAGCGGCTCGCGATGGTCGACGGCCGCCTCGAGGTCGACAGCCCGCCCGGCGGGCCGACCGTCGTCACCGTTGTGGTGCCACCGGGAGCCGGGCAGTGAGCCGGATCGTGATCGCCGAGGACAGCGCGATCCTGCGCGACGGCCTGGCCCAGTTGATCGCCGAACGAGGCCACGATGTGGTGGCCGCCGTCGGCAACGCCGACGACATGCTGGCGGCGGTCCGGGAGTTGCGCCCCGACGTGGTCGTGGTCGACATCAGGATGCCGCCGACGTTCACCGACGAGGGGTTGGTGGCCGCGGTGTCGCTGCGACGGTCTCATCCGGACGTCGGCGTACTGGTCTTCTCCCAGTGGGTGGAGACCAGGTACGCCACCGAACTGTTGGCGGGCAACCCCGCCGGGGTCGGGTATCTGCTCAAGGACCGGGTGGCCGACATCGCGGAGTTCGACGCGGCCGTGCACCGCGTCGCCGCGGGCGGCACCGCGCTCGACCCCGAGGTGGTGCGGCAGCTGATGGGAAGCCGTGGCACGTCGGCGCTGGACCGGCTGTCACCGCGGGAACGCGAGGTCTTGGCGCTGATGGCCGAAGGCCACTCCAACAGCAGTCTCGCGCAACATCTGTCGATCACCGAGCGGTCCGTCGAGAAGCACGTCTCGGCGATCTTCACCAAGCTGGACCTGGCGCCGTCGCAGGCCCACCACCGCCGCGTACTCGCCGTGGTCACCTACCTGAACAGCTGAGGCCCGGAATCCGGGCGCGCAACGCAAGACGCCCCCGGGAAGAGTCCGGGGGCGTCTTGAGTCCGAAGTGGCCTAGAAGGCCGCCTCGTCCAGCTCCATGACCTCGTTGTCGAGGTTCTCGATGATGGACCGGGTGCTGGTCAGCAGCGGCAGGAAGTTCTTCGCGAAGAACGACGCCACCGCGACCTTGCCCTCGTAGAACGAGCGGTCGTCACCCTGGGCGCCGGCGTCGAGCTTCTCGATCGCCACCGCGGCCTGCTGCTGCAGCAGCCAGCCGATCACCAGGTCGCCGACGCTCATCAGGAAGCGCACCGAGCCGAGCCCCACCTTGTAGATGCTCTTGGGGTCTTCCTGCGAGGCCATCAGGTAGCCGGTCAGCGACGCGGCCATGCCCTGGACGTCCTCCAGCGCGGTGGCCAGCAGCGCCCGCTCGGCCTTGAGCCGTCCGTTGCCCGCCTCGGCCTTGACGAACTGTTCGATCTGGCCTGCCACGTGGGCCAGCGCCACACCCTTGTCGCGGACGATCTTGCGGAAGAAGAAGTCCTGCGCCTGGATGGCCGTGGTGCCCTCGTACAGCGAGTCGATCTTGGCGTCGCGGATGTACTGCTCGATCGGGTAGTCCTGCAGGAAGCCCGAACCACCGAGGGTCTGCAGGCTCTCGGTGAGCTTGGCGTACGCCTGCTCGGAACCCACACCCTTGACGATCGGCAGCAGCAGGTCGTTGACCTTGACCGCGAGCTCGGGCTCGATGCCGTACAGCGTCTTGGCGACCTCGGCGTCCTGGTGCGTCGCGGTGAACAGGTACAGCGCGCGCAGACCCTCGGCGTAGGCCTTCTGGGTCATCAGCGAGCGGCGCACGTCCGGATGGTGCGTGATGGTCACGCGCGGCGCGGTCTTGTCGGTCATCTGGGTCAGGTCGGCGCCCTGGACACGCTCCTTGGCGTACTCCAGCGCGTTCAGGTAACCCGTCGACAGCGTGGCGATGGCCTTGGTGCCCACCATCATCCGGGCCTGCTCGATGACGTCGAACATCTGCGCGATGCCCTCGTGCACCTCGCCGACCAGCCAGCCCACGGCCGGTACACCGTGCTGGCCGAGCGAGAGCTCACACGTCGCGGAGACCTTCAGGCCCATCTTGTGCTCGACGTTGGTGACGAACACACCGTTGCGCTCGCCCGGCTCACCGGTCTCGGGGTCGAAGTGGAACTTCGGCACGAAGAACAACGACAGACCCTTGGTGCCCGGTCCCGCGCCCTCGGGGCGGGCCAGCACCAGGTGCATGATGTTCTCGAACAGGTCGTCGGAGTCGGCCGAGGTGATGAAGCGCTTCACGCCGTCGATGTGCCAGGTGCCGTCGGGCTGCTGGACCGCCTTGGTGCGTCCGGCGCCGACGTCGGAGCCGGCGTCCGGCTCGGTGAGCACCATGGTCGAGCCCCAGCCGCGGTCGGCGGCCAGCTTGGCCCACTTCTTCTGCTCTTCGGTGCCCAGGTGGTAGAAGATGTCGGCGAATCCGGCACCCATCGCGTACATGTAGACCGCGGGGTTGGCGCCGAGGATGTGCTCCTGGATGGCCCACGACAGCGCGCGCGGCATCGGCGTCCCGCCGAGCTCCTCGCTGACGCTGATCTTGTCCCAGCCGCCCTCGATCACGGCGCGCACGGACTTCTTGAACGACTCCGGCAGTGTCACCGAGTGCGTCTTGGGGTCGAAGACCGGCGGGTTGCGGTCGCCGTCCTCGAACGATGCGGCCACCGGGCCCTCGGCGAGGCGGGCCATCTCGCCCAGCATCTCCACCGCGGTGTCGGCGTCCAGATCGGCATAGCTGCCCTGGCCGAGGGTCTTCTCGACGCCCAGGACCTCGAACAGGTTGAATACCTGGTCACGAACATTGCTCTTGTAATGGCTCACGGGTTCCTCCTCGTCGAGAACGCCACCTGCGGTTGGGTACTTGCCCGGCAAGTTACCCACCAGTAACTGTGCCCGACTATACCGCCCGGTAACTTCAACGCAAAGCCGGCGCGGGCCATTTCCGGCCCACGGCCGACCGGGCGGTTGGCCGACGGCCCGGGACACGCCAAAAACGGGTGCTGGGCTGCGGTTTTCGTAGCCTGTGATGATGGTCACGTTCTGCCGGTTAGGGTGTCGTGATGGATGCGACGACGGCGGTTGCGGTGTGGGGGACGGGCAACATGGGAGCGACCGCGATCCGGTCGCTCACGGCGTTCCCGGGGCTGCACCTGGCCGGGCTGATCACCTCCTCCGGCGACAAGGCGGGCACGGACGCCGCGTCCTTCGCCGGGCTCGGCGCGCCGACGGGCATCACCGCCGACACCGACGTGGACGCGGTGCTGTCCGGCTGCGACGCGGTCGCGTACATGGCCTCCGGGGACATCCGGCCCGAGGAGGCCCTCACCGACATCGAGCGATGCCTGCTCGCCGGCGCCCACGTCGTCACCCCGTCGCTGTACTCGCTCTACGACCCGCGCTCCGCGCCGCCGGAATGGCTGGACCGGCTGACCACGGCCGCGGCGAACGGTGGAGCCGCGCTGCTGGTCAGCGGCGTCGACCCGGGGTGGGCCAACGACGCGCTCGCGGTCACCGCGGCCGGGTTGTGCACCCGGATCAACACGATCACCTGCCAGGAGATCTTCGACTACTCGACGTATGACCAGCCCTACGCCGTGCGGGTGTCCTGCGGGTTCGGCGGACCGATGGACGAGACCCCGATGATGCTGCTGCCGACCGTCCCGACGATGGTGTGGGGCGGCAACATCCGGCTCATCGGCCGCGGGCTGGGCCTGGAGATCGACGAGATCACCGAGGAGGTCGAGCGACTCCCGCTGACCGAATCCGTCGACACCGCGTTGGGCCGTTTCGAGAAGGGCACCCAGGGCGCGTTCTTCCTGCGGGTCATCGGGTGGTCCGGCGGCAGGCGGCGCGTCGTCGTCGAGCACATCACCCGCATCGACCCGGCCTGCGCACCCGACTGGCCGCAGCCCGACCAGGGGGTCGGCGACCACCGCGTCATCGTCGACGGGGATCCGCAACTGACGATCGTGACCCGCGCCGACGTCCCGGGCGGCACCCGCGCCGACGGCGGCAACACCACCGCCGCCAACCGGCTGCTCGGTGCGATCAACTGGCTGGCCGCTCAGAAGCCCGGTGTCTACGACGGGCTGGACGTCCCGCTGCACCCGCCGCTGCCCGCGGAGGTGGAAGCCACCCGCTGGAGCTAGCTTCCGGCCAGGGCCTTGTTCACGAGCCGGGTCAGCCAGGCGGGGGAGAAGCGCGCCCCGACGGCGAGCGCCTTGGCCTGCACCCCGACCGGGAAGTGGACCTGGGCGACCAGACGCCGCGGCCACGTCGCCTCGATGGCCGCGACGATGTCCTGGGCGATGTCCTGGGCGGTCAGCCGGATGCCGAGGGACTGCGTGGTGCCGGTCGAGACGTCCCTGGTCATCGCGGTGTTCACGTACAACGGCCACATGTCGACCACGCGGATCCCGTGATGTCGCCACTCGAGGTCGAGCGCCTCGGTGATCGCCCGGACGAAGAACTTGGTGGCGCTATAGTTGGCCAGCTCGGCCTGCCCGTAGATCGCCGACGCGGACGCCAGGTTGACCACCACCGCGTCGCCGGTGTCCTTCAGGTACGGGAAGGCCGCGTGCAGCCCGTTCACCACACCCTTGACGTTGACCTCGATCTCGCGGTGGTGCACCTCCAGCGGGATCTCCTCGAACCGTCCGGCGTTGAGCAGACCCGCGTTGTTGATCAGTACGTCGAGCCGGTCGCCCGCGGCGGCGACGAACTCGGCCAGCCGCTGCGCCACCTCGTCGGGGTCGGTGACGTCGAGGTGCCCGACCACGGACCTGCCGCCGACCGCGGTGATGTCGTCGGCGAGCAGCCGCACGCCGTCCTCGTCGATGTCGTACCCGCCGACGAGATAGCCGCGCTGGGCGAGCAGCAGCGCGGTGGCGCGGCCGATGCCGGTGGCGGCTCCGGTGATGAACACCGATCTCGGCATGCCCGCTGGCGAAGTGTCGGCCACCATGACCGGCAGGCTACCCAGCGGCCCGACTCCTCAGTCGGTCTGCTCCGGGTCCGGGGCCGGAACCGCGTCGGGCTCCGCGTCCGGCAGCTGACCCACCAGGTACTCGGCGAGCCCGCCGATGGTCGGGTAGTCGAACACCGCGGTCGCGTTGATCGTGAACGCGCCGCCGAACTGACTGTGCAGCCGGTTCCGCAGCTCGATCGCCATCAGTGAGTCCGTGCCCAGGTCCAGGAAGCGGCTCGAGGCCGCGGGCGGTTGCGCCAACCGCAGGAAGTTCTGCACCTCCCGCTGCAGGAACTCGGTGACGAAACCGGCGCGCTGAGCCACCGGGATCTCCTGCAGCTGGCGCAGCAGCTCGCTGTCCCCGGTCGCCTCGCCTTCGGGGCGCGGCAGCACCAGGTCGAGGACCGGGGGACGCGAGCTGCCCAGCACCTTCGCGGCGCGCTGCCAGTTGGCCTTGACGACGGTGGCCTGGCCGGTGCCGTTGGCGACGACCTCGGCGAGGGCGCCCAACGCGGCCGACGGCTCCAGCGGAATCAGGCCCTGCGCACCGATGTTGGCGGTCGCCGCCTCCGAGGACGCCATGCCGCCCTGCGCCCACGGCCCGAAGTTCACCCCCGTCACGGGCAGGCCGTGCGCCCTGCGCTGCGCGACGAGACCGTCGAGGAATGCGTTCGCGGTCGCATAGTTGGACTGGCCGGGTGAACCGAACAGGCTGGACACCGACGACGACACGATGAAGAAGTCCAACTCGTCGTCGCGGGTCAGGCGGTCCAGATGCTGGGCGCCGAACGCTTTGGGCGCCAACGTCGTCCGGAAGCGCTCCACGGTCTGCTGGGACAGCAGCGCGTCGTCGAGCACGCCGGCCAGGTGCGCCACGCCCGCCAACGGCGGCAACTCCGCGCGAATCCGTTCCAGCAGCGCCGCGACCTCGGATTCGTCGCCGACGTCGGCGGTGAAGACGTGGATACGGCACTTGTGCCGTTCGGTGATCTCGTCGATGGCCTGCTGCGCGTCGGTGCCGGGCGCACGCCGGCTGGTCAGCACGATGTCGCCGGCGCCGAGGTGGGCCAGATACGACGCGGTGTGCAGACCGATCGCGCCCAGTCCACCGGTGATCAGATAGCTGCGGTCGGCGCGCGGCTGCAGCGGTTCGGGGACCTGGCACACGATCTTGCCGATGTGCCGGGCCTGCTGCATGCGGCGGAACGCGGCCCTGGCCTCGGTGAGCGGGTAGATCTCGGCGGGCAGCGGCCGCCACTCGCCCCGCCCGAGGCCGTCCGACACCTCGGTGAGCAAGGTGCGGATGCGCTCGGGTTCCTGGAAGGCCACCGTGTCCAGCGCGACGATCTCGTAGGTGATGTCCGGCCGGGCCGCCGCCATCTGCTCGCGTGTCCAGATGTCGCGTTTGGCGATCTCGGCGAAGCGTCCGTTCTGTGCGGTGGCCCGCACCGTCGCGTCGATGAAGCCCTCGTTGGTCAGGCTGTTGAGCACCACGTCCACCCCGGCGCCGTCGGTGTCCGCGAGGATCTGATCGGCGAAATCCGTGGTGCGCGAGTCGTAGACGTACTGCACGCCCATCTTGCGCAGCGTCGCCCGTTTGTAGGTGCTCGCGGTCGCGAACACGGTCGCGCCGTGCTGTTGGGCCATCTGGATGGCGGCCAGCCCGACACCGCCGCTGGCCGCGTGGATGAGCACCCGGTCACCGGGTTTCACCTGGGCACAGTCGAACGCCAGCCGGGTGGTCAGCGCCGCGGCCGGGACGGTGGCGGCCTCGACCGCGCTGATCCCGTCCGGGATCGGCGCCAGCAGCTGCGCAGGCACGTTGAACCGGCTGGCGAACGCGCCCTGCATGAACCCGTAGACCCGCTGGCCGACGGCGAGTCCGGTGACCCCGTCACCCAACTGGGTCACCGTGCCGGCGAAGTCGCCGCCGATCGGTCCGGGGTCGCCCGGGTAGAGGCCCAGCACGTTGAGCACGTCGCGGAAGTTCAGGCCCGCGGCCTCGACCCGCACCTGCACGTAGCCGTCGGCCGGCGGCGCCACGTCCGTCTCGGTGAGCCGCAGGTTGTCGATCGCGCCACGTTCGGTGGGGGCCAGCACGAAATCGGCGGCCCGCGGCGCGGTGAGATGACCGCTGCGTGACCATGGCAGAAGCCGGGAGGCCAGTAGTTTGCCTTGGCGCACCGCGACTTCCGGCTCGTCGATGGGCGCGGCGAGCAGGCCGGCCAACGCGCGAACCGCCTCGGGCGATCCGTCGCAGTCGACCAGCCGGCAGCGCAGTCCGGGTTCCTCGTTGGCGGTGGTGCGGCCGAAGCCCCACAGGGCGGCCTGCACCGGGTCGACGGGTTCGCCGGATTCGGTCGCCACCGCACGTTCGGTGACGATCCACAGTCCGCCGGGCAATGTCACGCCGCCGCGCTGCACGGTGTGCACCGCGCTGAGCAGGTGGGTGATCTCGGCCTCGATCCGCGCACGGATGTCGGCGCCCGACTCGTCGGCGTCCGGCCCGGTGCTGCGCCAGACGACGCCGGAGAACGGCACACCGCGTGCGTGCGCTTGGGCCAGGACGTCACCCAATGGTTCCGCTTCGGCGTTGCGGGGCAACGGGATACACCCCGGGATGGTGGCCGCCAACTCGTCGAATCCGGCGACCAGCCACGTGCCGTCCGGTGCGTTCGCACCGTCGGTCTGCGCCGGCACCTCATGCCAGCCGAGGGTGTACAGCAGCCGGGTGGCGTCTCCGCCGAGGCCACGCAGCAGCGCCTCACGGGGGGCGCGTTTGACCGTGAACTCGCGGATACCGCCGAGCAGGCGGCCGTCCCGGTCGACGAAATCGAGGTCGAACACCTGGGTTTCGCTGTCGAGCTCGGCGGCGTGCCACCGCGAGCGGCAGTAGAACCGTCGCGGCATCTTGTCCCGCAGCATCACCTGCCCGTAGCGCAGCGGCAGGAACAGGTCGCTGACGCCCTGTTCGGCGGCCAGCAGCGCCGGGAACGCGGGGAACGCGACGCCGGTGCACAGATCCATCAGCACCGGGTGCATCGGTTCGGTGGCCAGTTGTTCGGCGAGTTCCTCGCCGACGAGGATGTCCCCGATCGCCTCACCGTCGCCGAGCCACAGCGACTTCAGCGAACCGGACCAGGTCGGTCCCCAGGCCAGCTCAAGGTCGGCGAACGTCTCGAACAGGTCCTGCGGGCGCATGCGCTCCAGCCGCTCGATCGCCTCGTCGACCGGATCGGCGTCCTGCGGCACCGGTTCCTCGTCCCCGACGCCGGCGACGACGGTGCCCTCGGCGTTCAGCGACCATTCGGCGTCCCGGACCCCGTACGGCCTGCTGTGCACCTGGAAGGTCCACGTCTCTGCTTCGGCGAGCGGATGCAGCGTCAGCTGTACCTCACGGGAACTCTTCTCGGGCAGGATGATCGGCTCGTAGAAGAAGACGTCCTTCGCCCGCGCCGGGGTGCCGACCGCGGCCAGCGCCATCGCCGCGTACGTCGCGCCGGGAACCACGACGGTGCCGTAGATGACGTGGTCGGCGAGCCAGGGCTGCGATTTGACCGACAGCCTGCTGGTGTAGACGGTGTCGCCCGAGGCGAGGTCCTTCGCGCCGCCCAGGATGCCGGAGGTCGGCCCGCCCGAGCCCTCCATCGCCAAGCCGGAGGACTTCGGCCAGAACCGGCGGTGCTGGAACGGATAGGTGGGCAGGACCAACCTTCGGCCCGAGTTCTGGTGCAGCGCAGCGAAATCGGGCCGATGTCCGCCGACGTAGGCCGCGGCGAGCGCGTCGGCGATCTGACGGCGGTCCCCGACACCCTTACGCAGTGAGACGATCGCCCGCGGCGCGCCCAGGTGCTCGGGCCACACCTGCACCGCGGCCCCGGTCAGCACCGGTTGCGGCCCGATCTCCATCAGCACCGTGGCGCCCAGCGCCGCCACGGTGCGCACACTCTCGGCGAACTGCACGGGCTGGCGGGAATGTCTGCGCCAGTACCCGGCGTCGAGCGGGGTCTGGGCCGTCAGCACCGCGCCGGTGCGGTTGCACACCAGCGGCAGCGTCGGCGCCGCGTACTCCAATCGCGCTGCGTAGGACTCGAACTCGTCGAGCACCGGGTCCAGCAGTTCGGAGTGGAACGCGTGGCTGGTCTCCAGCCAGGTGCAGCGGATCCCGTCGGCACCGAAGCGCTCGACGAGCTGTTCGAGATCCTCGCCCGGACCCGAGAGCACGGTGTTGGGTCCGTTGTAGGCGCCGACCGACACCCGCGGGAACTCGCCGGCGGCCTGTTCGACGAGCTTGGCGTCGGTGAACACCGCCACCATCCGGCCGCCCTCGGCGAGGCTGCCGAACATCCGGCCGCGCTCGGCCATCAGCCGGGCCCCGTCGGCGAGGCTGAACACCCCGGCCACACACGCCGCGGCGTACTGGCCCACACTGTGTCCCAGCACCACGTCGGGCTCGATGCCCCACGACTGCCACAGCCGGGCCAGGCCCATCTCGACGGCGAACAGCGCGGGCTGCGCGAACGACGTGTGCCGCAGCCGTTCTCCGGCCTTGCCGCCGGTCTCCCGGTCGGTGGCGAACATGACGTCGGTCAGCGGGACCGGCAGGATGTCCTCGACCGCCTCCGCGCACGCCATCACCGTCTCGGCGAAAACCGGTTCGGTGTCGAACAGTTCGCGCGCCATCCCCGGGTACTGGCTGCCCTGGCCGGTGAACAACCAAGCCGTCGTCGGGTGATGGGTGTGCTCGCCGCGCACGACGCCGGGCCGGAGCTGGTTCTGGGCCAGATCGGTCAGGCCGTGCCGGGCCGCGGCGACCGAATCCACGACCAGCGCGGCGCGCTGTTCGAAGTGAGTACGGCCTGTTCCGGCGGTCAGGCACACGTCGGCCAGATCAGCGTCGGGATGGTCGGCCAGCCAGGCGTCGTACCGTTGCGCCAAGGTCGTCAGGGCTTCCGGGGACCGCGCCGACAACGGCAGCACATGGGCGGTCTGGCGGGCGGGGGTGTCCGGTTCCCCGTCGCTGCCGGGCGCGGGTCGGCTGGGCGCCTCCTCGACGAGCACATGGGCGTTGGTCCCGGTGAACCCGAACGAACTCACGCCTGCGCGCCTGGGCCTGCCGTTGGTCTGCCACGGCGTCGCCTCGTCGACGACCCGCACCGGCAGCGAGTCCCACGGGATGTGCGGGTTCGGGCTCTCGAAGTGCAGGCTCTTCGGCAGCATCTCGTGCTGCAGGGACAGCACCACCTTGATCAGGCCCGCCGCACCGGAGGCGGATTCGAGGTGACCGATGTTGCTCTTGACCGACCCGAGCAGCAGCGGCCGGTCCGCGTCACGGGCGCCGCCGTAGGCGGCGGCGGCCGCCTGCACTTCGATGGGATCCCCCAACGGGGTGCCGGTGCCGTGCGCCTCCAGGTAGTCGACGTCCCCGCCGGACAGCCCGGCGCGCGCGAGCGTTGCGCCGATGAGCCGTTGTTGTGCACCGCCGTTGGGCACGGTCAGCCCGCTGGACGCGCCGTCCTGGTTGACCGCGCTGGCCGGGATGACCGCGCAGATCCGGTCACCGTCGCGTTCGGCGTCGCCGAGCCGCTTGAGCACCAGGATCCCGCAACCCTCGCTGCGCACGTAGCCGTCGGCCGACGCGTCGAAGGTCTTGCACCGCCCGACCGGGGACAGCATGCGCGCGCGGGACGCGGCGACCACGGTCACCGGGCTCAGCAGCACGTTCACCCCGCCGGCCAGCGCCATGTCGCAGTCGCCGGACTTCAGCGCCTGGCAGGCCTGGTGCACCGCCACCAGCGCCGAACTGCACGCGGTGTCGACCGCCACCGCGGGACCCTCCAGCCCGAGCGCGAACGCGACCCGCCCGGAGATGGCGTTGAGCGCGTTGCCCGTGATGAAGTGCGGCTCGATCTTGTCGATCGACTCCGACGAGAGCAGATGCGCGTACTCGTTGGCCGCGACGCCGACGAAGACCCCGGTCCGGCTGCCGCGCAACGCGGCCGGTGCGTACCCGGCCCGCTCCAGGCCTTCCCAGACCGTTTCGAGCATCAGACGCTGCTGCGGTTCGATCCAGACCGCCTCGCGTGGGGAGATGCCGAAGAACTCGGGGTCGAATCCGTCGATGCCGTCCAGGAATCCGCCGAACCGGGTGTAGGTCTTGCCTGCGGCGTCGGGATCGGGATCGTAGAACTCGTCGATGTCGAACCGGTCCTCGGGAACCTCCCGGATCGCGTCGACACCACCGGCGAGGACCTCCCAGAAGGCTTCCGGGTCGGGTGCGCCGGGGAACCGGCACGACACCGCGACGATCGCGATCGGGTCGTCGGTGCGGGCCGCCGTGACCGCCACCGGGTGGGGCGCGGTCCTGGCCTGTTCGGCCAGTCCGAGCACCTCACCGAGCAGGTAGTCGGCCACGTCGGACAGGCGGGGATGGTCCATCGCCAGTGTGGCCGGGATGTCCTGGCCCACTCCCTGTTCGATGCGCCGGCGCAGTTCGACGGCCATCAACGAGTCCATGCCCAGGTCGAAGAACCCGGCGTCCTCGCGGATCTCCGCGGCGTCCACCCGGGTGATCTCCGCGACCGCATCCCGCAGGTAGTCGGTCAGCAGCTTCTTGCGTTGCTGCACAGGCGCATTGCGGAGCCGTTCGACCAGCGGGGTGGTCCCGGACGGGGTGGGCGCGGGGGTCGCGTCCGGCACCTCACGTTCGAACTCGGCCAGGAACGCCCGCCGTCCCGTCTGCTGGTAGAGCGGCAGGAAACGGGCCCAGTCGATGCGCGCCACGACGCCCTGGGCGACCCCGTCGGACGTGGCGGCGTCGGCCAGACCTGCCAGCGCGTCGGCGGGGGACAGTGTCCGGACGCCACGCTGGTCGAGCCGCGCCCGGGACTCGGCGTCGGCCATTCCCGCCGACCACGGACCGAAGTTGACGCTCAGCCCGGGGATGCCCTGCTCACGCAGGCGCCACGCCAGCCCGTCGAGGAACGCGTTCGCCGCGCCGTACGCGGTCTGGCCGAACCCGCCCCACACCGACGCGATCGAGGAGGTGCTGATGAAGAAGTCGAGCCGCAGGTCGGCCGCGGCCTCACTGAGATGCCAGGCGCCCCAGACCTTCCCGGCGAACACGCGATCCACCTCGGCGTCGTCCAGGGTGCTCAACGGGGTGGTGCCGATCTCGCCCGCGGCGTGCACGATGCCGGCCAGCGGCGGCAGTTCGGCGGACACCCCCGCCAGCAGGCGCGCGACGTCGTGTGCGTCGGCGACGTCGGCGGCGAACACCCGGATCTCGCAGCTGTGCTGTTCGCTCAACGCGTCGATGCGCTGTTGCACGGACTCGCCGGGGGCGCGCCGGCTGGTCAGTACCAGATGCCCGGCGCCGTGAGCGGCCAGGTGACCGGCGATCTCCAGGCCGATCGACCCGAGCCCTCCGGTCACCAGATAGGTTGCGTCACCGCGCAGTTGCAGCGGTGTGCCGCTCGGCGGCCCGGACCGGCGGACCAGCCGGGGCACGTAGAGCGTATCGGCGCGCACTGCCACCTGGTCTTCCCTGACCGCGGAGTCGGGGGCGACCAGCCTGTCGAGCAGCCGGGACCATTCGCCGGGGGTGGCCGCGGTTAAATCGGCCAGCCCGCCCCACAGATGCGGGAGCTCCAGTGCCGCGGCCCGGCCGAATCCCCACAGCGCAGTCTGATCGGGCGCGACGGTGTCGGTGTCGACCACATGCTGCGCGCCGCGGGTCACCAACCACACCGGGGTGCGCAGTTCGGCGGCGGAGGCGGCGCGGAAGAGGCGGCGGGTGCCGCCCAGGATGCGGTGCTGCATCCGCAGCAGGGACCGCATCGACGGTGAGGTGTCGGAGTCCAGCGCCGCGACGTGCAGGATGCGCAGCGCCGGGTCGTCGGCTGTCGCGGCGCGCAACGCGTCGGTGAGTTTGGTCTCGTCCGCGTCGGACATCGGCAGCGCGACGAACCGGTGCTGGTGGCCGCGTGCGGCCAGCACGTCGAGCAGCGGCCGGACTGCGTCGTTGTCGTCGCCGACCAGAATCCAGGTGGCCGTCTCCCGGGAGGACGCGACGGTGGTCTCGTCCCAGCGGACGGCGTAGCGGTCGTCGGCGACGGACTGACCCGCGCGTTGCTGGTTGTGTTGTGCGGCAAGCTTGTTCAGTACGTCGAGGGTGCGCTCGTCGAGCCCCGGTCCGTCCAGCAGTGCTGCGAGTTCCTCGATCCGGCCGTCCTCGAGAAGGCGCACGGCCTCGGTCCGCGCGGCGGGAGGCCGCGGGGACTCGGATCGTTCCCGGTTGTCCGAGAACCAGTACTGGCGGTGCTCGAACGGGTACGTCGGTAGGTCGAGTTTGCGAGCGTGCGGCCGGCGCAGCGCGGTGAAATCGGGGACGTGGCCGAGCACGTACGCATCGGCCAGCGCCTCGGTGATCTGGCGGTGGTCGGCGGTGTTGCGGCGCAGCGACGTGATCACCCGGGGAGTGGTGGCCGGGTCGGGCCACGCGCCGAGGGCCGCGGCGGTCAGCACCGGACGGGGGCCGATCTCCACGAGCAGCTTGCAGTTCAGCTC
>NZ_LMVQ01000580.1 GCF_001545925.1 Mycobacterium sp. NAZ190054 | reverse complement strand
CTTCATGTCCCGGCGGACCACGTTGCGCCACAACAGATTCGCCAACGATCCGACGTAGGTGAGGTTGGGGCCGATGTTCACCCCGATCAGCACCGCGAGTACGGCGGCCGGTCCCGACCCCGTCACCGATCGCGTGCGCCAACTCCAGCGCGAAGAACGGGTTACCGCCCGAGATCTCGGCGATACGAAGCACCGACGGCCGAGCCAGGGGGCGGCCCAGGCGCTCGGAGATCAGCGAGTGCAGCCGGCCGGTGGTCATCGGACCCACGGACACCCGCTCGAGCCCGTCCGGCCGCTCCAGCTTCAACCAGCCCGCGGTCGCGCCCTCGCCGGGGGCGCACCGCTCCGTCACCAACACCCCGAACGGGCCGCGCAGGCGGCGCACCGCGAATTCGACGGCGGCGCGACTCGAGGTGTCCAGCCACTGCGCGTCGTCGATCGCGATCAACACCGGCCGGTGCTCGGCCAGCGCATGCAGCACCGAGACGAACCCCGCGGCCACCGTGCGCTGATCGGTCGCCGGGCCGGCGCTGTCGGCACGCAGCAGCACCCGGTCCAGCGCCAGCCGCTGCAGTGGCGGCAGCGCGGCGAAACAGTCGTCCTCGACGTCGCCGAGCAGGTCGGCCAGCGCGGCAAACGCCATCACCGATTCGGCCTGGCCGACCCGGGCCGTGAGCACCCGGAAACCCAGGTCGCGGGCGTGCTCCAGCTGGCGCAGCCACAGCGTGGTCTTGCCGATCCCGGCTTCGCCCTCGATGACGAGCCCGGCCGGCTGCGACGCCGCGGACGCCAGGAATTCAGCAACGCGCGGATCGTCGACTGCTCGCTCTCCAGCGCCCGACACGTTGCCCATCATCGCAGCGGGCAAAGTCTCGCGCATCACTTCCGGAGCTTCCGGTCACCGGACGGCGACCACGACCTTGCCCCGGGCCGACCGGTCCTCCAGCGACGCGATCGCCTCGGCGGCCCGTTCCAGTGGATACACCACCGGTGCCGGAGCCGGAACGGCGCCCGAGGCCAGCAACGGCTCCAGGTCGGCCCACTGTTCCTGCAGGTAGCCGGGGTGCGTCAGCGTCCACGCGCCCCAGCCCACCCCGACGGCGTCGACGTTGTTGAGCAGCAACCGGTTCACCTTCACCGTCGGGATCTCCCCTCCGGTGAAGCCGACCACGAGCAGCCGCCCGCCCGGGGCCAGCGAGCGCAGGGAATCGGTGAACCGGTCGCCACCGACCGGGTCGACCACGATGTCCACCCCGCGTCCGCCGGTGAGTTCCTTGACCGCGTCCTTGAAGCCGGCGGCGAGCACCACATCCGACGCGCCGGCCGCGCGGGCCACCTCGGCCTTGTCCTCGGTGCTGACCACCGCGATGGTGCGGGAGGCGCCGAAAGCCGGCGCCAACCGCAGCGTCGAGGTCCCGATGCCGCCGGCCGCGCCGTGCACCAGCACCGTGTCACCGGGCTGCAGACGGCCGCGCGTGCGCAACGCGAAGTGCACCGTCAGGTCGTTGAACAGGATGCCCGCGCCTGCCTCGAAGGACAGCGAGTCCGGCAGCTTGAAGACACGTTCGGGTTGCAGCGCAACGACTTCGGCCATCGCACCGCACAACATGGTCAGGCCCGCCACCCGGTCGCCGGGCTGCACGTGCGCGCCGGCGGGGGCGCTGCGCACCACCCCGGCGACCTCGGCGCCCGGGGTGTACGGCATCGCCGGCTTGTACTGATAGAGCCCGCGGGACTGCAGCGCGTCGGGGAAGGCCACCCCGGCGGCGTGCACGTCCACCAGCACTGTGCCGTCCTCGGCCGCCGGCTCGTCGATCTCGACGAGTCGGGCGGCCTGCGGCCCCGCGAGTTCGGCTATCTGTATCGCACGCATTTCCCGGCCTCCTGATGGTCGTCGCAGACCATTTAACCCACCCAGGGTTCGGCGCCTCACCGGCGGTCTCTGCGGGTACAGTCACGTACCCGGCAGAGTCGCCGAACCACAGGAGCAACGTATGGCACAAGGGGCCCGATCGCGGGGCCGGGGATTCGCGCCCGCCCAGGCGCTGCCGCCGGGACGCGTCGTCGACGTGCGGTCCCGGGACGGCGTTCGGCTGCACGCCGAGGTCTTCGGACCCGAGGACGGCTACCCGGTGGTGCTCGCGCACGGCATCACCTGCGCGTTGCGGGTGTGGGCCTATCAGATCGCCGACCTGGCCCGCGACCACCGCGTGATCGCGTTCGACCACCGCGGCCACGGCCGCAGCGCGGTCCCACCGCGCCGCGGCGGCTACAGCCTGGACTACCTCGCGGCCGACCTCGACGCGGTGCTGGAGGCCACGCTCGCCCCGGGGGAGCGCGCGGTGATCGCGGGACACTCGATGGGTGGCATCGCGATCTCGGCGTGGTCGGAACGGCTGCCGCACCGGGTCGGGCAGCGCGCCGACGCCGTGGCGCTGATCAACACCACGACCGGGGACCTGTTGCGCAACGTCAATCTGCTGCCGGTGCCGACCAGGCTGGCCGGCGCCAGGGTGCGCGCCGCGGGCTCGGTGCTGCGCAGGTTCGGCGGGATGCCGCTGATCCGGGCCGTCGACCGTCCCAACCGCCGGTTCGTCTCGATGCTCGCCGTCGGCCACGACGCCGATCCCGCCGTCGCCGACTTCGTGTACGAACTGTTCAACGCGACCTCTCCCGCCGGGCGCGGCGGGTGGGCTCAGGTGCTGGTCGACCACCTCGGGCCGCAGCACATCGCGTTGAAGAATCTCACGGTGCCGACCCTGGTGATCGGCAGTACCAAGGACCGCCTGCTGCCGATGGTTTCGGCCCGCCGGATCGCGGCCGCAGCACCGAACCTGGCGCGATTCGTCGAGCTGCCCGGCGGGCACTGCGCGATCCTGGAGCGGCCGGCGGAGGTCAACGAACAGCTGCGCTGGCTGATCCAGTCGGTGGGGGAACGTCAGGACCGGCGCGCCAGCTCCTGATGCGCGTCGGTGGCCGCCCGCAGCCCCGACCGCACCGCGCCGTCGAGGAAGCCCGTCCACCGGTCGGCGGTCTCGGTCCCTGCCCAGAAGATTCCGTCGACCGGCGTGCGCAGCCACCGGCCGTGCGTCGTCCACGCCCCCGGCGGCACCGCCGCGGTCGGTCCACCAGGAGCGAAAGGCTCTGCGCCCCAACGGTGATCGATGTAGTCGAGCGGGCGGGACGCGGCGTCACCGAACAGCGCGGTGAACCCCGCCAGCGCGAGCTCGCGCCGTCGTTCGTCCGGCAGCGGGTCGAATGTTCGGGCGTCGGTGAACCCCAGCAGGATGCCCGGCCCGTCGTCGCCGGGACTGCAGTCGAACGTGATGAACACCGGCCCCTCGTCGGACAGTGCCTCGCCGGAGTAGCCGTCCCTGCGCCAGAACGGGGTCTCATAGGCCGCATACGCCTTGCTCAGTTGTCCCTGCGGCCAGTGCCGGGCCAGCTCGTCGTACCCGGCGGGCAGCGGCGGGTCGAACTCGACGCCCGCGCGGTGCTCGGGGGCGACCGCGACGACGACCGCCGCGGCGCTGTGCTCGGCGCCGTCGGTGGTGACGGTCACCGAGCGGTCGGCATGGCGGGCGATGCGGCGGACCGGTGCGCCGAGCACCACGCGGTCGCCGAGTTGGTCGGCGATGCGCTCCGCGATCTGCTGGGTGCCGGCCAGGAAGCGCTCCTGCTGGGCGCCGCCTTCCACGTCGAGCATCCTGTTCAGCCCACCGGCGGCCTTCACGTAGCGCACCGCGTGCAGCATCGACACCGCGTCGGGCTCGGCGCCCCAGGTCACCCGCGACATGATCGCCATCAGGTCGCGGGTGGACGCGTTGGCGTGCACCGAGCGCAGCCACCTGTCCAGCGAGACGGCGTCGAGCTCGGCGGCGCCTGCCGAGGACCAGGGCTGCTCGACGTTCAACTTCCGGCAGACCCGCTCGAAACGCCACTGGATCCGTGACACGTCCAGCAGCTCGATGATCGACAACCGCGGAATCGTGCTGCGGTAGGACCGCACCGAACCGCGCCAGCGGATCAGATTCTTGCCGCGGCCGTAGGTCGGTACCCGGTCACAGCCCAGCTCCGCGGCCAGGGCCAGCACCGCATCCTGGGTCGGGCCCACGAACGTCGCGCCGAGGTCCACCGGGACGCCTGCGACGGTGCCGGTGTGCGACCGCCCGCCGACCCGGTCGCGCCCCTCGACGACGACGACGTCGCGGCCCAGGCGCGTCAGCTCCCGGGCAGCGGTCAGTCCGGCGAATCCCGCTCCCACCACGACGACGTCGGCCATGCCTCCATCCTGTGCCGCATCCGGGGATTTCGGCGTGGAAACGAGCCGATAGCGACGATTCGCCCGCGGCGAGCGCACTAGGCTCGCCCGTTGTGCAGGTGATGACCGCGTTGTTCGGACCCACTGACGCCCTCGACCGGTCACGCGCACTGCGCGACGCCGGCGCGAGCGGGGTCTTCACCTTCGAAGGACCGCACGATGTGTTCACCCCGCTGACCCTGGCCGCCACCGTGGGCGGGCTCGACGTGATGACCAACGTCGCGATCGCCTTCCCCCGCAACCCGATTCACCTCGCCCACCAGGCCGTCGACCACCAGCTGCTCTCCGGTGGACGGTTCACCCTGGGCCTGGGCACCCAGATCCGCACCCAGATCGAGAAGCGCTTCGGCGCCCAGTTCGACCGGCCGGTGGCCCGGATGCGGGACCTGGTCGGTGCGCTGCGGGCGATCTTCCACGCGTGGAGCACAGGGGAGCGGCTGAACTTCCAGGGCGAGTTCTACCGGCACACGTTGATGACCCCGACGTTCAGCCCGCGGTCGGACTTCGACCCGATCCCGATCTTCGTGGGCGCGCTGGGGCCGAAGATGACGAAGATGACGGCCGAGGTCGCCGACGGGCTGTTGGTGATGCCGTTCGGCTCGAAGCGATTCCTGCACGAGGTGACGATGCCCAACGTCGACGCCGGACTGGCCGCGGCCGGCCGCAGCCGCGCCGACCTCGAGGTCGTCCCGGAGATCATCGTGTCCGTCGTCGACCACGACCCCGGCCACACCGCGGCCCGCCGCCTGTTGGCGTTCTACGGGTCCACGCCCGCGTACCGACCGGTGCTCGACGTGCACGGCTGGGGCGACCTGCAGCCGGAACTGAACGCGCTGTCCAAGCAGGGCCGCTGGGAGGACATGGGCCGGCTGATCGACGACGACGTGCTGCACACGATCGCCGCGTGCGGCACCCCCGCCGAGATCGCCACCCACATCGACGACCGGGTGGCCGGCGTCGCGGACCGCATCTGCCTCTACCAGCCCGGACCGATCGCGGTGGACTCGTTGGCCCAGATCGTCGACGCGCTCAGGCGCTGAGACCTAGGCTGGTACGGACGCGGACCAAAGGAGGTTGCGGGTGGACCAGCTCTATCCCGAGGCGGAGTTCTCAGACGTTCTGATCATCGGCGCAGGCATCTCGGGCATCGGGGCGGCCTACCGGATCCAGGAGCGCAACCCCCAGCTGAAGTACACCATCCTGGAGCGCCGCTCCCGCATCGGCGGGACGTGGGATCTGCACCGCTACCCGGGGATCCGTTCCGACAGCGACATCTTCACGCTGTCGTTCCCGTGGGAGCCGTGGACCAGGCCGGAGAACGTCGCCGACGGCGAGGACATCCGCGGCTACCTGACCGAGACGGCGCACAAGCACGGGATCGACCGGCACATCCGGTTCGACACCCGGGTGATCTCGGCGGACTGGGATTCGGCGACCGACACCTGGACGGTGCAGACCGAGCAGGACGGGGTGCCGCGCACCCACCGGGCCCGGTTCCTGTTCTTCGCCACCGGCTACTACGACTACGACAACCCGTACCGCCCGGATTTCCCGGGGCTGGAGAACTTCTCCGGCGCGGTGGTCCACCCGCAGCACTGGCCCGAGGATCTGGACTACACCGGCAAGAAGGTGGTGGTCATCGGCAGCGGCGCCACCGCGATCAGCCTGATCCCGTCGCTGACCGAACGGGCCGGGCACGTGACCATGCTGCAGCGCTCGCCGACGTATCTGCTGTCAGGGCAGCGGGTCAACCCCGTGGTGAACCTGCTGCGCAAAGTGCCGCCCCGCAAACTCGGATACCGGCTGGCATGGTCGTACAACGTGTTGTTCATCGTGCTGATGTACGCGATCGCACGTAAGGCGCCCCGCTTCAGCCGCCGGGCGATCCGCGCGGTCGCCAAGCACTACCTGCCCGAGGGCTATCCGGTGGACACGCATTTCAACCCCAGCTACGACCCGTGGGACCAGCGTCTGTGCCTGATCCTGTCCGGCGACTTCTACGACGCCATTGCCGCGGGACGCGCCGAGGTGGTCACCGACCACGTCGACCACATCGACGGCACCGGCATCGTGCTGCAGTCGGGCAAGCGGATCGACGCGGACGTGATCGTCACCGCGACCGGTATCCAGTTGCAGGCGTTGGGTGGTGTCAGGCTGAGCATCGACGGCGCGGAGGTGAAACCGGCCGACCGGTTCGTCTACAAGGAGCACCTGCTCGAAGACGTGCCCAACATGGCCTGGTGCGTCGGTTACATCAACGCGTCCTGGACGCTGCGTGCCGACCTGACCGCGCGTGCCGTGGCAAAGCTGTTGGCCTACATGGACGCTCACGGGTACACGCACGCCTACCCGCACCTCGGGGCCACACCGATGACCGAGAAGCCGGCGTGGAACATCAACGCCGGCTATGTGCACCGCGCCGCGCACGTGCTGCCGAAGTCCGGTACGCACCGGCCGTGGAACGTGCGGCACAACTACGTGCTGGACGCGATCGACCACCGGCTGGACCGCATCGAGGAGTCGATGGTGTTCGGCCGCACCCCCGCGCCGAAATGGCATTCCAGCAGCGAAATATCGAGTGAGGACCTGCTGGAACGCAATTTCGGCGGGTGAGGGTGACGGTCAGGGCGCTACGGTGAGCCAGTCGGCGAAGCCCGACGGGTCGTGGCGGCCCAGCGCGCCGTGCTCGAACAGGCCCCAGCCCTCGCGCTCGGTGCCGTCGGCGTCGCGGCAGACGGCCCGCCCGACGTGGTCGATGACGCCGAACCCGGCGCGCCCGACGATCGCGGGGTCGTTCATATCGTAGGTGAGCCGCTCGGTGAAGTTCTCGCCCTTCCACACCCCGTGCAGCCAGTCGGAGTCGCCGCCGTAGCCGCCGCCGACGTGGATGGGCACCGGGAGCTTCGATTCGACGTCGAAACGCAAAGGGCTGCCGTCGAATGCCGTCGCCTCGATCGTCGCGCCGGTCGGGATCCGGGTGCCGGAGCGGTAATGGATCTTGACCCGCGGCCAGCCCAGCTGCTCGACCCGGCCGTCCTTCCAGATCCGGGTGCAGTCGTTGAGGGAGCGGAACCCGTGCGGGTCCTCCTGCATGATGATCACGATGCCGAAGTCGTCGAACGCCATCGGCACGTACAGCCACCACATGCCCTCGAACGGCGGGTCGTCGGGCCGTCCCGGCGGTTCGGCCTCGCCGACGGGGCGGATGCCCCACGACCGGTCACGGGTGCCGATCCACCGGGCCGGATCGACCGCGATGTCCTCGCCGTCGATCGCGAGATGACCGCTCCACGAGCCGACCTGGGCGAAACGTTGCGCGTCGAGCGTCACCCGGGTGCCGCGTCGCATGACGTGCGGCTGCTCCTGCACGACGTCGAACAGCCCGTCCCACGTGAGATCGGCTGCGACGCCCTCGGTTTCCTCGAGGATGACGCGCAGCTTGCGCAGCGGTTCGATGACCTCGACGCGGTAGTTGCCGACGTGCTGGTTGAGCCTGTCCTGATCGATGGCGTCGGACAGGTGCACCGCGGTCTGGGTGTCGCCGCGCCGCACGAGAAGGAACGCGTCCTTTACACCGAGGTTGGGGTAGTAGCCGATGCCGGTGATCACGAAGATGTCGCCGGTGCGGTCGTGGGCGTTGAAATAGGACCGGTCGTAGAAGTTGCGATCCGAGGATCCGGGCCAGGCGATGGGCTGGGGGACCTGGTGTACCGGGAATTCGTCCATCGGTCCGAGCATCAGTCGGTCTCTCCGATCAGTCGTTTCAGCAGGGATCCGTGGTAGAACAGCGTTTCGATGTCGGTGGGTTTCTCGATCTCCCCGAAGTGCACACGACGCGCCCCGGTGCGCATGAACACGCAACACCACACGACCGCCGAGTAGACGTGGAACCAGCGCAGCTCGCCGACCTCGACGCCGGTGAGTTCCCGGTACGTGGCCCGGACGTCGTCCTCGCGCAGGAAGTCCGGCATCCCGGGCAGCCCGGCCAGTTTCGTCAGTTCCTGGAAAACCATGTGCGCGAAGCTGATCCAGGCCAGGTCCAGCTCGCGCGGGCCGACGGTGGCCATCTCCCAGTCCAGGACGGCGACGGGGGAGAAATCGCGGTACATGACGTTGCCGATCCGCGAATCCCCCCAGCACAGAACCGGTTCGGTGGCCGCGACGTCGTCGGGGAAATGGTCCTCCAGCCACGTCAGCGCCCGGTCGACCAGCGGCGACCGGCCCATGTCCGGAACGCTGAACTCGTACCAGCTCTTGAGCCAGCCGAAGTGGCGGTGCAGTGCGGTGTCACCGGGCGGGTCGACGTCCTGCAGGAATCCGAACACCTGCTGGGCGTCGGGGATCGAGTGCAGCTCGGCCAGCACCTCGACGGTGCGGTCCTGAAGCTGACGCTGCTGTTGCGCGGTGGCGTCGTAGAGCCAGTTGTCGCCGAACGTGTAGGGCATCACGTCGGGGGGCACCACGCCCTCGACGCGGTCCATCAGGAAGAAGGGCCGGCCCAGCACATCGCCGGTGGGTTCGAGCCAGCGCACCGGCGGCACCGCGACATCGGTCAGCTCGGCGACCAGCCTCATCACCTCGTGCTGGTGATCGAGGCGGTAGTGTTCGAACACGGGGATGTCGGCCTCCGTCGGCGCAACCCTGGCCACCCAGTTCTGCTCGACCGGTGCACCGTCCTGCAGCCACCGCCCGCGCAACAAGATCGTCTCGGAGGACATCCCGTTGGCGTCGACACCGCTTTCCACCGTGATGTCCGGCTTGGCATCGGGCAGCAGCGTCGACAGCCACCGCGACAGTGCCGCAGGCACATCCGACATGTCACGGCTGGAGCGTTGCAGGCGGTCCACATTGTCGACGGCTGGTTCGGTGGTCACAGTGAACGTCCTTCCCGCCGCGGCGCGGTCCTCACACGGATCTAATACGATACCGTGGGTAGCGATATGAAAACAGACCCGTCGCCGGGTGACAAGACCCCGGGCGCCGGTCGTCCGCGGGATCCGCGCATAGACGCTGCCATACTGCGGGCGACCGCGGATCTACTTGTCGAAATCGGTTATTCGAATGTCACGATGGCGGCCGTCGCCGAGCGGGCCGGCACCACCAAGACGGCCCTGTACCGGCGGTGGTCGAGCAAGGCCGAACTCGTGCACGAGGCCGCGTTCCCGGTCACGCCGTCGGCCATCGACACCCCGCCCGGTGACATCGCCGCGGACCTGCGCGCGATGATCCAGGCGGCGCGTGACGTGTTCACCAGCCCGGTGGTGCGGGCCGCGCTGCCCGGGCTGATCGCCGACATGTCGGCCGACGCCGCCCTGACGGGCCGGGTCGGGGCGCGGTTCACCGATCTGTTCGGGGCGGTGCGCACCCGGCTGCACGGCGCGGTGGAACGTGGCGAAGTCCGGCCGGACGTCGATCCGGACCGGCTCGTCAACCTGATCGGCGGCGCCACGCTGCTGGCGCTGCTGCAGGCGCCGGACGACCTCGACAACCCGTCGTGGGTGGACCGGACCACCGACATCCTGCTGCACGGCGTCGTCACGTAGCGGTGCGGTGCCCGGCGAGAGCGGTCAGGCGGGCCCGATCTGTTCCTTGTTGCGCTCGGTGACGGCACTGAACCGGTCACCCAGGCCGTCGAAGTCGTGCGAGTCGCGGTGCTGGGCGACGGCGATCTGTTCCTCGGCCGCCAACGCCGGATCGATCACCGCGGCGGCACCGGTCGTGTAGATCTCCTTGAGGCCACGCACCGTGAGGCGTGGCACCTCGGCGATCTGCGCCGCCAGCTCCACCGCCCGCTCCAGCAGACGGTGGTGCGGCACCACCTCGGTGACCAACCCGATCCGCTCCGCGCGGGCCGCGTCGACGACCTCGCCGGTCATCGACAGCCGCCGCGCCATCGCCGCGCCGACCAGCTGCGGCAGCCGTGCCGTCATCCCGCCGCCGGGCAGGATCCCGACCCGCACATGGGTGTCGGCGAACACCGCGCGCTCCGAGGCGATCAGGAAGTCGCACCCGAGCGCCATCTCCAGCCCGCCGGTGAAGGTGGCCCCGTTGACGGCGCCCACCACCGGGGTACGCATCTGCGCCACCGCCGCGATACAACTCTGCGAACGGAACTCCTCGAAGTAGGAAAGCCCGTCGCGGGCCGCCTCTTTCAGATCCACCCCGGCGCAGAATGCCGGGTCGGCGCCGGTGAGCACCACCGCGCGCACCGTCTCGTCGGCGTCCGCGGAGGTCAGCGCCGCGTAGGACGCGCGGATCAACTCTCGGCTCAGCGCGTTCCTGGCGGCGGGCCGGTTCAGCGTGATCACCCGCACGCCGTCGCTGTCGGCGGTCAACACCAGCTCAGAGGTCATGGCCATGTTCGTATCAGAAGAAGCTCCCGGCTCAGAAGAAGCGGTCCGCCGAGTTCGCCAGGTCCAGCAGCGGCTGCGGCAGCGCCCCCAGCGCGAACGTCACGGCCGCGGTCACCGTGACCACCGCCGTCGTCAACGCGCTGGGCACCACGACGACCGGTGCGTCGTCAGGACGGTCGGTGAAGAACATCAACACGATCACCCGCACGTAGAAGTACGCGGCGACGGCACTGGCGATCACGCCGACGACCACCAGCGGGATCGCGCCACCCTCGCCTGCGGCCTTGAACACCGCGAACTTGCCGACGAACCCGCTTGTCAGCGGAATGCCGGCGAACGCCAGCAGGAACAGCGCGAAGACGATGCCCACCACCGGATAGCGCCTGCCGAGGCCGGCCCAGCGCGCCAGTGCGCTGTCCTCCTCACCATCGGCGTCGCGGACCAGACCGACGACGGCGAACGCGCCGACGGAGGAGAACCCGTAGGCGAACAGATAGAACAGCGTCGAGGACACACCCGCGTCGTTGCCGGCGATCACGCCGGTCAGGATGAAGCCGCTGTGCGCGACCGCCGAATAACCCAGCATGCGTTTGACGTCGTGCTGGGTGACGGCGGTGACCGTGCCGACCACCATCGTCAGGATCGCGATCACCCACAGCACCGGCCGCCAGTCGCCGCGCAGCTCGGGCAACGCGACGTAGAACAGGCGCAGCATCGCGCCGAACGCCGCGATCTTGGTCGCGGCCGACATGAACGCCGTGATCGGGGTCGGCGCCCCCTGGTACACGTCCGGGATCCACGAATGGAACGGCACCGCACCGACTTTGAACAGCACACCGACCAGCAGCAGCGCGATACCGATCAGCGCCAGCGACGATCGGCCGGTCCCGGAGGCCACCGCGTCGGCGATGCCCTGCAGGTTGAGGGTGCCCGCATAGCCGTACAGCATCGCCGCGCCGTAGAGGAAGAACGCCGACGAGAACGCCCCCAGCAGAAAGTATTTCAGTGACGACTCCTGCGACAGCAGCCGCCGGCGGCGGGCCAGCCCGCACAGCAGGTACAGCGGCAGCGACAACACCTCCAGCGCGATGAACATCGTCAGCAGGTCGTTGGCGGCCGGGAACAGCAGCATGCCGCCGACGGCGAACATCGTCAGCGGAAACACCTCGGTCTGGATGATCCCCGCTCTGGTGGCCAGCTTCTCGGCGACACTGCCCGCCACCGCCGAGGCCTGCGGCGTGAACGCCTCCAGTCCCCGGGAGCCGCCGTCCGCCACCGCTGTCTGGCGCTCACCGATCAGCAGGATTCCGAGCACCCCGACGAGCAGGATGGTGCCCTGCAGGAACAGCGCCGGCATGTCGATCGCGATCGCGCCCATCACCACGTCGACACCGTTGCCGCCGTCGACGTCCCGCGCGATGAGGACGACGGCGACGAACGCCGCCGCCAGACCGCCGAGGCTGAGCGCGACCTGGGCGCGGTAGCGCAGCCGCCGGGGCAGCAGCGCCTCGACGAGCACGCCGAGCACCGCCGCGGCGAGCACGATCAGCATCGGAGAGACCAGACCGTATTCGACGGTCGGTGTCGGGAGGTTCATCGCGCCGGGCCTTCCGCCATCCGGGGTTCCGGGTCCGGTTGGTCGATGGTGGTCAGGGTGTGGGTGACCGCCGGGTTGATCACGTCGAGCGCGGGCTTCGGATACACCCCGAGCACCAGCAGCAGCGCGATCAGCGGCGCCACCACCGCGATCTCCCGGGGCACCAGATCACGGATTCCGTGCTCACCGTCGGCCGGCACCGCCGGGGCCGGGCCGGTCATCATCCGCTGGTACATCCACAGGATGTAGATCGCCGAGAGCACCAGCGCGCTGGCCGCCAGCACCGCGAACACGGGGTAGCGGGTGAATGTCCCGATCAGCACCAGGAACTCACTGATGAACGGTGCCAGCCCGGGCAGCGACAGCGTCGCGAGCCCGGCCACCAGGAACGTGCTCGCCAACACCGGGGCCAGTTTCTGCACGCCGCCGTAGGCGTCGATGAGCCGGGACCCGCGGCGCGACACCAGGAACCCGGCGATCAGGAACAGCGCCGCCGTGGAGATGCCGTGGTTGACCATGTACAGCGTCGACCCGGACTGCCCCTGCGTGGTCATCACGAAGATGCCCAGGATGATGAAGCCGAAGTGGGAGATCGACGTGTACGCGATCAACCGCATCACGTCGGTCTGGCCGATCGCCACGACCGCCCCGTAGACGATGCCGATCACCGCCAACGTGATGATCAGACCGCTGAAATACGTTGCGGAATCCGGGAACAGCGGCAGACAGTAGCGGATCATGCCGAACGTGCCGACCTTGTCCATGATCGCCATCATCAGCACCGCACTGGCCGGGGTGGCCTCGACCGCGGCGTCCGGCAGCCAGCGATGGAACGGCCACAGCGGCGCCTTGACCGCGAACGCGAACATGAACCCGCCGAACAACAGGTGCATGACCACCGGATTGACGACGAACTCGCCGCCGGAGACCGCCGCGACGATCGCGCGGAAGTCGAACGTGCCGGCCTCGAACGCGTCGCTGCCCGCCGTGGCCACGTACAGCCCGACGACGGCGGCGAGCATGATCAAGCCGCCGAACAGGTTGTACAGCAGGAACTTCACCGCGGCTCTGCTGCGCTGCTGACCGCCGAACCCGCCGATGAGGAAGTACATCGGGATCAGCATCGCCTCGAAGAACACGTAGAACAGCAGGATGTCCAGCGACACCAGCGAGATCAACACCATGCCCTCGACGGCCAGGGTCAGCGCGAAATAGATGTGCACCGACCGGCCACCCCAGCTGAGCTCGTCGCGGGCGTCGTTCCAGCCCGCGACGATCAGCAGCGGCAGCAGCACCGCGGTCAACACCACCAGGGCCAGCGCGATGCCGTCGACGCCAAGGATGTACCCGGTGCCGAACGACGGTATCCAGCGGTAGTTCTCGACGAACTGGAACTGCTCCCCGGCCGGGTCGAAGCCCACGGCGATCACCGCGGCGACGGCCAGCACGGCCAGCGACACCGTCAGCGCCACCCACTTGGCCAGGGTGCGCGCCGCGGCGGGCAACAGCAGCACCACGACCGCACCCACCATCGGGACGGCCCACAACACGGTCAGCAACGGAAACGACGTCACCACACATTCACCGCCAGGATCAACGCGACGACGACCGCCGCACCGGCCAGCATGGACAGCGCATAGGAGCGTGCGAAACCGGTCTGCAGACGGCGCAGACCTTCCGAGACGCGGGCGACGCCGGCCGCCAACCCGCCTGCCGCACCGTCGACCGCGTCATCGTCCAGCTCGACCAGCCCGCGGGTGAAGGACAGCCCCGGACGCATCAGCACCCTCTCGTTGAACGCGTCGCCGTACAGATCCCGGCGAGCCGCGACCGTCAACGCCGAGCCGGCCGGGACCTCCTCGGGCACCGCCCTCGCCCCGTACATCCGGTAGGCGATGCCGATACCGACCGCGACCACCGACAACACGATGACGGTGACCACCCACACCGGCAGGACGTGGTGGATCTCGTGGGCGCCGACCACCGGCTCCAGCCAGTGTTCCAGCGTGCCGCCGATCGCCAGCGCGCCGCCGGCGGTCACCGAACCGATGGCCAGCACGATCATCGGCCAGGTCATCACCGCAGGTGCCTCATGGGGATGGGGCCCCTGTGTTTCTCCCGTCGCTTCGCTCGCCCCGTGATCGGCCCAGCGCTTCTCCCCGAAGAACGTCATCAGCATCACCCGCGTCATGTAGAACGCGGTGATCCCCGCGCCGAGAATGGTTGCGGCACCGAGGATCACACCCTTCACGCCGCCCGCGCCGAGCGCGGCCTCGATGATGCCGTCCTTGGAGAAGAACCCGGCCAGCGGCGGGATGCCGATGATCGCGAGATAACCGAGACCGAACGTGACGAACGTGACCGGCAGCGCCCTGCGCAGCCCGCCGTAGCGGCGCATGTTCACCTCGTCGTCCATCGCGTGCATCACCGAGCCCGCGCCGAGGAACAACCCGGCCTTGAAGAAGCCGTGGGTCAACAGGTGCATGATCGCGAACGCGTACCCGGCCGGGCCCAGTCCGGCTGCCAACACCATGTAGCCGATCTGACTCATCGTCGACGCGGCCAGCGCCTTCTTGATGTCGTCCTTCGCGCAGCCGATCACCGCGCCGAACAGCAACGTGACGGCGCCGACCACGACGACCGCGGTCTGCGCGTGCGGGGCGAGGTCGAACACCGGGCCCGACCGCACGATCAGGTACACGCCCGCGGTGACCATCGTGGCGGCGTGGATCAACGCCGACACCGGTGTGGGGCCCTCCATCGCGTCCCCCAGCCAGGACTGCAGCGGCACCTGCGCGGACTTGCCGCACGCGGCCAGCAGCAGCATCAACCCGATCGCGGTCAGCGTGCCCTCACCGAGCCGCGGTGCCGCGTCGAAGACTTCGCCGAACGACACGGCGCCGACCGTCGCGAACATCACCATCAGTGCGACGGCCAGCCCGACATCGCCGACCCGGTTGACGACGAACGCCTTCTTGGCCGCCGTCGCGGCCGACGGCTTGTGGGACCAAAACCCGATCAGCAGATAGGACGCCAGGCCGACTCCCTCCCAGCCCACGTACAGGCCGAGATAGTTGTCCGCCAGCACCAGCAGCAGCATCGCCGCCAGGAACAGGTTGAGGTAGCCGAAGAAGCGTCTCCGCCCGGGATCCTCCTTCATGTAGCCGATCGAATAGATGTGGATCAGCGAGCCGACACCGGTGATCAGCAGCACGAAACACATCGAGAGCTGGTCGAGTTGCAGCCCGAAGTCGACGCGCAGCTCCCCGGCCGGCACCCAGCTGAACAGTGTTTCGTGCGTGGTCCGGTGCTCGGCGTCGCGGCCGAGCATGTCGGTGAACAGCACTGCGGCACAGAGGAAGGACGCGACGGAGGCGGCGGTGCCGACCAGATGGCCCCACCGGCCCGAGCGTGTCCCGGCCAGCAGCAGGACCGCCGCGCCGGCCAGCGGGAGCGCGATCAGCAGCCACACGGGTGCGCTCATCAGTGCTTCAGCAGGTTGGCCGCGTCGACGCTGGCGGAGCGCCGGGTCCGGAAGATCGTCATGATGATGGCCAGCCCGATCACGACCTCGCACGCCGCGACCACCATGGTGAAGAACGCGACCACCTGACCGTCGAGATGCCCGTGAAGGCGGGAGAACGCGACGAACGCGAGGTTGGCGGCGTTGAGCATCAGCTCGATGCACATGAACATCACGATCGCGTTGCGCCGCAACAGCACTCCCGCGGCGCCGATGGTGAACAGCAGCGCCGACAGATACAGGTAGTTATCGGGACTCACGGCTGCTCCCATCGGGCCCATGCTCTTCGCTCAAGCGCTCATCGGGCACCGCGCGGACCTGCAGGATCGCGCTCACCGACAGCTCGGAGCCCGAACCGTCGGGCAGCCTGGCGGGCACGTCGACGGCGTTGTGGCGGGCGTAGACGCCCGGGTTGGGCAGCGTCGTCGGATGCGCACCCGCGGCGAACCGTTCGATCGCCAGCTCGCGCTGAGTCTTGCGCCGCTCGAAGCGTTCCCGGTGGGCGAGCACCATCGCCCCGAGCGCCGCGGTGATCAGCAGTGCGCCGGTCAACTCGAACGCCCACAGGTACCGGGTGAAGATCAGAGCCGCCAGGCCCTCGACGTTTCCGTTCTGATTGGCCTGATCGAGACCGACGAAGCCGGCGGCCGCTACGGTGCCGATGCCGGCCACCAACAGCACACCGAAGCCCAGACCGACGGCGATGGCCGCCAACCGCTGTCCGCGCAGGGTCTCCACCAGCGATTCCGACGAGTCGACGCCGATGAGCATCAGCACGAACAGGAACAGCATCATGACCGCACCGGTGTACACGACGATCTGGACCACCCCGAGGAACGGCGCGTCCAGGGCGATGTAGAGCACCGCGAGCGCGATCATGGTGGTGGCCAACGAGATCGCCGAGTACACCGCCTTGCGTGCGGTGACCACACCGAGTGCGCCGGCCACCGATACCGCCGCGAGCACCCAGAACAGCACCGCCTCACCCATGTCCGCTCCTCACCTGCTGTCCTCGGTCACGGGGCCGATGTTGCCGAGGTAGTAGTCGTCGTCGGTGCTTCCCGGCGCCATCGCGTGCGGCGGGGCCTCCATGCCGGGCTCCAGCGGGGCCAGCAGTTTGTCCTTGCCGTAGATCAGGTCGGTGCGGTTGTCATCGGCCATCTCGTAGTCGTTGGTCATCGTCAGCGCACGGGTCGGACACGCCTCGACGCACAGGCCGCACCCGATGCACCGCAGGTAGTTGATCTGGTACACCCGGCCGTACCGTTCGCCGGGCGAATACCGTTCGGATTCGGTGTTGTCCGCTCCTTCGACGTAGATGGCGTCGGCCGGGCAGGCCCACGCGCACAGCTCGCAGCCGATGCACTTCTCCAGGCCGTCGGGATAGCGGTTGAGCTGATGCCGGCCGTGATACCGCTTGGCCACCGGGCCCGGCTTCTCCGGGTACTGCTCGGTCACCGGCTTCTTGAACATCGCGCCGAAGGTGACGCCGAAACCGGCGACGGCGTCGAGGAATCTAGGCATCGGCACTCTCCAGAGGGCGTTGCTGGGCCGGCAGTGGCGGCACCGGATAGGCACCGGCGCCGGCCGGCCCGACGGGTTGAGGACGGATCCGCTTGGCCCGCAGCCTTCTCCATCCGGCCACCGCCGAGAGAAGCGACGCGACACACGCAAGTCCGATCAGCGCGGTGGCCCACGCCGGCAGGCCCTGGTCGCGCAGCGAACGGGTCGACGCCACGATCACGATCCAGCCCAGTGAAACCGGGATCAGGATCTTCCAGCCCAGCGCCATGAACTGGTCGTACCGCATCCGTGGCAGTGTGGCGCGCAACCACATGAAGAAGAACAGGAACAGCCACACCTTGGCGGTGAACCACAACAGCGGCCACCATCCGCTGTTGGCGCCCTCCCACAGACTGACCGGCCACGGTGCCCGCCAGCCGCCGAGGAAGAGTGTGGTGGCCAACGCGGACACCGTCGTCATGTTGACGTACTCGGCGAGCATGAACATCGCGAACTTCAGCGACGAGTACTCGGTGTGGAATCCGCCGACGAGTTCCCCCTCGGCTTCGGGCAGATCGAAAGGCGCGCGGTTGGTCTCGCCCACCATCGAGGTCAGGTAGACCAGGAAGGACGGCAGCAGCAGCACGATGTACCAGGTGTCGTTCTGCGCGGCGACGATGCCCGAGGTCGACATCGTGCCCGCGTAGATGAACACCGCGACGAACGACAACGCCATCGCGATCTCGTAGGAGATGACCTGCGCTGTGGAGCGCAGCCCACCCAACAGCGGGTACACCGACCCCGACGCCCAGCCGGCCAGCACGATGCCGTACACCCCGACCGAGGTCACCGCGAGGATGTAGAGCACCGCGACCGGCAGGTCCGTCAACTGCAGCGCCGTGCGGTGACCGAACACCGACACCTCGCCCCCGAGGGGGATCACGGCGAACGCCATGAACGCCGGGATCACCGCGATCACCGGGGCGGCGAGGTAGATGCCCCTGTCCACCCCGGCCGGCACCAGCCCCTCCTTCAACGCCAGCTTCACCCCGTCGGCCAGGGACTGCAGCAGACCACGCGGGCCGACCCGGTTCGGGCCGAGCCGCATCTGCATGCGGCCGAGAATCTTCCGCTCGATCAGGATCGCCGCGAGGACCGTCAGCACCAGGAAGCCGAAGATGCCGACGGACTTGGCCGCCATCAACCACCACGGGTCGTGGCCGAACAGCGCCGGATCGGGATAGGTCATCGCGGCCCCCCGCCGATCGACACCACGGCGCCCGTGGTCACACCCAGACTCCGGTGCACGTGGCTGCCGGGGGAGTTCAGTGGCAGCCAGACCACGCGGTCGTCCATGTCGGTCACCTGCAGCGGCAGGGAGATCGCACCGCGATCGGTGCGTACGGTCACCAGTTCACCGGCGGTGACACCGATCTCGGCAGCCGTCGCCGGCGACAGGCAGGCCACGGACGGACGGGCGGTGCCGGCCAGGTGCGGCTCACCATCCTGCAACCGGCCGTCGTCGAGCAGCATCCGCCATCCCGCGAGCACCGCCTGACCGCGCTGTGGCCGGGGCGGCGACGGTTCCACCGGTGGCGGGACGGCGCGATCCCCGGACCACATCCCGAGACGGGCGCGTTCGTCGGTGGCCGTCGTCAGGCCGAGGTCGACCCCGCTCTCGTCGGCCAGGAAACTCAGCACCCGCAGATCCGATACCGCGTTGGTCTGCAGCGACGGCTCGAACGACCGGGTCCGCCCCTCCCAGTTCAGGAACGAGCCCGCTTTCTCGACGACCGGCGCGACGGGGAACACCACGTCGGCGCGTTCGGTGACCTCGCTGTGGCGCAACTCCAGGCTGACGACGAACGGTGCGGCGTCCACCGCGGCCAGGGCGGCATCGGGATCGGGCAGATCGGTGAGCTCGACGCCGCCGATCAGCAGTGCGCGCACCGCACCGCCGCGGGCGGCGTCCAGGATGGCCGACGTGTCCCGCCCGGGAGCCGCGGGCAGGTCGTCGACGTGCCACGCGTCGGCGACCTGCCTGCGTGCGGTCTCGTCGTCGACCGGGCGCCCGCCCGGCAACAGGTTCGGCATCGCACCGGCTTCCACCGCTCCCCGGTCCCCGGCACGCCGCGGTATCCACGCGATGCGCGCCCCGGTCGACTCGGCCAGCCGGGTCACCGCCGACAACGCGCCCGGCGACGCGGCCAGACGCTCACCGACCAGCAGCAGCGAGCAGGGCGCCGAGGACGCCGCCGACCTGATCCACGCCGCGCGCGGTGCCACCGGAGTCCTCGACCCGGAGGAACTGCCGATCGCCGACTACGACGAGTTGAACGTCAACGACGCCGCCACCGC
>NZ_LMVQ01000579.1 GCF_001545925.1 Mycobacterium sp. NAZ190054 | reverse complement strand
GCCACGCTGAGCAGCACGACGGTCAATGTCCCGGCGACGAACGAGGAGACCGCCGCGACGGCGAGCGCTTTGGCCGCCTCTCCCCTCTTCGCCATCGGGTGACCGTCGATACACGTCACCAGCGCCGACGCCAGAACGGTCTGCCCCGGCCGGGGCAGCGCGTCGACGGTGAAGGTCAGATCGGCGTTGACACTGCCCACCACGCAGACCCGCGTCACCATGAGCGTCCAAGTTAGCCGCAGACCGGGTCGACGCGCGTCGAATGCCGCAGAGACGTCCGATACCCTGGCCTGATGAGTGTGCAGGCCCCCGCTGTTCCCGACCTACGGCAGCAGGTTCACGACGCCGCCCGACGGGCCCGTGGGGCGGCCAGGACGCTGGCCACGCTGAGCACGGACACCAAGAACCGTGCGCTGCGCGTCGCCGCGGACCACATCCTGATGAACACCCGCGCGATCCTGGCGGCCAACGAGGCCGACGTCGCCGCGGCGCGTGCCGCGGGCACCCCGGCGGCGATGCTGGACCGGCTCGCGCTGGACCCGGCGCGGGTGGAGGGCATCGCCGACGGTTTGCGTCAGGTGGCCGGGCTGCCCGACCCCATCGGGGAGGTGCTGCGTGGCCGCACGCTGCCCAACGGTCTGCAGCTGCGTCAGCAGCGGGTTCCCCTCGGTGTCGTCGGCATCGTCTACGAAGGCCGGCCCAACGTCACCGTCGACGCGTTCGGCCTGACCCTGAAGTCGGGCAACGCGGTTCTGCTGCGGGGGAGCTCGTCGGCCGCGCAATCCAATGCCGCGCTGGTGACCGCGCTGCGTGCCGCGCTGGCCACCGAGGGCCTCGACGTCGACGCCGTCCAGCTGCTGCCCAGCGAGGACCGCGCCAGCGTCACCCACCTGATCCAGGCGCGTGGGCTGGTCGACGTGGTGATCCCGCGCGGCGGCGCCGGCCTGATCGACGCCGTGGTACGCGACGCGCAGGTGCCCACGATCGAGACCGGCGTCGGCAACTGCCATGTCTACGTGCACTCCTCGGCCGACCTGGACATGGCCGAGACCATCGTGCTCAACGCCAAGACGCGACGGCCCAGCGTGTGCAACGCCGCCGAGACGCTGCTGATCGACGCGGCGATCGCCGACGTCGCGGTGCCCCGGCTGACCGACGCGCTGACCGCGGCGGGGGTCGCGGTGCACGCCGACCCGTCCGAGGACGAGCTGCGCGCCGAGTTCCTGTCGATGGACATCGCGCTGGCCGTCGTCGACGGCGTCGACGCCGCCATCGCCCACATCAACGAGTACGGCACCGGCCACTCCGAGGCCATCGTGACCACCGATCTCGCTGCGGCACAACGCTTCAGCGAACGCGTCGACGCCGCCGCGGTGATGGTGAACGCGTCGACGGCGTTCACCGACGGAGAGCAGTTCGGCTTCGGCGCCGAGATCGGCATCTCCACCCAGAAACTGCACGCCCGAGGGCCGATGGGGCTGCCCGAACTGACGTCGACCAAATGGATCGTGTGGGGCGACGGCCACACCCGTCCGGCCTGATCCTGAAGGAGATACCTTGAGCGTCCCCGCACGCACGGTGCCGCTGTTCGCCGACATCGACGATGTCGCGACGCGGCTGGCCGAAACCGGCTATCTGCCCGACACCGCCACCGCCACCGCGGTGTTCCTGGCCGACCGGCTCGGCAAGCCGCTGCTGGTGGAAGGGCCCGCCGGTGTCGGCAAGACCGAACTGGCCCGCGCGATCGCGCAGTCCACCGGCTCCGGCCTGGTGCGACTGCAATGCTACGAGGGCGTCGACGAAGCCCGGGCACTGTACGAGTGGAACCACGCCAAGCAGATCCTGCGCATCCAGGCCGGGCACGGAGACTGGGACCAGACCCGCGACGACGTGTTCTCCGAAGAGTTCCTGCTGACCCGCCCGCTGCTGACCGCGATCCGGCGCACCGAACCGACGGTGCTGCTGATCGACGAGACCGACAAGGCCGACATCGAGATCGAGGGCCTGCTGCTGGAGGTACTCAGCGACTTCGCGGTGACGGTGCCCGAACTCGGCACCATCACCGCCGAGCGGCGGCCGCTGGTGGTGCTGACCTCGAACGCGACCCGGGAACTGTCCGAAGCGCTCAAGCGCCGGTGCCTGTTCCTGCACATCGACTTCCCCGACCCGGAACTGGAGCGTCGCATTCTGCTCTCCCGGGTGCCCGAACTGCCTGAACGGCTCGCCGAGGAACTCGTCCGGATCATCGGTGTGATGCGCGGGATGGCGCTCAAGAAACTGCCGTCGGTCGCCGAGACCATCGACTGGGGCCGCACCCTGCTGGCGCTGGGCATGGACACCGTCGACGACGAGGTGATCGCCGCGACCCTGGGCGTGGTGCTCAAGCACCAGTCCGACCAGATCAAGGCCGCCGGGGAGCTGAGGCTGAACTGATGCCGCCGCGACGAACCCGCCCGCCCCAGCCGCTGGCGCCCCACGGAATCCCCGGCCACCTGGTCGAGTTCGTGGAAGCTCTGCGCGCGCAAGGTATTTCGGTGGGTCCGTCGGAGACGGTGGATGCCGGTCAGGTGATGGCCACCGTCGGTCTGGCCGACCGGAACGTGCTGCGGGAAGGGCTCGCGTGCGCGGTGCTGCGCCGCGCCGATCACCGCGAGACCTACGACGCGCTGTTCGACCTGTACTTCCCGGCCGCGCTGGGCGCCAAGACCGTGCTGGAGGACGACTCCGACGGCGATCCGGGTCTGCCGCCCGAGGACATCGAGGCGATGCGCCAGGCGCTCGTCGACCTGCTGACCGACAACGCGGAGCTGGCCAACCTCGACGAGCGGCTCGCGGCGATGATCGCCCAGATCGTCGAGGCCTACGGCCGGTACAACTCCAGCCGCGGGCCGTCGTACTCGTCGTACCAGGCGCTCAAGGCGATGAGCCTCGATGACCTGGAGGGCCGGCTGCTGGCCGGTCTGCTCGCCCCGTACGGCGAGGAACCCACCCCGACCCAGGAGCAGATCGCCAAAGCGCTTGCCGCGCAACGTGTCGCGCAACTGCGCAAGATGGTGGAATCGGAGACGAAACGACGCACCGCCGAGCAGCTCGGTCGCGACCACGTGCAGATGTACGGGGTCCCGCAGCTCGCCGAGAACGTCGAGTTCCTGCGCGCGTCGGGGGAGCAGCTGCGCCAGATGCGCCGCGTGGTGGGTCCGCTGGCGCGCATGCTGGCCACCCGGCTGGCGGCCCGGCGGCGACGCTCCCGCGCGGGCGAGATCGACCTGCGCAAGACGCTGCGCAAGTCGATGTCCACCGGCGGTGTGCCGATCGACGTGGTTCTCAAGAAGCCGCACCCGGCCCGCCCCGAGCTGGTGGTGCTGTGCGACGTGTCCGGATCGGTGGCCGGCTTCAGCCATTTCACCCTGCTGCTGGTGCACGCGCTGCGCCAACAGTTCTCCCGGGTCCGGGTCTTCGCGTTCATCGACACCACCGACGAGGTCACCGAGTTGTTCGGGCCCGACGCGGATCTCGCCGTCGCCGTGCAGCGCATCACCCGCGAAGCGGCCGTCTACACCCGCGACGGGCACTCCGACTACGGCCACGCGTTCGTGTCGTTCCTGGACAAGTTCCCGAACGTGCTGTCGCCGCGCAGTTCGCTGCTGGTGCTCGGCGACGCCCGTAACAACTACCGCAACCCCGAGACCGATCTGCTCGCCCACATGGTCAACGCCAGCAGGCACGCCCACTGGCTCAACCCCGAACCCAGGCATCTGTGGGGCAGCGGCGATTCGGCCGTGCCGCGCTATCAGGACGTCATCACGATGCACGAGTGCCGCTCGGCCAAGCAGCTCGCCTCGGTGATCGACGCCCTGCTGCCCGTCTGACCCCCGCCGAAATTGCATTCCAGCAGGCCCGCACTCGGCTTTTGGCTGCTGGAATGCAATTTCGGCGGGGCGTGCGGCGGTCAGGCGAGCGAGAGGGTGACCGGGCCACCCGCCGGATTCGCGCCGGCCACCAACGACCACGGCGCCCGGTAGACGCGGCCCGGGGCGGCCGGCCACGGTGTGCGCCTGGTCGCCAGCAGCCGGCCGTCCTGTACGGCGCGCAGCCGCGGCAGCCGGCGGTACTCGTCGGTCCACAACAGCAGATCCCCGCGGGAGGGCACGCCGCCGTCAGCGGAGATCAATTGCGGGGCCACCCATCTGAACGGTGAATCGACGCGGATCGGGGTGCTCGCCGGTGCCGGGGCGGACCGGTCGCGGCGATGTAGCCAGGCGAGCACCGCGGCAGCGACATGACGTCCGTCGAGGGCCGCGCCGTCGGCGGTGTCCACCGGATGCAGCAGGTTACCGGCCGCGAAGACCCCGGGCCGGCTGGTCCGCAGCGCCGGGTCCACCACCGGGCCGCGGGTGGCGGGGTCCATCCGCAGACCGGCGGTGCGGGCGAGCTCGTGGTCGGGAATCCAGTCTCCGGTGAACACGACTGTGTCACAAGGCAGTTCGCGACGGTTGCCGGTGGCGATGTGCTCCACGGTGACCGAACGGACGCGGTCTTTGCCGTGGATGCCGACCACGCGGCTGCCCGTCAGCACCGGCCCGTCGAGCAGCAAGCGGCCCGCCGAACGGAACGCCCCGTACGCCTCGGCGCGCGGATAGCCCGAGACCATCGCCACGGTGGCGCACCCGGCCTCGCGCAGCGTCAGGACCGCCGACCAGCTGACCAGCTCGGCGCCGACGATCACCGCACGGCGACCGACGGGGGCGTGGTGCACGTGCACCATGTTCTGCAGCTGACCGGTGGTGTACACGCCGTCGGGCCGGTCGCCCGGCACCAGGCGGGCCGGGCGGGGCCGTTCGCGGGCTCCGGTGGCGAGGATGACGGCGTCGGCGGTGACGGTTCGCACGCCGCGCGGTGAGGTGACCTGCAGGGTGCGCTCGCCGGCCCAGCCGGTGACCATCGCCTCGGTCTCCAGCACGGCCCCGGCGTCCTCGGCCGTCCCGGTCAGCCGACGGGCGTAGGAGGGCCCGGAGAGGAACCGGTGCAGATCGCGCATGCCGTACCCGAGATGGTCACTGTGCCGGGGGATTCCGCCGGTCTGCGCCTCACGTTCCAGCACCAGGACCTCGCCGTCGACCGACGGTGCGAGCGTGGCGGCGGCGGTGAGTCCGGACGGTCCACCGCCGATGATCGCGACTGCGACGCGGTTCATCGGGCGGTTCCCGCGTCGAGCAGGGCCTGGGTGCGTGCGCCGCAGTAGAAGCCCTGGCAGCGGCCGTTCATCACGCGGGTGCGGCGGCGCAGGCCGTCGAGATCCGCCGGCGGGATGGGGGAGGCGAAGGCGTCGCGGATCTCCCCGGCGGTGACCCGCTCACAGAAGCACACGATCCTGCCGTACTCGGCGTCGGCGGCGATGCGTTCGCCGTCCTGGTACGGGCGCACTCCGGCCTCCCCGAGGTTGGGCATGCGGGGCGGGGGCGGCAGGTCGTCGCGCTCGGCGACGTCGACGCCGGCGTGGGCGAGCAACCCGGTGACATGCTCGGCGATCGCCATCCCGGAGGTCAGTCCGGTCGAGCGGATTCCGCCGACGAGCACGTAGCGTTGCCGGGCGTCGAGGTCGATGAGGTAGTCGTCGTGGTCGGTGGCGGCCCGCAGGCCCGCGTAACTGGCGGTGATCTCTTCGTCGAACAGCGACGGCATCAACGCGCGCCCCTTCGACATCAGGAAGTCGAACCCCTTCTCGGAAGTGCCGGTGGCCGTGCGGTCGTCGAGGTTCTCCGACGTCGGGCCGACCATCACGTTGCCGTAGATGGTCGGGCTGACGAGCACGCCCTTGCCGCGCGAGGACGGCACGGCCAGCACGATCAGCGGCACCATCGGCCGGCTCAGTTTGTCGAACACCAGAAGCTCACCGCGGCGCGGGATCACGGTGAAGCGCTGGTACCCGAACTCGGCGTCGAGGTGGTCGGCGCCCAGGCCGGCGGCGTTGACGATCCAGCGGCCACGTACCTCCCCGGCGGTGGTGCGCAGCGTGGTGTGCTCGGGCCCGGTGTCGACACCGATGACCCGCGCGCCGCGCAGCAGTCGCGCGCCGCGGGCGACGGCGTCGGTGGCCAGCGCCAGGTTGGTGGTCCAGGTGCAGATGATCGACTCGCCGGGCACGGTGAGACCGGCCAGCGCTCCCGGTCCGAGGTCGGGCACCCGGCGGTACACCTCGTCGGCGGAGACCAGGCCGCATTCGCGGTAGCCGTTGCGTTCGGCCTTGACGACCAGACCGGGCAGGGCATCGACCTCTTCCTCGGTCCAGGCCACCAGCATCGCGCCGGTGCGTTCCACCGGGATGCCGGTCTGTGCGGCGTACTCGCCGAGCAACTGGTAGCCGCGGGCGACCAGACGGGACTCCAGGGTGCCGGGGGTGGCGTCGAACCCGGTGTGCAGCAGCGCGGTGTTGGCCTTGCTGGTGCCGTCGCCGACGTCGTCGCGCGCTTCGACCAGCGTGACCGCCAGGCGGGTGCCCGCCAGCGCCCGGGCGATCGCGGAGCCGACGATACCGGCGCCGATCACCACGACGTCGGAGACGGCCTGGGTACTCATGACGTGCTCTCCTTGCGTGAATCCTGCTGCGCGGCAGCCATGTCGGCGGCGCGACGCCAGCGCTGCAGAAAATCCGCGGCGTGGTCCGCCGACCACCGCGGTTCGTAGGTGCGTTCCGGAACCCAGCTGCCCACCGCGTCCGCGGCGGAGATCCCCGGCTCCAGGGCCAGCCGCGCACAGGCGGCCGCGCCGAGCGCGGTGGCGTGCTGGGACGGGTACACCTCGACCGGCATCCTGGCCAGATCGGCCTGGGCCTGCATCAGCGCGGCCGAGCGGGTCAGGCCGCCGTCCACACGCAACCGCGTCAACGGCCGGCCGAGGTCGGCTGACACCAGATCCGTCAGCGCGGTGACCTGGGCGGCGATCCCTTCGAGCAGCGCGCGCACCAGCTGACCGCGACCGCTGGAGAGGGTCATCCCCGAGAACGACGCGGTGGCGCCGGAATCCCACCACGGCGCCGCGAGGCCGGCCAGCGCCGGCACACACAGCACGCCGTCGCTGGATTCGGCTGCGGCGGAATCGATCTGGTCGGCCGACGGTACCAGTCCGAGGTCGACGGCCCATCTGATCGCCGATGCCGCCGTGTAGACCTGGCCGTCGACGCAGTACCGGGTCTGGTCACGCAGGCGCCACGCCACCGACGTCGTCAGGCCCGAGGTCGACCGCACCGCGTCGGGTCCGAGTTGCGCGAGCAGGAATGCGCCCGTTCCGTAGGTGCACTTGGCCGACCCGGCTTCCAGGCAGCTTTCGGCCAGCAGCGCCGCCTGCTGGTCGACGATCAGCCCGGCGACCGGCAGGCTGGGCCCGAACACCGTTGTGGCGCCGACGATGTGATCGTTGGCGACGATCTCGGGAAGCACTTCGCCGTCCAGTCCGAACAGCGCGGTGAGCTCGTCGTCCCATCTCACGTCGTCCAACGACATCAGCAGGGAGCGGCTCGCGGTGGACGCGTCGGTGACGAACGCGCCGCACAACCGGTGCACCAGCCAGGTGTCGGTGGTCGTCACCACGCCGTCGCGGGTCAGGTGTTCACGGATCCATGCCATCTTCGGCGCGGAGAAGTACGGGTCGAGCACCAGCCCGGTGCGCCGGGCCACCTCGTCGGCGTGCTCCGACAGTGGGGCACACAGTGATTCGGCGCGCCGGTCCTGCCACACGATCGCCGGGGTCAGCGGCCGGCCGGTGGCGCGGTCCCACGCCAGGACCGTCTCGCCCTGGTTGGCCAACGCCACCGCGGCGACGGCCACCCCGGCCTGCTCGAGCGCGCGGCGCCCGGCGGTGACGACGGAATCGAACAGCGCCTCGGGGTCCTGTTCGACACCGCCGCCGGGCAGGTAGTGCGGGCGCAGGGCGACCTCGGCGACGGCGCGGAGGTCGCCGGCTCCGTCGACGACGACGGCCTTGGTTCCCGACGTCCCCTGATCGATGGCCAGGATGTGCTGCATCGGTTGGATCGTCACTCTCTACTGAGTTCGGCGTCGATGGAGTGCATGTCCGGCATCGACAAGCTCTTCCTGCCGTGGCGGATCAACAGGTAGGCCAGGTAGGCCGCCCCGACCGCGACCATCACGATGACGTACGCCCAGGCTTCCTTGAACGCCGCGTCGCGGAACAGCGCGAGTTCGAACGCCAGCCAGACCACCGCCACCACCAGGATCGGGGCCTCCCAGACGCCGAGGTCGAACTTGCCGTTCTTCTTGGGCAGGTCCTTGCGCTTGACCAGGTACAGCACCACGGTGGACGCGTACATCACCGCCGGCAGCAGCGTCGCGGCGCTGAAGAGGGTGAACAGCGCGGTCTCCGAGTGCGCGAAGATCGCCAGGATGAGCTGGGCGAGGCAAAAGTACAGCACGGTGGCCTTGAGCGGGGTGTGGAACCGCGGCGAGATCCGGCTCCACTGCTGCCAGCCCGGGAACCGCTTGTCGCGTGACATCGCCCAGGTCAGCCGCACACCGGTGATCATGATGACCAGACCGCACGCGAAGATCGCCAGCACGACCATCAGCAGCAGCAGCGTGGCGACCACGGAGCCGAGCGTCTTGTCGATGACGTCGGCGATCGGCGTGCCCGATTCGGCCAGCGCCACCGGATCGCCGGCGGCCAGCGTCACCGCGACCAGGAACAGGAACCCGAGCACACCGGAGGCCAGCACGGCCTGCCACATGGCGCGTGGCACCACCCGCTCCGGATCGTGGGTCTCCTCGGCGAGGTTGGCCGCGGACTCGAAACCGACGATGGTGAACGCGCCGAGCAGGAAACCCAGCATCCACGGCCCGGCCGACGTCCAGTCGCCGAAGCTCCAGAATCCCTCGCCCGGCACGGCGCCCTTGCTGAACAGATTCCCGAAGTCCATGTCGCCGCGCACGGCCGCGACGATCAGCAGCAGCACGGTCAGCGCGACCATCCCGATCAGCTCGAGGGTGACCAGGCTGTTGTTGACCCGCTCGGCCCACGGGGTCGAGAACGCCACCAGCAGGGCCTGCAGCAGCAGCACCGCGGCGGTCATCACCCACGCGATGGTGGCCGTGCTCTCGTAGTTCAGCAGCACCGGCAGGATCGTCGAGGCGATGGTGTAGTCCACCGCGCAGACCACGATGGCCAGGAACGTGAACGAGATCCAGCCGATGATCCAGCCCAGGACCGGGTTCGCCAGCCGCGACATCCACTGGTAGTGGTAGCCGGTCACCGGGATGCGGGACGCCAGCGCGCCCAGCACGAACGCGACCGCGAGCTGGCCGACCACCGCGATCGGCCAGGTCCAGATGCCGACCGGGCCGGAACTGTTGAGCACCGAGCCGTAGGTGGTGAAGATGCCGGTTGCGATCGACACGAACGCGAACGCGACGGCGAAGGACGCGAACTTGCCGGTGTGCCGTTCCAGCGACTGGGTGTAGCCGAACTGGGCGAGTTCGGCGGAATCGCTTCCCGGGGACATCTCAGACATCGATCACTCCGAATCTATGGTCTAGACCATGTGGTTGAACCAAGGTATGGGACATCGGCCGGACACGTCAACGGCGTCACGAGGTGTTCACCGGGGACATGTTGACAACCGAAGTCGACTTACGTCGCTACGCTGCAAAGATGCCCGCCGGGACACCCCTGTACATGTCGATCGCCGCCGATGTCCGCGACCTGATCGCCACCGAACAGCTGGGGCCGCACACACTGCTGCCGTCCGAACGCGAGCTCGCCGAACAACACGGCGTGAGCCGGATGACCGCCCGCCAGGCCTTGTCGCTGCTGGAGAGCGAGGGGCTGGTGTACCGCAAACCCCCGCGTGGCACGTTCGTCGCCGAGCCGCGGGTCCGGTTCCACGTCGGCAGCTTCTCCGAAGAGGTGGCCCGGATGGGCCGGCGCCCCGCCGCCCAGCTGCTGTGGGCCGAATACCGGGTCGCCAGCCCCGCGGTGCGCCGCGCACTCGACCTCGCCGAGGACGCCGCGGTGCACGTCTTCCACCGGCTGCGCAGCGTCGACGACGTTCCGTTCGCGTTGGAGACGACCTACCTGCCCGCCGATCTGACGCCCGGCATTCTCGACGTCACCGATGACGGCTCGCTGTGGGCGGTGCTGCGCTCGCGCTACGGCATCGACCTGGCCCGTTCGACAGCGGTGCTGGAATCCATCGTGCTCGACGACACGACCAGCGCGCAGCTGGGCGTGCGGGCCGGCTCGGCCGGCACCCTGCTGACCCGCAGCACCGAGGACAGCACGGGCCGGTGCGTCGAGTACGCCCGGGACGTCTACCGCGCGGACCGCGCGTCGTTCGAGGTGTCCGAGGCGCTGCACGCTCATCGCCTCTCGGCTGTCTGAGCCTGCACTCCCGTAAGCTCGCTATTCGTGCAAGCAGGCGGCCGACGGCAGAGAAGGCTGGGCGTGATGGGCGGGACCTTCGATCCCATCCACAACGGCCACCTCGTCGCGGCCAGCGAGGTGGCCGACCGGTTCGCCCTCGACGAGGTGGTGTTCGTGCCGACCGGTCAGCCCTGGCAGAAGCGCAGCAGGCCGGTGACCGCCGCCGAGGACCGCTACCTGATGACGGTGATCGCCACGGCGTCCAACCCGAGGTTCACGGTCAGCCGCGTGGACATCGACCGAGGCGGAGCCACCTACACCAAGGACACGCTGCGCGACCTGCGGGCCCAGAACCCGGACGCGGACCTGTACTTCATCACAGGCGCCGATGCGCTGGCCTCGATCCTGTCATGGCAGAACTGGGAGGAGTTGTTCTCGATCGCCCGGTTCATCGGTGTCAGCAGGCCGGGGTACGAGCTCGACGGCAAGCACGTCTCGGCGGCCATGACCGAACTGCCCGACGACGCGCTGCATCTGATCGAGGTGCCGGCCCTGGCCATCTCGTCGACGGACTGCCGCCGGCGAGCCGAGCAGTCACGGCCGATCTGGTATCTGGTCCCCGACGGTGTCGTGCAGTACGTCGCCAAACGTAATCTCTATCGCAGCCCCAGCCTTGTAGGTGAAGGAGAGCACCCCTGAGCGCCTCAGCCGAAGCCATCGACATGGCCACCGTCGCCGCGAAGGCGGCGGCGGCCAAACTCGCCGAGGACGTCGTCGTCATCGACGTCTCCGGGCAGCTCGTCATCACCGACTGTTTCGTCATCGCGTCCGGATCCAACGACCGGCAGGTCAACGCCATCGTCGACGAAGTCGAGGAGAAGATGCGCGTCGCCGGCTACAAGCCGGCGCGACGGGAGGGCACCCGGGAAGGCCGCTGGACGCTGCTCGACTACGTCGACATCGTGGTGCACATCCAGCACGAGGACGAACGCAACTTCTATGCGCTGGACCGGCTCTGGCGGGACTGCCCGACGGTGCCGGTGGACCTCGACGACGTGCCGCGGGACGCGGTGGGGGACGGCGAATGAGGATCCGCCGCCTGGTCATGCTGCGGCACGGGCAGACCGAGTACAACGCGGGCAGCCGGATGCAGGGTCAGCTGGACACCGATCTGAGCGACCTGGGCCGGGAACAGGCCGTCGCGGCCGCCGAGGCGCTGGCCAAACGGCAACCGCTGCTGATCGTGTCGTCGGATCTGCGCCGGGCGCTGGACACCGCCGTCGTGCTCGGCGACCGCAGCGGTCAGCCGGTGAGCATCGACACCCGCCTGCGCGAGACCCATCTCGGTGACTGGCAGGGGATGACCCACCTGGAGGTCGACGCCGTGGCCCCCGGTGCGCGGCTGGCGTGGCGCGACGACGCCCGCTGGGCGCCGCACGGCGGGGAGAGCCGCATCGACGTCGCCGAGCGCAGCCTGCCGCTGGTGCGGGAACTGGTGGCCCAGCAGAGCGAATGGGGAGTGGTCGGTTCCGATCGGCCGGTGGTGCTCGTTGCGCACGGCGGGCTGATTGCCGCGTTGACCGCTGCGCTGCTCGGTCTGCCTCCGGAGAACTGGCCGGTGCTCGGCGGCATGGGCAACGCCAGCTGGGTCCAGCTGGCCGGCCACACCCGCGCCGACGGTGATCCGGCGTCGTTCGCCGACATCCGGTGGCGCCTCGACGTGTGGAACGCCTCGGCGCAGGTCGCCAACGATGTCCTCTGAGACGACCCCCGGCCACAGGACGCTGCTCGTCTTCTGCGATTCGCTGTCCTACTACGGGCCCACCGGCGGGCTGCCGTCGGACGATCCCCGGATCTGGCCGAACATCGTTGCCGCGCAACTGGACTGGGACGTGGAGCTGATCGGTCGGATCGGGTGGACCAGCCGTGACGTGTGGTGGGCGGCCACGCAGGATCCGCGGTCGTGGGCGGCGTTGCCGAAGGCCGGCGCGGTGGTCTTCGCGACGTCGGGCATGGATTCGCTGCCGTCGCCGCTGCCCACCGCCCTGCGCGAACTGATCCGTTACGTGCGGCCGCCACGCGTGCGGCGCTGGGTGCGGGACGGTTACGGCTGGGTGCAGCCGCGGCTCTCGCCGGTCGCGCGCCCGGCCCTGCCGCCGCATCTCACCGTGGAGTACCTCGAGATGACCAGGGCGGCAATCGACTTCAACCGTCCCGGGATTCCCGTGGTGGCGTCGTTGCCGTCGGTCCACATCGCCCCGACGTACGGCATGGCCCACCACGGCAGGGCGGGCACGGTGTCGGCGATCACCCGCTGGGCGGCCGAACACGGGGTACCGCTGGTCGATCTGAAAGCCGCGGTGGGCGAGGAAGTGATGAGTGGCCGCGGCAACCCCGACGGCATCCACTGGAACTTCGAAGCCCATCAGGCCGTCGCGGAGTTGATGCTCAAGGGCCTGGCCGAGGCGGGCGTGGACATTTCCGACATCCCGGCGACCGGCGGCTGACCGTCCATGCCGGTCGTGGTCGTCAGCGACTCGTCGTCATGCCTGCCGGGTGACGAGCTCACCCGGCGGGACATCCGCCAGGTGCCCCTGCACGTGCTGCTCGACGGAGTGGACCTGCGTGACGGGATCGACGACATCCCCTACGACATCCACGATCGTCCGAAGGTGACGACCGCCGGTGCGACACCGGCCGAGCTCGTCGAGACCTACCGTCGCGCGCTCGCCGACAGCGGTGGGGAGGGCGTTGTCGCCGTTCATCTTTCGGCCGCGCTGTCCGGCACGTACAGTGCCGCGGCGACGGCGGCGCGCGAGTTCGGCCCGGCGGTGCGGGTGGTGAACTCGCGGTCGGCGGCGATGGGGGTCGGTTTCGTCGCGCTCGCCGCCGCCGACTGTGCGCGCTCCGGTGGCGACATCGACGCCGTCGAGGCGGCGGCGCGCGCCGCGCTGAACCGTTCGCACGTGTTCCTGGTCGTGCACCGTCTGGACAACCTGCGCCGCAGCGGGCGGATCCGCACCACCGCGTCGTGGCTGGGCACCGCGCTGGCCCTCAAACCTCTGCTGTGCCTGGACGTCGACGGCCGGCTGGTGCTCGACCAGCGGATCCGCACGGTGACCAAGGCGCACGCGGCGATGGTCGACCGGGTGGCCGAGGTGGTCGGCGACCGGGGCGCCGACGTCGTGGTCCACCACGTCGACAACCACGACGCCGCCGATGAACTCGGCGCCGCGCTGACGCAACGACTTCCGCAGATCTCGTCGCTGGCCGTCGCCGACATGGGCCCGCTGTTGTCCGTCCACGTCGGCGCGGGCGCGGTCGGCGTGGCCGTCCAGGTCGCGCAGTAGCGCCGAGCCGGCCCCCTCCTCGCCGAAATTGCATTCCGGCAGGCCTCCACTCGAACAACCGCTGCCGGAATGCCATTTCGGCGAAGGGGGGGCGAGTGGGTTTGGGTGTGGCAGACGTCAGAGGGCTGCTCGCCCGGTGATCGGAGGAAGGTCGGCCAGCGTGACGATTCCCGGCGCGGCGGCCACCACCGCGGGCACCGCGTTGGTCACCGGCATCGCCGTGTAGATCATGCCCAGGCCCATGAAACCCGGTTCGGTCCAGTCTTTCGGCGGCAGGCAGTGCAGCACGGTGCGCATGTTGGGCAGCCCGAACACCTGCACGACGTGGCCGTGCTCGAGTGGCTTGGGCGGAGTGACGTGTGAGCCCATGATCCAGTTGAACCCGACGCTGACGATGTTGCGATCGCCGACCCAGCCGCGGTGGTAGCCGTGTACCCCGGCGACCGTGCCTTTCGGGATCTGCATGAAACCCAGATCGCTGTCGCCGGTCGCCGCGGTGAACGTGACGTCGAACGTGATCCGGTCCAGCGTGGCGCCGATCGCGTCGGCCATCATCGCGGCGGACTCGGCGAACACCTCGCTCTCCCTGCGTACGCTTTCGGCCAGTCCGGGGGTGTCGGGATCCTGGGAGAATCCCATCGCCGTCTGGGTGCCCGCGGACTCGTAGGTGGAGCAGTCCACCGACTCGGTGATGCGGATCTCGTCGACGCGCTCGCACGCACCCGAGAGCACCATCCCGACCAGGTTGCTCATCCCGGGATGGGCGCCGCTGCCGAAGATCGTGGAATGACCTGTCTGACAGGCCTTTCGGATGCGGTCGAGATCGTCCGGGGCCTGCTTGCCGCCGGTGATCCACGCCGCGCTGGAGCACACGTTGATCCCGGATTCCAGCAGGCGGACCAGTTCGTCGATGTCGGGCCACAGCGGGTTGTAGCAGCACGCGTCGGGCTTCAGGGCCACCAGTTCCTCGATGTCGTCGGTGGCCCTCACCCCGGTGGGTTCCGGCCATCCGGCGAGCTCGGCGGCGTCGACGCCGACCTTGTCGGCGCCGTGCGCGTAGACCCCGACGAGTTCCATGTCGTCGCGGCCGATGATCGCGTGCAGCGACCGCCGGCCGATGTTGCCGGTGGTCCACTGGATGACGCGCAGGGGTCGGTCGGCGGTGATGATCATGGCGTCAAGCTACTGCCTCTAGGGTGTCCGCATGGGTGACATGGCGCCGGTGGCCGTGGTGACGGGTGCCAGCCGCGGCGCGGGACTGGGTATCGCGACCGCGTTGGCCGGTCGGGGATGGCGGGTGTACGGGACGGGCCGCACCGTCGCCGACGAGGCCCCGTGGGGTACCGGGGTGCGCGTGGATCACCGCGACGACGACGCCGTCGGTGCGCTGTTCGCGCGGGTCGGCGCCGAAGCCGGCCGGCTGGACCTGCTGGTCAACAACGCCGCCACCATCTCCGACGACCTGGTCAGCCGCAAGCCGTTCTGGGAGAAACCGCGCGAGCTGGCCGACGTGCTGAACGTCGGCCTGCGCTCGGCCTACGTCGCGTCCTGGCACGCCGCACCGCTGCTGATCGCGCAGCCCCGCGGGCTGATCGCGTTCACGTCCTCGCCCGGATCGGTCTGCTACATGCACGGCCCGGCCTACGGCGCCCAGAAGGCCGGCATCGACAAGCTGGCCGCCGACATGGCCGTCGATCTCCGCGGCACCGGCGTCGCGGCGGTGTCGGTGTGGCTGGGAATCCTGCTCACCGAGAAACTGCGGTCGGCGTTCAGCGATCCCGATGCGCTCGCGGCCTTCGCCGGGCAGGCCGAGACGCCGGAGTTCGCCGGGCACGTGATCGACGCGCTGTACCGCGATCCCGAACTGGACGGCCTCAGCGGTCACACCGTGATCGCCGCGGAAGCCGCTGCGCGCTACGGCATCACCGATGAGGGCGGCCGCACGCCGCCGTCGCACCGCGAGATGCTGGGCGCCCCGCGTGAGCCCAGCTCGGTGATCGTGCGCTGAGCCGTCACGGGCAGATCAGCTGCCACAGCCGGTGAGTCCCGGCCCGGGTGGCCATGTCGGTGAGCAGCGCATCCCAGTGGCGCATCGAACCGAACTCCGAGCGCCACGCCAGCGCGGCGCGGGTGAATTCGTGTAGGCGGTGCTCCCTGGTGGTTCCGATCGCCCCGAGCACCTGATGGGCGTTGCGCACCACGACGGACGCGGCGTGACCGGCGCAGGACCGTGCCGCCGCGACCAGGAACTCCAGTCGGGGAGAAGACCAGTCGCTGTCCACCGCGACCGTCAGCGCCGCCTCGGTGGCCGAGCGGGCCAGCGCGGCCTCGGCGGCGGTGTCGGAGATCAGGTGTTGCACAGCCTGGAATTTCGCCAGCGGCCTGCCGAACTGCTGCCGCGAGGTCGCATGGTCGATCGACAGTTCCAGTGCGCCGTCCAGTGCCGCGCACACCTGGATCGCCCGTGTCAGTGCGGACTTCAGCGTCAACCGGGTGACCAGGTCAGCGCCGACGGCGACGCCCTGCAGGGACGAGATGTCCACCGTCACACGGTCTCTGGGTTCGCCGATCATGTTCGCGCCGGCAGCGACGGTCGCCGACCCGGCGGCCAGGTCGGCGGCCCGGTACCCGTGGTCGTGTGGCCAGAGCACGACGATGCGTTCGGCGTGCGACGCCCACGGCACCGCGTCGGCCGTGCCGTTCCGGTCGAGCAGACACACGGTGCGGACCGCGGCGTCGGAGCCGATGCCGGCCGCGTCCAGCACCCAGCCGGCCAGCAGATCGTTCTCCGCCAACGGTGCTCGCACTCCGTGGCGCACCGCGGCGGACACCAGCTCGGCAGCCTCGAACCAGCCTGCGCCGCTGCCGCCCGACTCTTCCGGTCCGGTCAGCCGCACCAGTCCCAGCCCGTCGAGGCGGCGCCACAGGTCGGGGTCCGTGCTGTGCTCGGCGAACACCGCGTCGATCATCTGGGCCAGTGCCGGCTCCACCCCGGGCATCGTCATCGGATCCCCAACCCGCGCGCGATGACCCCGCGCAAGACCTCGTTCGTCCCACCGCGCAGCGTGAAGCCGGGCCGCTGGTCGACGGCGAGGTTCGCCATCGCGGCGAACTGTGTCGGTGCGGCGTCGTCGACCGACAGGTGCGCGAACTCGGCGATGTCGCCCTCGGTGGCGGTGCCCAGCACCTTGACCACCGCCGCCGCCACATCCGCGGGTTCGTGGCGCTCCAGCGCACCGGCCACCGCCGACGACATCTGGTGCAGGCCGGCGACCCGGGCCACCAGGCGGCCCAACTCGTCGGTGCGTGGAATCCGTTCTGCGGCAGCGGCTTCGGCGCATGCGTCGAGCAGGACGAACGTCGACAGGAAACGTTCGGGGCCGCTGCGTTCGAAGCTCAGCTCCGAGGTGACCTGCTTCCAGCCCTCGCCGATGGTGCCGAACACCATGTCGTCGGGGACGAAAACCTGATCGAGGATCACCTCGTTGAAGTGGTGGGATCCGTTCATCGACACGATCGGGCGGATCTCCACCCCGGGGCCACGCAGGTTCACGATGAACTGGCTCAGGCCGGCATGCCGGTGCTGCGGGTCCACCGGGGCGGTGCGCGCCAGCGCGATGAACGCGTGCGCCAGATGCGCTCCCGAGGTCCAGAGCTTGGTGCCGGTCAAACGCCAACCGCCGTCGACGCGTTCGGCGCGGGTCCGCACCGCAGCAAGGTCGGAGCCGGCGTCCGGTTCACTCATCCCGATGCCGAAGAAGCACCGTCCGCGCGCGATCCTGGGCAGGAACTCGGTCTTCTGCGCCTCGGTCCCGTACTTGAGCAGTGACGGCACGATCTGCCGGTCGGCGATCCAGTGCGCGGCCACCGGTGCACCGGCGGCGAGCAGTTCCGCGGTGACGACGAACCGTTCCAGGAAGGTACGGCCGTGCCCGCCGTAGGCGACCGGGACGGTCATCCCCAGCCATCCGCGTTCGGCCAGCGCGGCGGTGAAGTCCTCGTCCCATCCGCACAGCCACGCATCGGCGGTCGGTGTGAAGGACCCGGCGGCGAGTTGTTCGGCGAGGAAACGGCGGACCTCCGCGCGCAGACCTTCGGCCTGAGACGTGTCCGTGGTGCACGGCGGCACCAGCCGGGGCGCGGCCATCAGTCCACCGGCGATTCGTCGGCCGGCGCGGCCCCGGGGGCGTCATCGACGGCGGCGGGCCGATCCCCGGGCAGCACCAGCGCGATGCCGAGGGCGAGGAAGAACGCGGCGGTCAGGCTTCCGCCGAGGTAGTGGTTCATCGGGCCGTCGGGGGAGATGAAGCTGCCGGCGGGGCCGATGATCGTGATCGTCTCGATCAGCTGCTCGACGGTGAACACCGCCGCCACGGTCCCCAGCCACCGGGGCAGGTGACCCTCGTTGGCCGTCACCAGGATCGGGACCGCCACCAGGATGTTGGCGACCGTGGCGACCGGCAGCCACATGGCCCCGATGTCGTCGAGGGCACGCGCGGTCCCCGCGGTGACCTGGCCGGGCCGCAGCTCGGCCCCGGCGACGAACCACGCCGCCACGCACAGCTGCGCGGCCAGCAGAGACGACCCGATGGTGAACAGATGCGCGGGCGGGCCGGTCAGCCGGTCCCGCGCGAACGCGAGCACCACGACGAGCGCCAGCGCCGCGGACGCCAGCAGCAGGGCCCGGACCCGGGCGATGCCGGTTTCGGGTCCGGGCAGGGCGGGCAGCAGCAGCACAGCTGTCGCGTAGAGCACCGCGAACGCCGCACCTGCGATCAACGGGGCTCGGCGGTTCATATCAGGGAGCAATGCTAGCCACCGTTGTCCCCAGACCGGACTTCATCCCCAGCTTGGGTCCGTCGCCCCCGCGTCGCCGCGGTGTCGTCGCCGGGCGGGCATACGGTCGCGGCATGTCCCCCGAAATGCCCGCGGAGCGGCTGCGTCGGCGGCTCGGAGCCGTCGGTGACACCGACGCCGAGGACGACGACGATCCGCCCGACACGACGTTGTCGCGCTGGTTGCCTGAGGCGGCGCCGAGCGGTCCGTCGGCGCTGCTGGCCCGGATCCGTGCCGATCCCGGCCGCGCCGGGGTCCTCGCGCTCGGCCTGGTCGGCGTGCTGGCGGTACTGGTCACCGTCGTGACTCTGCTGCGGGACAGTCCGCCGGCGGTGGTGTCGGCCAAGCTGCCGCCGGTGGAGATGGTGTCGTCGGCGGCTCCGGCCGCGGCTGCGGGGGCGCCGGGGCCTGCCGAACCCGTGGTGGTCAGCGTGGTCGGGCTGGTGCACACGCCCGGGCTGGTCACCCTCGAGCCCGGAGCCAGGATCGCCGACGCGCTGGCAGCGGCCGGCGGGGCCCTCGACGGCGCCGACGTGCTCGGTCTGAACATGGCGCGGCGGGTGGCCGACGGCGAACAGATCGTGGTCGGGATCGCCGCCGCCCCCGGGCAGCCGGCCGAGATGGGCAGCGCGATCGTGTCCGAGCCGGCGCCTTCCGGCGGTCCGTCGTCGGGTGGATCCTCCTCCGGCCCAACGGGTTTGGTCGATCTGAATACGGCCACCGTGGAACAACTCGACACCCTGCCCGGTATCGGTCCGGTCACCGCCGCGGCGATCATCGCGTGGCGCGACGCCAACGGCCGGTTCGACAGCGTCGATCAACTCGGTGACGTCGACGGGATCGGGCCGGCCCGGCTGGACAAGTTGCGCGCGCTGGTCCGGGTGTGACGCGGTGGACCTGCGCCTGGTGCCCGCCGCGCTGACCAGCTGGGCGGTGACGGCCGCGGGAATCGTGTGGCTGCAGGCCGGCGCGGTGGTCACGGCGGTGGCGGCGGTGGCGGTGACGTGATCAAGATAGAACCGCCTACCGGTGATCCTGCCCGTACGTTCGGCCGGATGCTCGGCATCGATCCGCAGGATCGCCACCATGTCAGCCCGCCGTTCCAGATGGACAACCGCGGAAAGCGGA